>DATKHR010000001.1:0-5255 GCA_035510155.1 Vicinamibacterales bacterium
GCCCTCGGTTTCGGCTGCATGGGCATCAGCCAGAGCTATGGCCGCCCGAGCAGCCGCGAGGACGGCATCGCGATCATCCGCGCCGCCGTCGACAGCGGCGTGACCTTCTTCGATACCGCGGAAGTCTACGGCCCGTACACGAACGAAGACGTCGTGGGGGAAGCGCTCGAGCCGGTACGTGACCAGGTGGTGATCGCCACGAAGTTTGGGTGGAACATCGAGCAGAACAAGATGGCCGGTCTGAACAGCCGTCCGTCGCAGATCCGCGCGGTCGCCGACGCGTCGTTGAAAAGACTGCGGACGGACCGGATCGATCTCTTCTACCAGCATCGCGTCGATCCGGATGTGCCAATCGAGGACGTCGCCGGTGCGGTCAAAGATCTCATTGCCGCGGGCAAGGTCACGCACTTTGGATTGTCGGAGCCCGGAGCGCAGACGATCCGGCGCGCGCACGCCGTTCAGCCGGTGGCGGCGCTGCAAAGCGAATACTCGCTCTGGTGGCGCGAGCCCGAGCGCGAGATCCTGCCGACGCTGGAGGAACTGGGCATAGGCTTCGTGCCATTCAGCCCGCTCGGCAAAGGTTTTCTGACCGGCACAATCGACGACAAAACGACGTTCGAGCCGGCTGATTTTCGCAACGTCGTGCCGCGATTCACGGAAGAGAATCGGAAGGCGAACGTCGCATTCGTCGAGTGGTTGAAAACGTTCGCCGCGCACAAGAACGCGACGCCGGCGCAGATCGCGTTGACCTGGCTACTCGCGCAGAAGCCGTGGATCGTGCCGATTCCCGGGACGACAAAACGTCACCGGCTCGAGGAGAACCTCGGCGCCGCCAACATTCAACTCATTACCGAGGACCTTCGAGAAATCGATCGGACCGCGTCTCAGATCGAAGTACATGGCGCTCGTTATCCCGACGCATTGTTGAAGATGGTCGGTAGGTAGCGAGCAATCGACATGGTTCGTGATCAGATACGGCAGGCCGCTGTGCCGGTGCTCAGCTGAGTTCTTGGGCGAGTCCAATGAGAAGCTCTTCAGGGCCTCGGATGTAGCAGAGTCGATACGCGTCCATATACTGGACAACTTCGCCCACGAGCTGAGCGCCGCGCTGGCGGAGCCTCTCGAGCGTCTCGTCGATGTCATCCACGGCGAACATGACGCGTAGGTAGCCCAGAGCATTCACTGGGGCGTTCCGGTGATCCGCGACGACACGCGGTGTGATAAACCGGGAGAGCTCCAGCCGGCCGTGGCCGTCCGGCGTGCGCATCATGGCAATCTCGACGCGCTGATCTCCGAGTCCAGTGACACGCCCGGCCCATTCTCCTTCAATCGTGGCCCTCCCTTCGAGTTCGAGGCCGAGCTCGCGAAAGAAATCAATCGTCGCTCCAAGGTCATCGACGACGATTCCTACGTTGTCCATCCGTTTAAGCGCCATGTGTCCAATCTACAAGGTGGCGTTTGTTCTGACAATCGAGCGCGGAGTGATCTTGGCGAGGCGGCGCGGTGCGAATCGAGACGAGCGACACGGAACTGTTGCGGGCTGTTCGCGAGTTCCTGCGTTACCAGATCACCGAGTAATCACACCGGCGTTCGGCTGGACGTGAAGCGGTGGCGATGTACGACCCGGTACGCGTCGGTGCGCGTGCACGTAAATCAACTTCCGTTTTGTGTCAGAACTGTGTCACATACCCCCCGAAACCCTGGGGCCACACGGTGACTTACAGGGACACGCGGAGGCAGATCGTTGTTGCGTGAAGTTGTTGATCGGACGTGCGTTGGTAGGTTTTGCTGCGCGTCAGCGCGCGTGAAGCGATCCGATTTCCAAGCGTGCTCCTTAAACCACTCGGATATCTCTCCGCTTTAGAATCAACGACTTGCGACCGGCCGCAAAGGTATTATCCCAGAATTGTGAGACGTCTCCTAATACTACTTTGTCAGATCCGCAGCGGTAAGTGGCGGCGGAGCTGAATGATGTAATCCAATTGCTTCGGATTCGCGGCGAAATACAACGCGGTGAAGATTTCGCAGACGAGTGCGCGCACGACTGGAAATGTCAGGGTCTGGCCGCGCGTGTGCCGGCGCTCCTGCTGGAGAAATGTGTAGGCGACAGCCGTCAGGACGACATGTCGGTTCCAGCCCGGGTACGTGCGTCCTTCGAAATGGTCGAGCCCAAGTTCGTCTTTGAGCTGCTGATACTGCTGCTCGATCGCCCATCGCTGATGCGCGACCCAGACGAGCCGCCTCAGAGGGGTGGTGGCTGGCAGATGAATGAAGAAATACTTGGCGACTTTGACGCGGCCGATGGGACGTTGACACAGCAGCCAAACCTCTGGCGCCAAACGCCCCTCGCGCCAGTCGTGCGCCGGCGTGACGCGCAGGGCGGCGAACTCCGCGCGCCAACGCGTCGGTTGCTGCTCGTTCTGCCACGTGACGCGGCGCCAGGCTCGAAGAGGCAGCGCCGTCGCCAATTTGCTGACGGCGATGGGATGCGCGGCCTCGAGCAGGCGGAAGCGCGTCGGAGGCCGTCCGCGGCGCGTGGCTGCCTCGGGCGCGACGACTCGGGGTCGCCCGGTGAAGACTGTCAGGTGCGACGAAATCCCCAAGGCATAGGGCAAATTCAGCCGATGCAACGCTTCGCGAAACACCGTCACATCGCCATAGGCGGCATCGGCGAGCACAGCGGTGAACGTCAGGCCCGCCGCGCGGGCGCGTCGCACCAATGTCAACGCCAAACGCCACTTTTCTTGAAAGTGGACCGTCGGCGGAATGGAGACGCGCTCGCAGCGAGCCCGGTCGCGCGTCCACTCTTTCGGCAGATACAGCGCAGCTCCCAGCATCCACGCGCGCCCTTTCGCCCACAACAATGTGGTCGTGGCCACTTGGCAATTGGCGATCTTGCCCAGCGCGCCGCAATACTGCCGCGCCACGCCAACCGAGTGCTTGCCCTGTTTCGGGAAGCTCGTGTCGTCGATCACGAGCATCCCTTCGCGCACCGGCAGCAACTCCAGCAACCGACTCCACACCGGCGGCCAGTCCCAGGTCGCGTGCGTGATGAAATGCTGAAACGTTTGATAGTGCCCTGGATCGGTGACCCGCGCCAGCATCGCCTGCATCGACTTGCGCGGGCTGTCGCCCAGCAACCCCTGCAGATACCGGCGCAACGACGCCTGCTGCAAGCGGGAACTGAAGCAGCCCTTGAACTGCTCGAGATACCGCAGCAGCCGGCGGACACGCGGCCACGCGCTCTGATCGAGCACCGGCGCTCAGCGTACCGAACTTCGCGAATTCGTACAATGTCCTCAATTCAGATCACTGACCGATTCCCTCGGGAATCCTATGAAGTGACAAAGTCGTACTAATGTGTTGGGATCCCTTACGGCAATTTTGTTGAGGCGGCTTGGTCGCTCGTTGCTGTCAAAGATGAATCCGATTCCTTCGAGGCGCCTGAGCAACAACGGCGAGTCACAGCGGTCGCTGCGCGCGACGTGTTGTGACCCGCCATGCCTCTCGTGAGTTGTTCTCCGGCCGTTAGCGCGTCGCCAGAGCCACACGGTTCGCGGCCGTTGCGATGAGATCGGCAACGGCCCGCGGCTGCGACACGTAGATGGCGTGACTTCCCTTCGCCTCGACAACCGTCGAACCCGCGCGCTTCGACATGGCGCGTTGCGCGTCCGGCGGAATCATTCTGTCGTCGGTCGAGACGAGGTACCAGCTTGGCTTGGTCTTCCACGCGGGTTCGGTCACGGCGCCGTTGAGCGCGTCAAGCCCCCACGGCACCTGAGAGTCCGCCATGAACGAGGCGGCTTCCTCGCTGACGTCCGCGGCGAATGACTCCCGGAACTTCGTGCGATCGAGAAAGAGAAAACCGTCCTGCGGTGGCATGATCGGAGGCACGGGCGCACCCGGCGGCGGGTTTTTGATCAGGGCCGACACGGACTCGCCCTTGTCCGGAGCGAACGCCGCGATGTAGACCAATGCGGCGACTTTCGGATCGCTCCCGGCCTCGGTGATCACGACGCCGCCGTACGAATGGCCGACGAGAATCGTGGGACCGTTCTGGGCGGCCAGGATTCGCTTCGTGACCGCCACATCATCGGCCAACGAGATCGTCGGGTTTTGAACGATCGAGACGCTGTAGCCGTCTGCTTTCAGGGTTTCGTACACGCCCTGCCATCCGGAACCATCTACGAAACCGCCGTGCACGAGCACTACGTTCTTGACACTGTTCGCGTTTGCCTGTGACATGAATACCTCCTGTTAAAGTGACTTCTCGCGCACCATCCACTCACGAACGTACGCGGGACAACGTGCGACGCGAACGCCTTGGGTCTCGCATCGCATCAGGAATCGGACCGCCTCCGCGTCCACGAGGCTGACTTCAGCCAAATCGAGGACGACGCCTCGAGCGACCTCCTCCTCGACAAACCGGCGGAGTTCGGGCAGCCCATCGGAGTCGATTCGGCCGCTCAGGGTCAGGGTTGTGATGCCGTTGTCGCTGGAACGAATGATCCTGAGCATCGAGATTGGCACCTGCCGCGACCAGACGAACCGCAATCTGCGGGCCGCTCGTAACTTGTTGTGCCGTTTCGGTCGAATAGTTGATTCGCGCGAACCGTCGCGACCATCACTCGCGAACTTTCGCGAGTTCCCTGGGCCGGCCTAAGATGTCTGGTGTGAGCGAGGAGAGCTATCGCCTCATCGTCGAGACGATCCCGGGCCTGGTCGCTGTCATGACGCCCGCTGGCGAGCTCGAGCACGTGAACGGTCAGGTGCTCGATTATTTTGGCCGGACGCTTGATGAACTGAAGCACTGGGGCACCTCTGACGCCGTGCACCCGGGCGATCGAGGTCGAGCGCTGGCCGCCTGGCAAAAAGCCGTCGAGACCGAGCAGCCGTTTCCATTCAATGGACGCCTGGCTGTTGATCTCGAGTGCCGGCATCGCGATCCTCGCTGCAAGCGCGGCGTTATTCCGCATCAGCACGGCAGCGTGTCTTGTTCTGCTCGTGTTTGCTCCAGCCATCACGGTCGTCGTCTATGAAATCCGCGGATACAGGCGGGCAGCCACGGTCGACGATTAGGAAATCACCTGTACGGCGGAAACCGCCCAACAGTCACTCGCCGCGCTCGTTTGTCATTTCGTCCAGAAACCACATCCGTCGCTCACCCTCATCAATCCAATTCTCAATCAGGCTGGCCGTGGCAACATCGCGATGTCGATCGCAGAGTTCGTGGGTGAGGCGAAATGAGTTGGTGA
>DATKHR010000002.1:0-6758 GCA_035510155.1 Vicinamibacterales bacterium
TCGGAACCGGTCGCAGATAAGACGTCGACGTCAACACGTAGAAGGGGAGCCCGAGGTCAGCCTGCACGAAGGCCCGAATCGTGCTGGCTCGCGCCATCTCGTAGCCCGCCGTCAGCTCGCCTTGGAGACCGTTTCCGCTCCAGTCTGTGCGGCCGTCGAAGATCGACGCTCCGCTCCAGCTCAATCCGCCGCCGAAGTACGCGGTCTGGTTCGCCAGCGGTCTCTTGAAATACAGGCCCTCGAGCTTGACCCATGAACCGGACGACGCGTCTGTGTTCCCCGCACCGTAACCGCTGGAGCCCCCGGCATGGTTGACCTGGAAATTGAGGAACGAGACGTCGATGCCGAATGAGTCGAGCTCGTGCCGGTATCCGATCAGCCCGACCGACGTGACCGGTTGCTTCGGGTCGGCGAACATCGCACCGTAGCCGAGGCGGGCGTAGAAAATCGAGTCCGAGTCGACGCGCCGCTTCATCGCCTGCGTCGCCGAGACGTTGGTGCGATCGACCACGCCCCGAAGGTCCATCGGTTCGCCGGTCAGAACGGATCGAACCATCTGGTTGTAAATGGCCGGAATGTCGTCGAGGCCGATGGCCGTCGCTTCGCGATGGCCCCGTGGCCCCGACAGCGTCACGAAAATCGCGGAGCCCAGCTGAACGTGGGTCACGACGTACTGGTCAGGACACGGTGAGGACACGACGTGTTGACCAGCCAGTTCGAATTGCCTGCCGAGGATACGAAGCGCCGCCCGACGATCGCGCGGCGACAGTGTGTCTTCGGTTTCATCCACGGTCACGCAGACGTCCGCGGCTGCACGGCCGGCTGTGATCACGAGCATCAGGCTCGACGCGATGACTGTGGCAACCGTTCGGCTGCTCATACATCCTCCAAACGTCCGCATCAGACCGTTGACCGAGGGCGTGGAAACGTCAGATCTGGCTATCCGGGTATGCGCAAAGGGGCGGCAGGAAGGCTCAGCGAGAGATTGGCGAGCGACTACAATGTGGTCCTCACAGGTGGATGCATCCGCTTCCGGGCGGCTCGACCTGGACCGCCTCGCGCCGGCGGCGTACGACGAGCTCCGTCGGCTCGCGGCCGCGTTGATGCGGCGCGAACGGCCGGGGCAGACGCTCCAGCCAACCGCGCTCGTGCACGAGGCTTACCTGCGGCTCGCGGGCCCAGGGACGCCCTGGACGGACAAACGGCACTTCGTCGGCATCGTAGGCCGCTCAATGCGACAGATCCTGGTCGAGCGCGCGCGCGCTCGCGGCGCGCAGAAACGCTGGGCAGGGCTCGATCGGGTGACGCTGTCGGAGCGCCTGGCTGTGTTTGCCGAGGACGATCAGATGCTGCCGGCGCTGGACGAAGCGCTCACACGTCTCGAGCAGATCGACCCCGAGCAGGCGCGGATTGTCGAGCTGCGCTACTTCATGGGGTTCAGTGTGGAAGAAGCGGCGGAAGCGCTCGCGATTTCGCCCGCGACGCTCAAGCGGCGCTGGGCGCTGGCGCGCGCGTGGCTGTTCCGCGCGCTCACGGAAAACAGCCGCTGATGGCTTCCACCCCGTCCGACGAGTGGCGCCGTGTGCGCGACCTGTTCGAGCAAGCGCTGGATCAGAGGCCGGCCGACGTTCAGCGCTGGGTCGAACAGCAGACCGCTCGCGAACCTGGCGTGCGCCGCGAAGTGATATCGCTCCTGGCCCACCACGACACGGCTGGATCTTTTCTCCGCGCCCCACTGGGTGAACGCGTTCCCGAGCTGTTCCTTGAAGACGATGGGTTCAAGCCCGGCACGACGGTTGGCGCTTACACGATCGTTCGTGAGATCGGCCGAGGCGGCATGGGGCGCGTGTATCTGGCCGCCGACGGGCGCCTCGGTCGCCACGTCGCACTGAAGGCGCTCCCGCCGCCGCTGTCCGCGGATGCGACCCGCCGCGAGCGTCTGCGGCGAGAAGCCAAAGCCGCCGCCGCTTTGACGCACCCCGGGATCTGCGCGGTCTATGCGCTCGAGGAGATCGAGGACGCGCTGTTCATTGCGTCCGAATACGTCGAGGGACAGACACTCCGCGCGGAGATTGCGAGCGGCCGCCGCCCGACATCGCACGAAATGCTCGAGACCGCCCGCGACCTCGCGGCTGCACTGGCGAGCGCGCACGCGAAGGGCATCACCCACCGCGATCTGAAACCCGAAAACATCATGCGCTCGGCGGACGGACGCCTCAAAATCCTCGACTTCGGGCTTGCACGCGTCGACGACGCGGCCGATCGACCGGGCAGCCTGGCAGCGCCCGCCGGGCGAAGGACGCAGCCGGGCATGCTGGTCGGGACACCGGCTTACATGGCGCCGGAGCAGCTGAATGGTCAGCCGGCTGACTCGCGCAGCGATGTGTTCTCGTTTGGCGTGTTGCTGTATGAGTACAGCTGCGGCGTGCACCCATTTGAAGGTGGAACGCCGCTCGCCGTCGCCGCGCACGTCCTCGAAAGCGACGCGCGGCCGGTCGACGCCCTTCGTCCTGACATCCCCGCGCCGCTCGCGACGGTGATCGAGCGGTGCCTCAGAAAGGCTCCGGGGGAGCGATGGTCGAACGCTGTTGACGTTGCGCTGGCGCTCGCGCGCCCCGAGGGCTTGCGGCTGAACAGCCCTCGCCTTGCTCGGTGGTGGCGTACGCATCAGCTGATCATCATGGCGGTGTACTGCGCGGCGACGTTTGTCGCCTGGGAAATCAAAGAGCGTGTCCACGGGTTTGCCGACCCGGCGTTTGTGGCCATCGGCATCTCGTCAGCCCTCAACGGCGTCCTACGAGGGCACCTGCTGTTCACCGAGTGGATGAACCGCGGGGCGCTGGCGGCTGAGCGCGCCCGCGCGGAGCCCATAACCCTAGTTGTCGATGTCGTGATCGCCGCGGTTCTCGCCGGCTGCGGCGCGCTCGTCCTGCCCGGCCGACCCCTTGCGGCGATGCTGACGATCGCGCTCGCCCTGGGTATCGCGCTGGCTCGAACCGTTCTTGAGCCGGCAACGACAACGGCGGTGTTTGGCGGGCGGACTTAGAGGGGACTTAGAGGCAGCGAGAAGGCCGCGCAACACGCACGCAACCTCGTCCGCAGCGCCGCGGCTTGGCGGGCGCCCGAAACACCCAAGAGGCCCTCTCCGTCTAACCTCTGCGTACACTGTGGGCGTACTGCTGCCGATACACATCGTCGCAGGCGGAATGGCCATCATCCTGGGCGCGATGGCGCCGCTGGCCTCGAAGGGCGCCACGCTGCATCGGCGAAGCGGACTGCTGTTCGTCTATGCGATGCTCACGATGGGGATGAGTATCGTGTTGGTCTTCGTCGCGATGTTCTACTGGCTCTGGCGCGTCCGGGGCAGACGGACGCTGGCACTGGCGCGGTAGACCCTCCGTTCGAGACGCTCTTGGCTGCGGACAACACGCTGGAACCGACGAACCGTGGCTGTCATTGACAAAAGAAGAACGCTCATACCGCTCACGAGGAGTGGCAGAACGGAGGTCCGCGCGATGGCTGCGAAGAAGTCGGGTTCGACCAACATCCAAAAGGTCGTCATCTTCTTTATGGAGAACCACACCATCGACAACATTGCCAGCGACGTGGCCGGCGTCAACGGCAACAAGGCCCTGCCTCTGGCTCCCGACGTCGTTGTTCCAGATCCTCCCCACGATCATGGCCACTGGGACGTCAGAAAGACGCCGGCGCCGGGCGGTGCACGGCGCGAGCGATTCTCTGCAGCGCAATTACCCAATTTGTACAAGTTGATGAACGAGTTCACCGTTTGCGACAACTACTTCTCCGACTACGCCGGCAACTCCTTTCCGAATCATTGCTTCGCCATCGGGGCGGATGCGGAATGGGCCTACGCGAATCCAGGCCATCGATACTCGGTATCGATCGCGACGGCCGGTGTTCCCGCTCGACTCGTCAAAGCAGGCAAGACCTGGGCGAACTATGGAAAAGGCTTCGCGTTTGCGCAATACCAAGATCCCCTGATGCACAGGAACGTGAAGACCGCGGCCCAGTTCGGGGCAGACGCTGGTGGGGGCAAGCTGCCGAACGTCTCATGGGTCTACGCTCCGGCCGACCAGGACTTCCACCCCGGCCCGCGCACCAGCATGAAAGCCTCGGACAGCTGGCTTGGATCTTCGGTGGAAGCCGTCCGTCAAGGCCCCGACTGGGCGGCAAGCATGATCTTCATCACGTTCGATGATTGGGGCGGCTGGGATGACCATGTGGATCCGCCGAACGTCGAGAAATTTCCCGTGGGCACGCCTTGGCCGGGTGAGCAATATCGCTATGGGTCGAGGGTGCCGTGTATCGTCGTGGGACCGTTCGCCAAGGCGAAGTATGTTTCCCACGACCTCTCGTCGCACGTGAGTCTCGTCGCCTTCATCGAGCGCCTCTGGGGTCTCCCGCCGTCTCCCAACGCGGACGCCGCCCGACGCACCAAAGCCGACCACGCGATGGCGGATTGCTATACGCCGTGAGTCAGCGTCTTGGCGTGCGCCCAGCTCAGCTCGCAGTATTTCAGCAGCGCCTTCGTGTTCACGTTCTATACGGACAGGCTCTCATACGAGTACACACCTGTCATGTCGAGGACCTGAGCCGGTGTCACTGACGGACCGAATGGCGATGCCAGCGGATCGGTGAGCCGCTGGCCGACGGGTGCACCGGGCGTGGTGGCCGTCGGCAGGTAGTTCCGCCCGTTCTTGACCATCCAGGCCTCCCAGATCCGATCCACATTGCAATGATTGAGAAAGAAGACAGGATCGTTCGGGGACGAGGCGGGAAGCATGTCGCCTCCAACCCAGATGTGCACGAGATTGTGCAAATCGTTCGGAGGGTTCCATCCTTCCACTCGGTTTCGGAAGCGTGTCGAGTTCCGGTCCCAGGGCGCATCGTCAAACGGCACGACGTTCAATGCGTCCGCCGTCGACGCCTTCTTCGGAAGATTCGGTCGAGAGATACCTTGAACGCCGGCGCCACGATTTCGTCGAAGTGCACGATTCACCTGGACCAGCGTGCCGTTCGCGTTCGATGCTAGGCGAACGGGAAACGCGGCGAGGGTAAACGGTCCCGGCGCGCTGACGCCGTCGCCCATACAGTCGTTATTCCAGATCGGCGCGGTGAGTTGATCGGCTGCCGACAACTGGCCGTCGGCCGCCCAGTCCCAATACGGAAGGCCGAATGTGTTATCGCCGAGCACCTGCTGCATCAGTTGTTCGATCGTTCGAAGCATCAGGCGATGCCACGGCGGAAAGATTGGTCGGGAATGCGCAATTCCCATGACGGCGCTGTGCCAGGCGACAAACCTGTCCCAGGTGCTGGCCGGCTTACTCGGCCCCGGAATGCCGAGACTCGCCGTCGTCACGCCCGTAAACTGCTGCTTGAGCGCCAGGACTGCCTGGACGTATTTCTGCTTGGCGGCGGCGTTGGTGACAATGTTCGATCGAACAGGCATCGCTCCTCATTTCCGCCGCATCGTCTTCTTGGCAGCCGCTTTTGACCGCACGCCCTTCTTGTTGGTCATCGTCATCCCGCCCATTGCTCCCGGCCCGGTCTGCGACCGTGCGGAGAATTCGTCAGGAAACGTGTCGATCACGCTCTTGAGCAGATCGATCGCTGAGGCGAAGCCCGCGTTCGGCATTCCGTGGTAATGGACCAAGCCTGAGTTGGAGACGCCCAGTATGGCGTTGAACGGCTTGCCGTCGATTTTCACGCGATACATGGTCGTCACTGTAATGTGGTGGCCTTTGTAATCGGCCTCGCGAACCGAGCCCATGCCGCCGGTCATGTGCATACCGGCGAGAAGCTTCTTGAAGTAGGGCGCGTTCTTTCTGGCTTGGGCCGCGCTCGCGTCGGCGGTGATGGGTCCTGGCGACGTTGGTGTCATCTGAAATCCCCTCGCGAACTGAGTATCCGGAGATCTTGGCACGGCCCGGACCCGCGCTCAAGCAACAAACCTGGCAACTTCCAAGCATCTGGCCTGTTGTCGCAGACTATCCGCTCGATAAAACCAGCAGAGGCCGTGCGACATCCAACGGGAAAGCCGTTCTTCTACTTCCTCGTGGCCGGGCTCCTCCTGCTGGCCGATATCCCCTTGCTCCCGGCGCTCAACGCATCGTCTCCGACGTTCAAGCGTCTGCTCTTCGAAATCGCGGTCGTCGTTTTCGTGCCGTTCTTCTTCGTGCCGAGCCTTATCTACCACTTCGAGAAGCAGTGGATTCGGCACGGGTCGGTCCAAGAGGCGCTGGCCGGGGCCTCATGGACCGCGGCCATCACGATGGCGTGCATCACAACGGGCCTTCTTCTGGCCTGGCTCAGCGTTCCGTGGATCATCGCGTCACGATTCGGACCACCTCGTCCAATGACGAGCGAGGAGGCAGCCCGTGCTGTTTCTACGATCGGCGCGTGGGACAAGGGCGATCGTGGAGACCTATCGGTCCTCCTCATGCAGCTCTCTTGGAGGTGGCTGCCGAACGCGTCGGTGAGCGCCGCACTCTCGCAAAAGATCCACGACGAATGTGGATCGGCGGCGAACGCTGATGACTGCTTCGAGGGACTGCGTGCGTTGTTTGCAACCGGCTTTCAAGCTGCTGATCTCGCTCCCGTGCTGGTCAAGCTGTCGGAGCGTGATCCCGAAGTGCGCGCGAACTGGCGGAGCATGGGGTTCCTCCTCGAGCGAGGAGAACTCGCGCATCGCTATCGATCGAGGCTTCTCGATATGCTCGGCCTCCTCGGGCCTGCGG
>DATKHR010000003.1:0-2990 GCA_035510155.1 Vicinamibacterales bacterium
GGGTTCGGCAGGTTGTCGCGGCTGGGGGCGGCCAATTCGGAATTCTCGGCCCCTTGCCAGAAAAGTCAACCGGCTGGATGAATCCCGAATCGTAATAACCGCCGCTGGAGGAACTCCTCGGCCTCGCTGACCGTCTAGGTCCGATAGCCGTCCTCATGCAAGGCATCGGACAGGAGCTTCGGCACGCGGCGCGACGATTGGCGCGGAGTCCCATGTTCGCGCTGACCTCGATCTTGACACTGGCCCTCGCCATTGGCGCCAACGCGTCAATCTTCGCCGTCGTGCAGCGGGTTGTTCTCAACCCGTTGCCCTATCCAGATTCGGACCGCGTGATCAGGCTCGACCACGCCGTGCCGCGAATGAACATCCCGTCGTTCGAGTCGATGCCGATCGGCATGTATTTCCAGTACGCCGATCGAGCGCAGACGCTCGCCGCCGTGGGGACGTACCGGTCGGACGAGCTCACGCTGACGGGAGTCGGCGATCCGGTGCGGATCCGCGTGGCGTGGGTCACTCCCTCCATGTCAGAGATCCTGCGCGTCTCGCCGGAGATGGGCCGCTGGTTCACCGAGCGGGAAGGCACGCCGGGCGCTCCGCAGGTCGCGGTTGTCTCGCATGGATTGTGGGTACGGCAGTACGGCGGCGATCCGACCGTCGTGGGGCAATCGGTGAGGCTGAGCGGCGTCCCCACGGAAATCATCGGCGTCATGCCTGCATCGTATGCGTTTCCCGATCCGCAGACCGATGCGTGGCTGCCGGATCAGATCACGCGAGCCGGCGGATTCGGCATTTATACACACACAGGGGTCGCCCGCCTGCGCGATGGGGCGACACTGGAAGATGCCCGCGCCGAGCTGAACGGGCTTATCCGGGATCTGCCCCAAACGTATCCGAACTCGCCGATGGCCCTGTCGATTGCCACGGAGGACAGGATGCGCTCGGTCGCGATCACGGTAAAAGAGGCCACGGTCGGCAGCATCGAGCGAGCGCTCTGGATGCTGCTGGCCTCGGTGAGCCTGGTGCTGCTCATCGCATACGCCAATGTCGCGAACCTGTGTCTCGTTCGATCGGACGCCCGTCAGCGCGAGGTCGCGGTTCGCCGCGCGCTCGGTGCGGGTCGTGCGGGCATCGTCCGCTACTTCCTCGCGGAAAGCGCCCTGCTGTCGATTGCCGGGGGAGCCATTGGCCTGGCGTTGGCCTGGGGCGCGGCGCGATTCCTGGTGGCCTCGGGCCCGACCAACCTGCCACGCCTCCACGAGATTCGCCTGGACGGAGTCGCCGTCGTTTTCACGTTCACGCTGAGCGCGCTCGCGGCACTCGCCTTCGGCGCACTTCCGCTGGCGAGGTTCGCTCCGCTCGCGGCCTCGCTGCACGATAGTGGGCGCGGCTACACGGCGACGCCGGTCCGTCACCGCGCCCGGCGGCTCCTGATGGCGGGACAGATCGCGCTGGCGCTCGTGCTTCTCGTGGCATCGGGTCTCATGGTTCGCAGCTTCCAGAAGCTGCGGACGATCGACCCGGGCTTCGATCCGTCATCCGCTCTCACGTTTCGCGTCGGATTGCCAGACCGTGACTATGCAAATCGACAAGCCGTGGTGGCGGCTCATCAATCGATTATCGACCGCCTGTCGACGCTGCCGGGGGTGACCGCCGCTTCCGCTTCCACGGCTCTGCCGCTCGACGGGTTTGCGTACGGAAACACGCTGCTCGTGGAGGGTCGCCCGTATCGGCAGAACGCGCCTCTGACAGTCGTTGCGTTCCGAGCGGTCGCTGGCGGCTACCTCGAAGCAATGGGCATCCGGCTCATGCGCGGGCACAGCATCCTGAGAGCCGACGTCGACCGGAGCGAGAGGATCGTCGTCATCAATCAGGCGCTCGCGGACGTGATCTTCCCGGACCAGAACCCGATAGGCCAGCACGTCGCTTCGAGCAAGGCCCCGTCACGGCCGGGAGAAGCGCCAAGCGTCACATGGCTTACCATCGTCGGCATCGCCTCGAATACCACCACGGCAGCGCTCGCCGAACGCCGGCCGATTCCCACACTGTACATGCCGATGTCCATCGCCGGCGGGCCCGGTATCCCAATAGTGGCGCTGGTTGGACCGAACGTGGGGACCATGAGCTACATTGTGCGATCGAAATCGTCGCCGCTCGCGCTCCTGCCGGCCGTGCGACGCGCCATCGACGGCGTCGACCGAAGCCTCGCCATTGCAGACGCGCGCACACTGCAGGATGCGCTCGATCGCGCCTCAGCGCAGATGGCGTTCACGATGGTCCTGCTGGCCATCGCCGCCGCCGTTGCCCTGATGCTCGGCGTCGTAGGCATCTACGGCGCCATGTCGTACATCGTCAGTCAGCGCACCGGCGAGGTCGGCGTGCGTCTGGCGCTCGGCGCCGAGCCGACGACCATCACCCGAATGATCACGCGACAGGGCGGACTTGTCGCCCTGGCCGGCATCGTAACCGGCCTCGCCGCCGCGTTTGCCGGCAGCCGACTCATCGCGTCTCTTCTCTATGGCATCAGCCCGCGCGATCCCGTGGTCTTCGGCGCCGCCACTGTGACCCTGCTGGGTGTGGCACTCGCGGCCTGTTGGTTGCCGGCGCGCCGCGCCGCGAACCTCAACCCTCTCGACGCGCTCCGCGCGGACTGACAGATCTGCCAGACCCGTCATTGGCAGACGCGTAATTTCGACTTGTTCTGTAAGGCGAACGCCCAGACTCGCGCCTGTCGGGCGAACAGACCATGTGGATTGCCGAAGATTTCACAGGCCCAGCCATGGCCCGAGGCTTGCGTCGGCGGCTCCGATCATTTATGCACAAAACCGCCGCCATGATGACGCATCTGGGTGAGGCCCTGCTGACTGCCGCCTTTCTGACCCGCTCTGTCGCTTCCACAGCCGGCACCGACGTCGTCACGTACCACAACGACATCGCGCGCACTGGCCAGAACCTCACCGAGACGAGCTTGACGCCGGCAACGGTCAACGCCG
>DATKHR010000004.1:0-2825 GCA_035510155.1 Vicinamibacterales bacterium
TTGTAAGAATGTGAAGGGAAACCGTCAATCCACTCGTATGGCGCTGCAGAACGGTCGCCCAGACAGAAAGGCACTCGGGGAGAGGCCGGAGAACTCGCGGAATTCGTGCGACAAATGGGCCTGATCGCTGTAGCCGTCGGCCAGGGCCAGATCCGCCCAATCCACGGCTCCCCCCGCGCAAATCTGTTTGGTCACGTTGTGAAACCGATGCAGCCGGCAGTACCGCTTGGGCGTCATTCCCACTTGCTCGCGGAACAACTGGGCGAAGCGGCGGCGGCTCAAGCCGGCGTCTCTGGCAACCTCGAGAACGCGGCCGAGGTGCGGCCTGCGGTGGAATTGCGTCAACCCGTACTGCACCGCCGGATGCAGTCCGAAGCGACGCTGCACGCGACTATGGAGCTCGCCCTCCAGCAGCCGGAACTTTTCGGCCACTGTAGGCGCTTCCCTCAACCGGTCGCGCATTCCGTGTGTCAAATATCGCCCGTAGGGAGCCACTCATTTTTGCTTGATCGGGGGCCACTTTCATCACGCCGTGCCTACCGTTCTCCGGTGTGTTTTCCTTCTTCATGACGACCAACGATGAGGGCCTGTGGACCCTGTGGGCGCGCGTCCTGTGCGCGTCCAAGGACCGGTGGGAAACTCGTTCTGTGAGTTTTCCACGGGTCCGACAGGATCCATAGGCCGTTTCTCGGAACGCCGACCGTGTAGGATGCCCTACGAACGACGATCTCGAGGGGGCCCATACCTGGGATCCCCCCTGGATCGTCGATCGGTCGCGCCACCTTCACTCCTTTCTGCCGTCGCGCCGACGGCCCTTCGCGCGGAAACTGTCACCCGTGATCACGATCTGATGCGCGTGGTGCGCGAGTCGATCGAGCGAGGCGGAGGCCAGGAGCGGGTTCTGAAACAAGTCGGGCCATTCAGTGAACGCGCGATTCGAGGTGATGATCAACGCGCCGCGTTCGTAGCGTTCATTGATCACTTCGTAGAAGTCCTCGGGCCCGGCGGCGGGCAAGGGCTTGAGCCCGAAATCGTCCAGGATGAGGACGTCGGGCCGCGTGTAGGTGAGGAGCCGCCGTTCGTAGGTCCCATCGGCACGCCCGCCGTGCAGATGGCCGAGCATGCGGGCCGCGGAGATGAACACGGCGTCGAAGCCGCGGCGACACGCCTCGTGCCCGAGCGCCTGCGCCAGGTGCGATTTTCCGACGCCCGCGGGGCCTTGAATGAGCACGGTCTCGTGCCGCTCGACAAACCGGCAGGTCGCCAGGTCGAAGAGCTGCTGACGATTGATCGAGGGGTTAAAGGAGAAATCGAAGCCCTCGAACGTCTTCCCGAGATCGACCGTCGCGCGGCGGAGGCGGAGCTGCAATTGCTTCTGCGCTCGTCGCTCGACTTCGTCTTCCACCAACCGCTCGAGGAAGTCCACATAGGACAGCTTCTCGGTAATGGCTTGCTGCGTGCGGACCTCGAGCGTCGCCAGAATGCCCGAGAGCCGGAGATTCTTCAGTTTCGGCACGAGCTGATGATTCAATTGCACGACCCACCTCCTGTTGGGGGAAAGAAATCGGTGACCGGTCGCGCAAACAACGGCGCGCTCGTGGGGGGCGCGATCGGCGGCGCCGCTGGCAAGGGGGTCTGATCGAGGCCGCGATCCAGCATGCGTTTTAGCGTGCCGTAGGTCAGATCGTCGTACTGCAGCGCCCGGGCACAGGCGGCTTCGAGGCGGCGGGGACTGAATTTGTGCGCGAGCTTGAGAATACCCAGCACGGTCCGCAGCCGATCCAGGGGCCGATCGCCGAGGAGCCGGCCCACGACCTCACTCGTCGCCGGCCCGATCTCGTCGGCCCGGCGGACGCAGCTGGCCGGCGTTGCGAGCAGGCCGGCTACCTTGGCCGGCGGCAGATGATCCGGATTCGTCAGTCGCTGCCCCCGCCGGATCGCCCGGGGATGGGTTGCCACGAGCTCATGCTGGCAAAAGAGGCGGACGCTCGTGTCGGCGCCGCGCACCCAGAGCTTCTGCCCGATGAGCCGATGGGGCGCGGAATAGAACGCGTGATCGAACACGACGTGGCAATCCGGATGCAGCTTGGCCTGTTTCCAGGTCGCCAACGCGTACGGCGTCGCGGGCAACGGCAACAACTGCTCGCGCTCGATGGTGTCGAAGCGCGCCAGCGGCTGCTCCTTGGTCGTCCCATGAATCCGGCGACCGGCCGTTTCCAGGCACCAGACGAGGACCCGCTCATTTGCGTCGTGCACGTCGCGAAACGCGCGACCGGCGACGAAATTGCGTTTCACGTAGTGGACGCCGCCTTGCTCCACTTTCCCTTTGTGCTCAGGCGTCCGCGGTCGACACGGGGAAATGAGGAAGCCATAGTGCTCGGCGCATTCGCGGTAAGCGCGTTGGACCACCGGATCGTAGAGGGCGGCGTGCACAATCGCCGCTTTCAAATTGTCGAGGACCACGCGCCGCACGACGCCGCCATACCATTCGAACGCATGGCGATGGCAGCGCAGCCACGTGTCGACCTCCTGGTCGAACACAAATTCCACGTAATTGTGCCGACTAAACGACAGCGTCATCACGAACGCCCACGCCTTGCGCAGCGTGTCGCACGCGGGATCCCGCAGGAAGCCGGCATAGCCGAAGTCCACCTGTGCTTCCTCCGTATGGAAAGCTTTCCATACGGAGGATTATGGTGAGACCGGCGTCATGTTGCCTGGCCCGGCGATGCATCAGCAAAGCCTGGGAGTTTGTGTCGGTCGGTCACGCCGGTCTTTCCATAATTCCTACAGTGATTCCAGCCAGTAAAGCAGGTCTTTGGGGA
>DATKHR010000005.1:0-26953 GCA_035510155.1 Vicinamibacterales bacterium
AGTCTTGCGCCTCACTCTGGCCGTCGCGATTCTCTACTCTGTTGCGACGTCGGCTCGCCTCTACGCACGGCGATACTACCTTTTCATTCCGGACTACGTGCGGTGGTGTCTGACGCCGGCCCAGTCGGTTCACGCGACGAAGCACATCTTCGTGCTCTTCACCGATCACTTCGAGCCTGATACGAATGCGGATCGCACCAGACATTGGGCAGCCCGCTACCGGTCGCTCGCGGCCCGACATCACGATGGATCCGGCCGCCCGGTACAGCACACATGGTTCTACCCGGGCGAGCAGTACCAGCCCGATGTACTGGGTGTGCTCCGCGACTTGACACGCGCCGGCCTCGGCGAGGTCGAGCTTCACCTTCACCACGGCAACGACACGGAGGAGTCGCTGAAGGTCAAGCTCCGCACGGCGATCCAGCAGTTCCAGCAATTCGGTTTCCTGAAGACACAAACAGGCGACACCCGTTTTGCGTTCATTCACGGGAACTTCGGCCTCGACAACGCGAGGGGGGCCGAGATGTGCGGCGTGTCCACCGAGCTGAAGATACTCCACGACTTGGGCTGCTTCGCGGAATTCTCTCTGCCCGCGGTCTATACGGAAGCTCAGCCTGACATCGTGAACGCCATCTACGCCGCGAAAGACGACGACCAGCCGAAATCGTACGATCGACGACTCGCGCTTGGAAGGCTCATCGATGGATCGGCTGATCTGATGATTTTTGAGGGGCCGCTGGTGTTCGCACCGTCCCTGAACATCCGGCGACTCTTCCTCGATCTCGACGACGCAGACGTCCATCCAGCGATGCCAGCCTCGCCAGACCGCATCGAACACTGGCTGCGCGGCAATGTCCACGTGCCCGACCGCCCTGACTGGGTGTTCATCAAGTTGTGGGCGCACGGCATCAGCTCGGCAGAGGAGGAGGAAGCCACGCTCGGCCCGGGCTTTGACCGAACGCTGACGTCTCTGGAACAGCGCTACAACGACGGCACACGATATGCGCTTCACTACATCACCGCGCGCGAGGCCTACAACCTGGCGATGGCGGCCGCGCGCGGGGCAACGGGCCCTCCTGAGCAGTACCTGAACGGCGACATCAAGCCGTACGTGGCCGGCAGTGGTTGCACCGGCCAGAGAGCGGACGCCGCGGTGCTTTCGCCTAAACACCAGCTCGAAGCTGCCGACCCCCAGGCCGCAGGCAGCCGCCCGGGGACGTGTGAGGGACCCGGACCGCCGCCGAACGGCCCATCGCTTGCAGAGCGTCCGCAACGATCGGGGTCATGACGCGCAAGCTCAGGGTCGCCATCGTCGCTCCCTCCCTACGAATCCTCGGCGGTCAATCGGTCCAGGCGGATGTGCTCCTCCGATCGTGGCGCAACGACGCGGACGTCGACGCATGGCTGGTCCCCGTCAATCCTGAGCCGCCGCCGCCGTTCCGTATCCTGACGTCAATCAAGTACGTTCGCACCCTCGTCACCGAACCTCTCTACGTGTTGCTGCTCATCCGCGAGTTGGCAAAGGCCGACGTCGTGCATGTCTTCTCGGCGTCGTACACGTCCTTCCTCCTCGCTCCGCTGCCCGCCATCGTCGTCGCAAGGGCGCTCGGCAAGCCGGCCGTTCTCAACTATCACAGCGGCGAAGCTCCGGATCATCTGCGGCGGTCCCGGGTCGCAAGGCGGGCGCTGGCGCGTGTGGAGAAGAACGTCGTTCAATCGCGATTTCTCGAGGCCGTGTTTCGGCAGTTCGGGCTGAGCGCGGTCATCGTTCCGAACATGATAGACGCCACGCGATTCCGCTTCCGCGACCGCAAGCTGTTCGCCCCGCGGATTCTCTCCACGCGCAGTCTCGAGCCGATGTACAACGTCGGCTGCACCCTCCGGGCGTTTCGCGAGATCCAGGACGCTCATCCAGACGCGAGGCTAACAATCGCAGGCTCGGGGAGCGAGGAGCGCGCGCTGAAGAGGCTCGCGAAGGATCTCGGTCTCAGAGGTGTCACGTTTGCGGGCCGTGTCGCGCCCGAGACGATCGCTCGTTACTACGACGTCGCAGACATCTTCGTGCAAACGCCGAACATCGACAACGCGCCGCTCTCCGTACTCGAGGCGTTCGCGACCGGCCTCCCCGTCGTCGCCACGGACGTCGGCGGTGTGTCCGCCATGGTCTGCCATGAGCGCGACGGCCTTCTTGCGCCACCAAACGATCACCATGCCGTGGCCGCGCAGGTATTGCGGCTCGTCGATGATCAAAGACTCGCGCACGGCCTGGCTCGATCCGCCCGCGAGCGATGTCGCAATTACTTCTGGGACGCGATTCGCGATCAGTGGTTGACAGTGTACCGGGATGTTGCACGGCCCGAAGGCCACGCGCCCCCCCTGGCCGACCGAGCGACGAGCCATGAAACCCAGGCGGCCGCCACGCCCACTCTCCCGCCCACCCGCGTCATCGTGTTCATGACCAGCTTCAACCCCGGCGGGACGGAGCGCCAGACCATCGAGCTCATACGACGGCTCCGTCGCGATCGGATCGAAGTGCACATCGCGTGCTTTCACCACCGCGGAGCCTGGCTCCACCGGGTCCAGGGAGTGGCCGCCTCCATTGCCGAGTTCCCCATCGTGAGCTTCTTGCACCCCTCAACGGCCCGTCAGATCACGGCTTTCGTCGGTTGGTGCCGCCAGATTGCTCCCGCAGCGCTTCACTGTACGGATTTCTACACAAATATCTTCGGCCTCGCCGGCGGGTTCCTCGCGCGAGTGCCGCTCAGAATCGGGAGCCGGCGCGATCTCAATCCGGGCCGAGGCGCCGCGATGCGCGCTGCGCAGCGGATCGCTTACAAGTTCGCCCATGTGATCGTCGCGAACTCGAACGCTGCTCGAGACTCTCTACGCGAGGAACACGTGCCACCCTGGAAGATTCGAGTGATCGCCAATGGCGTCGATCTGACCCAGGCGCAGGTCCGCTCGGTCCGTTCCCGCGTGTCGCGAATCGTCGTCGTCGCCAACCTGCGGCCGGAAAAGGCCCATAGCGTCTTGATAGACGCGGCCCCGGCGCTGTTGGCTCGCCACCCGCATCTGCGATTTGTGGTCGTGGGTGACGGACCACTTCGACCGGCGCTGGAGGCGCGCGCCGTTGACCGGGGCGTCGCTGGTGCGTTCGAGTTCCTCGGTCACTGCGAGGACATAACGGAGCAGCTCCAGGCGAGTGACGTGTTCGTCCTGCCTTCGCGCTCCGAAGCGTCGCCGAACGCCATCATCGAGGCGATGGCCATGGGTCTTCCGGTCGTGGCGTGCGCCGTCGGCGGCAATCTCGAGCTCGTGGAAGACGGGCGGACCGGCTACCTCGTGCCGCCCGACAATGCGCCGGCCCTTGCGCGCGCTGTCGATGCTCTCGTCTGCAACGCCGCGGCTGCGGACGCGATGGGCAGGGCCGGTCGAGCGTTCGTGGAAGCCCGTTACGACTACGAACGGATGATCGCCGCGTTCGAGACGCTGTATCTCTCTGCTCTCGCCCCCGGGCAAGCTCATATCGGCGGCTCGGACGCGCTGGATCCGTTAGCCATATCCGAGCACCCGAGCCCCGAACTTGCCTCCTCAACTGCCGAACGTGGAGCGTGACTCTGATCTCGCCGCGCGCTGGCCGCTCGTCGGCCGGCTGTCGCGAATGGACCGCGCTGAGATCGCGTGGCGGTCGCGCGCGCTCTTGCATCGAACACGCGATCGGATCGCATGGTCCGTAGGGCCGCCGCGCTGGGATCGGCGGCAGCTCCCGGTCATTCTTTCTGATCTCGCTCCGCGCGAGGCGCGAGTCTCAGGGCGCCGCGCGGGTCAAAGCGACGCGCAGTGGATGAAGGCTCATCGGGCGCTCGCTGACCATTTCACCACGCGTGCTCCGCGCTTTCTGATCGCTCCGGGCTTCCGCTCGCAGATTCGCGATCGTATCGCGCGGGCGTTTCCTTCGGCCCCGCAGGATGCCGCGGCGCGCGGGGACCGGGTGGTCGCCGGCTTCTACGATCTGCTCGGCTTCACCGCGCTGAGATTCGACTCGAGTTCCCCATCCCAAGGCCGTCCCGCCAAGGACGCCGCGGTGGCGACACCGCCTCCGGCCCGCGGGAGCCGACACGAGCGCAAGACCATCGACTGGCACCTGGATCCTGTCTCTGGCCGCCGCGCGCCGATTGCGAGTTGGGGGTCAGTGCCCTATCTCGATCCACGCTGCGGCGATCCCAAGATCACCTGGGAGCTGAACCGACATCAACACTGGCTCACGCTCGGCCGGGCGCTGTGGCTCACCGACGATCGGCGGTACCGTGACCGTTTCCTGAGAGAGCTCGAGACCTGGATGGCGGCAAACCCTCCGTTGACCGGCATCAATTGGGTCAGCATGCTGGAGCTCGGGCTTCGGTCCCTCTCCTGGATCTGGTCGCTCAATTTCTTTGCCGAGGGCAGCGAATCTGATGAACAGCCGTGGACCGTCGATCTGTTGATCGGGATCGACCGTCAGCTCTCACACGTCGAGCGCCACCTTTCTTACTACTTCAGCCCGAACACTCACCTGCTCGGTGAGGCGCTGGCGCTCTATGTTGCTGGTCGCACGCTGCCCGAGCTGTCGGCCAGTCCCCGATGGGAAGACAGGGGGCGCCGCATCCTCGTTGCGGAAATCACCCGGCAGATCAATGCGGACGGCGGCGCGTGCGAGCGCTCGACGCACTACCACCGCTACACCGCCGACTTCTATCTGTGTGCCCTGGCCATCGCGCGTATTACGCGAGATCCGATTGCGGCCGTGTTTCAAGGCGCCGTCTTGCGTCTGGCTACGGCTCTCCGCCACCTCTGTGACGAGGGGGCCCGCTTTCCGCATTTCGGCGATGACGACGGTGGGATGTTGTTTCCGCTTGCCGGCCGCGCGGCCGATGATCTGCATGATTCGCTGGCCATCGCGGCTGAACTGACCGGCGCCGATGAGCTAGCCGTGGGCCAGGAGCCTGAAGAGACGTACTGGCTGCTCTCCCATCCCGTTTTCGCCCAGCTCATCACGTTCGGTCACGCCAGGAACGACGTCCATGAGCCCTCTCCCGGAGCCGCCACCGCCCCGGAATCGCGGCCCAAGAGCTATCGACGCGGACCCTCGTCGATCGGACTGGTAGACACGGGGTATTACGTTTCACGCTCCGCTGCTGGCGAACATCTCGTCATCGACGGCGGGCCCCACGGATTTCGCAATGGCGGCCACGCGCACGCGGATGCGCTCTCCATGACGCTGTCTGTCCGCGGCCGCCGTCTGCTCATCGATCCTGGAACGGCCTGCTACACCGCCGACCCCGCCCTGCGCGATCGATTCCGATCCACGGCCGCACACAACACGGTCGTGATCAATGGGCAATCGCAGTCGCTGCCAGCGGGGCCGTTTCACTGGAAGCGCGTCGCTGATGCTCGCGTGCATCGGTGGCGCACCGCGGCGGGGTTCGACTACCTCGACGCCTCTCACAACGGCTATGCGCCGCTCGAGCACCGGCGCCGCGTACTGGCGTTGCACGGCGACATGCTGATCGCCGCTGATTTCGTGGGCGGCGCGAAGCCGGAGTCGTTCGTCGCCCACTGGCACGTCGGGCCCGAATGGAAGGCCGACATGCACCCCGCCCACGCGGTGACGTCTTTCCGCGCGGTCACGCTCCGTACTCCCGGCGAAACGGTGCGTCTCCTGGCCCCCACCGGCACGCTCGCCGCGTATTTTGGCGACGCAGGAACGGGCCTGGGCTGGCACTCGCCTCGGTACGGCCGCGTTGAGCCGACCACGACCATCGCCGTACAGTGGGATCCGTCGGCCGCGCCATGGCTCGTCAGCGTGTTTGACTTGAACGCTCTCGATCCGATTGCCCAGGTCGATCTCGTTCCCGTGTGGGCCGAAGCGAGCGCGTTGGCGCACGGTGCCGCCGTCAGGATTCTCAGGGAGAAATGGGTCGACTACGTCATGTTCGCCGAGCCTGCGCAAGCCCAGCTCGCCGGCGCGTGGCGCACCGCGCAGTTCGAGACCGACGCGCGGATGCTGCTCTGCCGCGTGGCCAAGAGCGGCGAGATCACGCGTCTCGCGATCGTCGATGGATCGTTCGTCCGCGCGCGCAGTCCGCGCGCGCTCTCCATTACCCTCGGCCGCGTCGAGTCGGCACTTGATATCGATGCGTTCGTCCTCCGTAATTGCACCCCATGTGCGGCATCGCCGGCTTCATAGAATCGCCGGACGTCACGCGGCGCCTGTCCGTCCAAGACGGGCAAGCGCTCATCACCAGGATGTGCGCTGCGGTCACGCATCGTGGTCCGGACGATGAGGGGTCGCTCGTCGGCGAGGGTGGCGGCATAGGGATGCGCCGGTTGAGCGTCATTGACCTGTCCACAGGCCACCAGCCGATCCACAACGAGGATCGGACCGTGTGGATCGTCTTCAACGGCGAGATTTACAACTATCGCGAGTTGCGCCGGCAGCTCGAACAGGCCGGCCACCGCTTCTACACCGCAACCGATACGGAAACGATTGTGCACGCGTACGAGCAATGGGGCACGGCGGCAATCGAGCGGCTCCGCGGGATGTTCGGGCTCGCGATTTGGGACAGGCGCGCGCGTGCGCTGCTGCTCGCGCGCGATCGCGTCGGCATTAAGCCACTGCACTATGCCGAAACCAACGGGCGGCTGTACTTCGGATCGGAAATCAAGTCGCTGCTCCAGGCGCCCGACGTCTCGCGCGAGCTGGATCTGCGGTCGCTCGATCATTACCTGTCATTCCTGTACACGCCGTCCGACGCGTCAATCTTCAAGGCGGTGCGAAAGGTGCCTCCCGGGCACTTCGTCGAGTGGCGCGACGGCAAGCTCCGCGTCGAACGGTACTTTCAACTGCCGGCCGAGGAGTCGTACCGCGGATCCGAGACCGACGCCGTTCGGGACCTGCGCGCCGTGCTGACTGACGCCGTTCGCGCCCATCTCGTCAGCGACGTCCCGCTCGGCGCGTTCCTGTCCGGCGGCATCGATTCCAGCCTCGTCGTGGCGCTGATGGCCGCGGCGTCCGGCAAGCGCGTGAAGACCTTTTCGATCGGATTCGATGAGCCGGCGTTCAACGAGCTGGCCTACGCCCGGCGGATCGCCGCGCATTTCGCAACAGATCATCACGAGCTCGTCGTCAAGCCCGATGCGGTCGCCATTCTCGATCGGCTCATCGGGCATTTCGATGAGCCATTCGCCGATGCGTCGGCAATTCCGGCCTGGTATGTCTCCCAGATCGCGCGCCGCCACGTGACGGTGGCGCTGTCCGGCGACGGTGGGGACGAGCTGTTTGGCGGCTACGACCGCTACGTGCCTCATCCGCGGGTGGCGACGTTCGACCGATTCGGCTTGCCGGGGTTGCGGCGCGTGGCCGCGGTTGCAGCCGCGCGCTTGCCGCACGGGGCGCGCGGCAAGAACTTTCTCCGGCATGTCTCCAGAGACGACAGGGGGAGATACCTCGACTCGATTCGCTATTTCGCGGCCGACGAAAAGGGTGCGCTCCTTACACCGGCAGTCCTGGCGGCGCTCGATGGACCGGACCCTGAAAAGCGGCTCGGCCGGCATTTCGAGCGCTATTCGGCGCTGCCATGGCCGAGTCAGATGATGCGGTTCGATACCGAAACGTATCTCCCCGACGATGTGCTCACCAAGGTCGACAGGACGAGCATGGCGCACTCGCTCGAGTCACGCGTGCCGCTCGTCGACAACGAAGTGTTGGCGTTTGCGGCGACCCTGCCCGCGGCGATGAAGATCAAGAACGGGCGGCAGAAGCACGTGCTCAAGGAGGTCGCAGCGACGGTCCTCCCGCGCGAGATTCTAGACCGACCCAAACAGGGGTTCGCCGTGCCGCTCGGAGGATGGTTTCGCGGCCGGCTTCGTGACCTCTTCGCTGACACATTGCTCTCGCGGCCGAGCCTCGAGCGCGGCTACTTCCGGGTACGATACGTCCGCCAGCTGGTCGATGAACACCTGTCCGGGCGCCGCGATCACACGCTGCGGCTGTGGCAGCTCGTGGTGTTCGAGCGCTGGCACCAACTCTACATTGACTGCGACGCTGGCCACACCGTCGGTAAATCTGTTCCACTCTCTGCGCATCTGGTTCCCGCGGACCGCCCTCGGATTTCTCTCTCTCTGAACGGCGCCGTACGGTCGCGGTGAGGACAACCCCGGCCGTTTCACACGGTCTCCCGGCGCCGTTCCGCTTTTAGCAGACCTCGGTTGAGGCGCCGCTCCAGCTGAACGCGGGTGGGGCACTCGGGCACGGCAGATTGCGAAATGGCACCTCGCTTGCTCGAAGAGCGACAACGCTCATGTGCGGAATTGCGGGAATTGTGTCCCCATATCGGCTGGACGACGGCGCGACCTGGCGCGCGCTTCAGATGCGGGACGTCGCGTCCCATCGCGGTCCGGACGATGCCGGCGTGTACTCGGATGCTCGAGCCATCCTGGTCCACCGGCGGCTGAGCATCATCGACCTGGAAGGCGGCCGGCAGCCGCTGTCGAACGAAGACGGCACGATCTGGACGGTCTTCAACGGCGAAATCTACAACCACCGCGATCTCCGGTCCGAGCTCGAGGGCCTGGGTCACCAGTACCGGTCGAGATCGGACACCGAGACGATCGTGCACGCCTACGAGGAGTGGGGGATCGGCTGCGCGCACCTTCTGCGCGGCATGTTCGCGTTCGCGATATGGGATGCGCGCCGGCAGTGCCTGTACCTCGTGCGGGATCGTCTCGGCATCAAGCCGCTCTACTGGTGCAGGGCCGGGGATCAGTTCCTGTTCGGGTCTGAAATCAAGTCGCTGCTGGCAAGCGGCCTCATTCGCGTCGAAGCCAATGAAGCCGTGATCCCCGAGGTGCTGAGCACACGATACACGTCGAGCGACGAGACGCTCTTTCGCGGCGTTCATAAGCTCCTGCCTGGGCACGTCCTGGAGTTCGCCGGCGGCGAGTTGTCAACGATGGAGTACTGGGATGTCCCGTGTAACGAGCACGCCCACGCGGGGCGGGCGCGTCCGGACCATCCCGGCGTGTCGGACCAGTCGGATACGGTCGCGCGATTTCGCGAGCTGTTGGAAGAATCGGTCCGTCTGCGCCTGATGGCCGACGTGCCGCTCGGAATGTTCCTCTCGGGCGGTCTGGACAGCAGCGCGATCGCCGCCATCATGGCCCGACAAATCGATCGACCGCTGCAGACGTTTTCCGTGGCGTTCAAGGAGCGGGCGTTCAGCGAGCTCGACTACGCGCGCGATGTCGCCCGGGCGATCGGAGCCGAGTCCCACGAGATAGTCATCGACGATCGCGATTTCTTCACGGCCCTGCCAAAACTGATTTGGCACGAGGACGAACCGCTCGCGCACCCGTCGAGCGTGCCCCTGTACTTCGTGTCGGCGCTTGCGCGGCAGCACGTCAAGGTCGTCCTGACGGGCGAGGGAAGCGACGAGTTGCTGGCCGGATACGGCAAATACCCTCGAGTTGCGTGGAATTGGCGTGCCGGCGGAGTTTACGAGCGGATGGTTCCGCGGACCGCACGGCGCGTCATCGAGCGCGCGCTGGTCGACCGTCTGCCGCTGCAGCTGGGCCGATATGCCCGCCGCTCGTTTTTGTCGATGGATCGGTCGCTCGAGTCGATGTTTCTCGACAACTTCGCTGCCATCCGTGTGGCGGACCAGCAGCGCCTGCTCGCGCCAGGCCTGCGGGAGAAGGCGACGTATGCTGCGGCGTACGGGGCGTCGCTCAAGTACTTCGACCTGTGGGAGACGCTCACTCACGGGGCCCCTGCGCGATCATCGATCGCTCCGTGGGCCACCGCCCGATCTTCCAGTGCTCCGGGAGCCCCGGACGGCGGCGGAACGCTCCTCGATCGACTGCTGTACACCGATCTCAAGACGTATCTGGTGGAGCTTCTGATGAAGCAGGACCAGATGAGCATGGCGGCGTCCATCGAGAGCCGTGTGCCTTTTCTCGACCACCGGCTGGTCGAGTTCGCGGCCACGCTGCCGGACACCTGGAAACTGTCCGGCCGCACGACCAAGCGAATTCTACGGGAGGCGGTCAAGAACCTCCTCCCCGCAACGATCCTCACGCGGCCGAAGATGGGGTTCCCCGTACCGTTCGCCGAGTGGACCCGCGGAGCATCGAATGCAATCGTTCGAGAGGTCTTACTCGATCGCCGGTCGCGCGAGCGCGGCATCATGGACGCGGCGGCGGTCGACGCGCTCCTCCGCGATCACGCTTCCGGGCGCACGGACGGCGGCGATCGCTTGTGGAGCCTTGTGAATCTCGAGCTCTGGTACCGGACGTTCATCGATCGCGAAGGCGTGCAGACGCTCCCTCATGCGTATTCTGTGGCTCAAGTCGGACCTGCTGCTGCCGCTTGACAAGGGTGGACGGGTCCGCAGCTGGCACCTGCTGCGCCACCTCGCCGCGCGGCACGAGGTCACCTATTTGTCGTTCGTCGATCCCCGACAGAGGGACGCGGACATCGACGGCATGCGGGAGGTCGCTCGGCGCGTCGAGGTCATCCCGCGCTCGGATCCACGCAAGGGCTCGCTCCGCTTCTACGCCGGCGCGGCGCTCCATCTGCTGGATCCGCTTCCGTACGCGGTCGGCAAGTACCGCTCCCGCGCATTCAGTCGTCGCTTCTCGTCGATTCTGTCCGAGCAGCGGTTCGATCTCGTCGTCTCAGATTTCCTCGTCCCGATCGTCAATCTGCCGAACAGACTTCCCTGCCCGGCCGTGCTCTTCACGCACAACGTCGAAGCTGAGATCTGGAGGCGCCACGCGGAGACGAAGCCTCCCGGACCGGTCAGGGCGCTCTATGAGATTCAGGCCCGGCGCATGAGGCGATTCGAGGCCGAGGCGCTCGGGCGATTCGATGGCGTCCTGGCCGTCTCGGACGCCGACCGCGCGACGTTCAGCCGGCTGTACCCGAACGCCGCCCGCAAGCCGGTCCGCGTGATCCGCACGGGCGTGGACACGAAGTACTTCGACGCCTCGGCGCCGATGACCACCCGATCGACGGAGCTCGTCTTCACCGGCTCGATGGATTGGCTGCCGAACGAGGACGGGATGGTCTTCTTCTGTCGGGAGATCCTGCCGGCCATCAGGGCGCGAGAGCCGGCGGTTCGGCTCTCCATCGTCGGTCGATCGCCGACACCGCGGGTGAGAGCACTCGCCGGGGACGCCGTCCGCGTCACGGGCGGGGTCGAGGATGTGCGGCCGTATATGCGCGAGGCGGCCGCCTACGTCGTGCCGCTTCGCGTGGGCGGCGGCACCCGCTTGAAGATCTTCGAAGCCATGGCCATGGGCAAGGCCGTCGTCTCGACTTCGATTGGCGCCGAGGGGCTGCCGATTAGAGACGGCGAACACGCGATGATCGTCGACGAACCCCGTGCGTTTGCCGACGTCGTCGTCCGCCTGATGCGTGATGTGCCGTGGCGCCGTCAACTCGAGCGCCGAGCGCGAGCGCTCGTCGTTGAGCGCTACGACTGGTCCGCCGTGGCGGGCGAGCTGGAGCAGGCCTTGATCGAGTTCGCGGGCGTGCCGTCGCGGTTGGAACCCATTCCGGGGCGGGCGGAACGGCAGACGGAACTCCGGTTACGCAACAGGGCGATCTCATGAGAGTGAGCGTTTTCGGCTTGGGTTACGTAGGCAGCGTATCGGCTGGGGCGTTCGCCGCTGACGGACACCATGTCGTCGGCGTCGATGTCAACCCCGACAAGGTCGCCGCGATCAACGCCGGTCGCAGCCCCGTCGTGGAGCCCGGACTGAGCGAGCTCCTCGCGCGAGGTGCGTCGGAGGGCCGCTTGCGGGCGACCACAAATGCAGGCGAGGCCGTTCGGGAGACCGAGCTATCGCTCGTCTGCGTCGGCACTCCGAGCCGGCGCAACGGCAGTATCGACCTCACGTTCCTCGAACGCGTGTGCGAAGAGATCGGGCGCGCGCTCGCCGTGATCGACCGGTATCATGTAGTGGTCATTCGCAGCACCGTCCTGCCGGGCACCACGCACGAAGTCCTGATCCCGGCGCTCGAGCGCTCGTCGGGAAAGACGTACGGCGAGGGGTTCGGCGTATCGGTGAATCCGGAATTCCTGCGCGAGGGGATGGCGCTCAAGGACTTCCGTAAGCCTCCGCTCACGCTCGTCGGGCACAATCATGCCACCGACGCGGGCGGCACGATTGCACTCTATCAGGCAATCGATGCGCCGCTCGTCAGCACGAGCATCCGCGTCGCCGAAATGACCAAGTACGCGAGCAACACCTGGCACGCGTTGAAGGTCTGCTTCGCGAACGAGATTGGCAACCTGTGCAAGGGCGTTGGCGTGGACAGCCACGAGGTCATGGACATCTTCTGCCGCGACGAGAAGTTGAATCTGTCTTCGTACTATTTGAAACCAGGGTTCGCGTTTGGCGGGTCGTGCCTGCCGAAAGACGTACGCGCGCTGCAATATCGCGCGAAGGAAATCGACGTCGAGCTGCCGGTCATCTCGCACATCCTGCCGAGCAATCGGCATCAGATCGAGCTGGCGTTCGAACAGATCATGGAAACCGGGCGGAACAGAATCGGGCTGCTCGGGTTCAGCTTCAAGGCGGGCACTGACGACCTGCGCGAGAGCCCGGTCGTCATCCTCGCCGAGGCGCTCGTTGGCAAGGGTCGCACGTTGCGCATCTACGACGGCAACGTCTCGCTGGCCAGACTCGTGGGGAGCAACAAGGATTACATCGAGCAACAGCTCCCGCACCTGTCGTCGCTCCTGTGCCCGACCATCGATGAAGTCCTGGACGCGTCCGAGGTCATCGTCATCGGTAACCAATCAGTGGAGTTCGCGGCGGCGGCAAGGCGATGCCGCGCGGATCAGATCGTCATCGACCTGGTTCGTCTGCCCGTTTCCGGGGCGCCGCTCGAAGCGGATTACCGCGGGATCTGCTGGTGACTCGTGGCTCGTGGTTCGTCGCCCGGGTCTTGAGACCTTACTTTATCGCGGACCATTTCTTCCCGGCCGCCATCTGGCGCGCAAAGCACGCGGTCGCTCGGGCATAGGCGGCTTGCAGGGCGCCGGGGGAGACTGGATTCCGCAACTCTTCGTCCTTCGGACAGGGCCCTCGCACTGCGGATCGCTCGCCGCTTGATCGCTCGCTTTTCGCGCGTTCGCCGGCGGTCCTCTCGCCGGCAAAGTACGACGCCGCGCCTTCGCGCACCCACAGAGGACGATTCGCCAACGCCGGTCCGGTCAGGACGTGGATCACTTCACGCCGGACCGTCTGGTCGAGGAGGCCGCGATCTCGAAGCGCGGTCAGCGGAACGAAGTGCATTTCCGAACGAACCGTGGCACCGGCGGTGAACCACGGCTGTGCCGTCGCCCGCTGGTAGCTCTCCACCGTGGCATGAAACCGGAGCGCCAGTCGCTCGGGCGGAGTGACACCGAGCTCCCTGGCTAAACTGTCGCGGGATCGAACGACCAAGGCGGTGATCACATCGCGCTCGCCTTCATCGCCCGCGGGCAGGGAGAGGATCACGCCGGTTTCGGCCCGAGCCGTGGTCGTGACGATTCCACCCACGTCCGAGGTCAGTGGGGCGGCGGCCCCCGCGCTAATCTCGACGCCCGGGAAGTACCGTGCGAGGATGTGCTCGGGAGTCTGACCTCTCGCCGCGAGGCGTGCGGAGCCGATGACACACAGACCGACGCCGTGCCCCGAGCCATGACCGGAGAAGTGGTAGCCCGCCGGCGTGCGGTGGACCTCGAACATCGTGCTCTTGATGAACTGCCAGCCGAGGGTTCGGCCGACCATCGTTCGCAGGTCCTGGCCTGATATCTCATCGGGCGCCAACCCCTCGAGGCGGAGGCGCACGGCGCGCGCGGAGCCATTGCGCGCTGTCACACGGATGTCGCGCAGGTTGCCGTGGAACCCACCCGAGCGGAGCGCGCGCGTCAGATCGCTCGCCGTAAGATCTGCGGACCATACCGGCTCCCCTTCGCACGCGTCGTCGCCGCGGGCTGGCAGATAGTCGGGATCGTCGGCCCCCGGCCACACTGCGGACGGCCGTTCTGTGTGGCCGCCGCAAGAAGCGGTATAGAAGATGGACGCCGGCGCACCTCTGTACAGGAGGACGCGTCCCGACGTGGCTTCGGCGGCAGCACTGGTCGCCGCTGTCGGTTTTCGCAGCACTTGACAATGCGTCAGATCGCACAAATCGAAGCCGTCAGCCCGATGGCGTCCAGGATTGGCCGCCGCAAACGTGCGAACCGTGATCGCCAGCGCTTGAAGCGCTGCGGGACTGCTGTCCCTCGCTGCCTCTCCTGCAATGACGCCGGCCACGTAGTCTTCGAGGTTCATCGTCCGGACGTCGTAACCGCCGCTCGGTCGCGCGATGCCGATTCGCAACGTTTTCGTCATCGCCAGCGGCCCGCGGGACGAACCCGACCCACCTGCCCCACTCGACCCACTTGACCTACCCGACCCATCTGCCCCGCTCGACCCACCTGACCCACTTGACCTACCTGACCCCCCCGACCCACCTGCCTTTGTCGGGGCCAATCGATCGGCCACGAGCGCCGCAGCCTCAGCGCCGGCCCCCTCCGGTGTCAGGAGCACGAACCCGACGGAGGGTTTCGACGGAGGCGTCACGCCCACAACGATCCCCTGTCCGGCAACGCCAGCGGCTAGAGTCGTGCCTGCCTCGGCCAGCGCGTCGACGCCCCGCGCCGACAACACCGTGGCCGTGCCAAAGTTGGCGGCGCCACGCAATCCCTCCCGGACGACCGCGAGGGTCGATGGCTTCCACGGCAGCCGGCTGGGCTCATCGGCGATTCTCGCGACCGCGTCGACGAGGGTGCGTGGTGAGACGTGGATGCCTTCGATGCCCAGTGCCGCCGCCGTGACCGGCACGCTGCGCTCCGTCAACGGAAGCCCAAGTCCGGCCAGAACGCGATCGAGTGCGGGGCGCGGCAGGCGGTCACCCACCGTGCGGAAGAACACCTGGCAGGAATGGGCCAGCGCTTCCGCCGCCGTGAGCGGCCGTCTCAGATCCGGGTGGACACACGTCAACCGGTACCCAGCGAGGTTCGATCCGGAGGGCACTCGCCCCGGGGCGTTTGCGAAGGGGGTCGCCGTCCCCCGAATGACGACCTCGCGCGTGCATTGGATCGTCGTATGCTCGTCGATCACGCCCGATTCGAGTGCGGCGGCAAGCGTCGCCATCTCGATCATAGAACCGGGCGCAACTGGCTGGTCGAGCTGATCCGCGCCGGACTGCTGAAGTGGCGTGCGCGAGCGGAGGTCTATGATCAGGAACGCGCCGCCTTGACCGCGACCAGAGGCACCGACCGCCAGGAACAGAAGGAGCGCGACCGCCGGCCTCATTCCACGCAACCCTCACCCGCGGTGCCCCGAGCTCGGGTTTCCCTCAGCCCCAGAAACGCTTCCACCTCCTGCCAGATCTTCGGCAGGCTTGCGATGAGCTGATGGTCGTCATCGAGCAGCGTCAGCGCAACATTCGGCCGGTTCTTCGCAAACGTCTCGACGGTGTGATAGTCCACCGAATTGTCGCGCGTGCCTTGAAAGATCAGCGTCGGTTGATCGAACAGGGCGTCGAATGCATCATGCGTGAGACTGTCCTCGTAGAACGAGAAGTCGAGAAGGCGCTCTTCGCTGTACCCGTGATGGTAAAACGGGAGGGCGCCGCGCTCGCGCCATGTTTCCACACGCTCGGCCGGGAGCAGATGATGGCCGGGCTTGGCGAACATCACGGCGGGGGCCAGCAGCACGAGTCGGGCCACTGTCACTCCGGGGCTGTCTTCCACCTTCACGGGCAGCCCGATCCGCCGGTACTTCTGGTCTTTCGCGCCGAAGCGCGAGGCTGCGATCACGGCCAGCGTTCCGCCTAGGCTGGATCCGATGAGGGTAACTGGCTTCCCGATACCGGCCATTGCCTGCTCCAGTTGCCCGAGCATCCGCGTCATCGTCATCGTCGCAAACTCGGGCTCGTTGAAGTCCGGGCAGCCGAGCACTACCCCGTGGTCCTGCAGCCGTTCGGCAAAGTAGCCGGCCTTCGTCGAACGCGCCGATGAAGCGAACCCGTGAAGGTAGAAAATCGGGCCAGTGAGAGACCCCTCCCGCCCTTCCCGCCGTTTCACAAGAGTCCCTGGCAGCCGTTCCTGCACTTGCACGTGATGAGGCATTCGCCGTCGGTGTTGTAGTTGTAAGTGATCTCCTCGCCCCTGCGGATCTTCCGCGAGGCGCGTATCCAAATGACGCCGCCAACGATGTGGATGTACGCGTTCGGGCGGCAGGAATGGTTGATGTAGCGCGCGGCGTTGCCGCCTACTCCCGCGTCAATGACCGATCGATTCGTCAGCTTGAAGCACCAGATGTGCCCGCGCTTGATGTAGCGGCGCTCGCGCCTGAGGCTCTCCTGGTTGGAGATCTTCTCGCCTGCGTAGTGAATGATGCGTGCGTTCTTGGGAATCCGCCGGGTCGCGAACACGCCCCACCCATGAATCTTCGACCGCCGCTTCTCGATCATCCTCAACAAGAATACAATGGCGCGACGTGAACACTCCGGGGGCCTCCCCCGCGAGTGGGAGTAGGAGCCGTCCTATGCCTCTACTGGCGACGCGCGCACGCGGGATCTTCGGAATCGTCTCGACGCTCTTGATGCTGGTGACGCCAGTCACTGGAGTCGCCTTGGCTCTCGCTCACGCCATGCCCAAACTGAACACCGCCAAACAGAACACCCCGAAACAGGGTGCCACCAAGGAGATTATCAAGACCGGCGGCAACCCGAATCTTCCTTTCAGCCCGGCCGTCAAGGCGGGCGGCTTCATCTACGTGGCGGGCACGCTTGGCACCGATGCGTCCGGCGCGCTCGCCAAGGGCGACGTCAAAGCGCAGACGAGGCAGACGCTCGACAATATCGCCGCGACGTTGAAGGCGGGCGGCACGAACCTGGCGCGCGCCGCCAGCGTGACGGTCTACCTTCGTAACGTCAGCGATTTCGCCGCGATGAACGAGGTGTACGCGACCTACTTCCCGAAAGATCCGCCCGCGCGCACGACGGTCGTTGTCACACAGCCGCTCGCCAACCCCGATGCGCTCGTCGAAATCGCGATGGTTGCGATTCCGAGCGTCGGCGAGCGCTCGACGATCCATCCCACCGGATGGATCAAGTCGCCCAATCCGTACAGCTATGGGATCAAGAGCGGGAATACGCTCTTTCTCTCGGGCTTGGTCAGCCGCAACGGCAAGGACAACACCACCATCAAAGGCGATGTCGCAGCTCAGACCAAGGTCGTCCTTGACAACGGCGCGGCGATTCTGAAAGAAGCCGGCATGAGCTACAGCGACGTCGTGTCATCCCGCGTGTACCTGACCGACGACACGGCATTCCAGGCCATGAATGCCGCCTATCGCCCGTACTTTGCCTCGGGCGCGCCACCTGCGCGGGCGACCGTGAAGACCGCGCTCGCGAGCCCGGACTATGCCGTCGAGATCACGATGGTGGCCGTCAAGGACGCAGGCCGAAACGTCATCACCACCCCGAACGCAGACGGTTCAGCGGGCACCGTCAATCCCAACCTCAGCTCGGCGATCCAGACCACCAATCGCTTGTTTGTCGCGGGAATCACCGGCAACACTTCAACCAATAAGGGCGACGTGAAGGCACAGACATCGGAAGTGCTGGCGCGCGTCGGACGCACGCTCAAGACCGCCGGCTTCGACTGGCCGAACGTGGTCGACGCCGTCGTCTACTTGCCTGACATGTCGAAGTTCCAGGACATGAACGCCGCTTACCGGGAGGTCTTCGCGAAAGACTTCCCGGCGCGCGCCACCGTCGGTACGGGACTCATGGGCGCGGATGCCGCGGTCGAAATCATGTTCACGGCGGTCAAATAGCGTGACGTGATTCGGGACGAGTGATTCGGGATTTGCGATTCGGGATTCGTGGCGTCTGTGATTGGTCAATCGTCAGATCGTGATTCGGAAACGTATCGAATCGCGAATCCCGAATCCCGCATCCCGACGTGCTGCCTGGCCTAGCCGCCATCGCTTTCGTCGCCGCCGTCGTCAACGGCGCGCTCGGGTACGGTTTCTCGTCGATCACGGTCCCGCTTGCCCTGCTCTTCCTCGCCAATCGCGTCCTCAATCCGGCGCTCGTCCTCATAGAAATGGCGCTCAACGCCTACGTCATGTGGGTGAACCGATCGGCACTCGGCGTCGTCTGGCGTCGCGTGCTGCCGATCGTCGTCGGTCTGGCGCCGGGAATCGTCGCAGGCACGCTCGTCGTCGCGCGCGTGCACCCGGGGTGGCTGAGGCTGTGGACGTTCGTCGTGCTGCTTCCGTTGATCCTCACGCAGGCCGCCGGCTACCGCCGGCCCATCCAATCCGAGCGCGCCGCCGGCTTCGTGTTCGGCGGCAGCCTCGGCACGCTTTACGCGGTCACGACGATCTCGGGGCCGCCGCTTGCCGTCATGCTCTCCAACCAGGGTTTTGTCCTGCAGGAATTCCGCGCCGCGCTCGGCGTCATCCGGCTGTCGGAGTCGTCGTTGACGGCGGCGTCCTACTCCGTCGCGGGCCTGATGACGCGCGAGAGCCTCGCCCTGATTCCATGGATCGTTCCGGGGGTAGTCGTGGGCGTCCCGCTTGGCGCATGGCTGATCCGCCGCGTCCGCGCTGAAACCTTCCGACGGGTTTGCATGAGCTTCGACGCGTGGGTGGTGGCGTTCGGCCTCTCGACTCTGCTCCGCGAGCTCCATATCGTCGACAGCGCCGCCAGGTTCCTGGTTCTCCTGGCCGTCATCGCCATCGACGCCTGGCTGCTGGCGCGCTTCGTGGCGCGCGGGGGCGGCAACGCGTAGGCTTCGCTACGCAGGCACGGACCGCGCAATCTCCTCAGCGGATCGCAACGTAAGGGCCACGAACGTGAGCGTCCCATTCGTGCAGCCACCCGTCGGCGTCGTCGGCGCGCCCACGACAAACAGGTTCTCGTGATCGTGGGTGCGGCCGTAACTGTCGCAGACACTCGTCGCAGGATCGCTCCCCATGCGGCATCCACCGCCCGGATGATCCAGGTAGTCACCCTCGTTCGTGTTCACGATCTTCCCGTTGCTGGCCTGCGCCAGCTTCTCGAAGACTCCAAGCACATGCGCCTTCGTTGCGACCCGCCGCGCAAGGGTCGCGTCGTCCAGCCTGTGCTCGATCTTGGGCATCGGGTCGCCATACCGATTCTTCTTGGCCGCATCCAGCATCAACGTGCTGTCGGCAGACGGATGGACGTCCATGTACGCCCGCAGCCGTACCGAGCTGCCTTTCGTCCGTGAGCGCCAATCGTTCATGAGCTCATCGCCAAGCAGCAGGCGCCCGTCCGCTGAGCGCAGCCGCGGGTCGCGCCCCGCCGAGCTCTCCCACACCCGTGTGTCGTGACGCACGAACGGCCGGTCGCTCCGACACCGGAAGTATTCGCGCGAGATGAGGCTGTGGGTCATGTTCTGACCGGGAAATGTCTGCTCGTCGATGTTCGCCGTTGCCTGAATGAACGCGTGACCGTTCATGTAACGGCCCACTAGACCTGAACTGTTGGCGAGCCCGTTCGGGAACCGAGACGTCGACGACAGCAGCAGCAGATGTGAGCTCCAGCAGTAGCCGGACGCGACGACGAATACTCTGGCCCGGTAGTCGATGCGCTCGTCCGGACGATCCTGGTGCCAACCCTGGGCTGCAACGAGTGCGGAGCGCCGGTCGTCGGGCACAAGCCGTCGGACGAGCGTCCGATCGTGGAGGGCGATCGACTTGTTCTCGAGCAGTTGGCGGAATGTGAAGTCGGGAGAATATCGCGCGCCCGAAGGGCATATCTCGCCGCAGGTGTCGTAGACGCAGCAGCTGCCGCGCCCGTCGAACGGCGTGAGATTGCGCGCCATGGGCAACGACGAGAACTTGAGTCCGCTCTTCTCCGCCCATGTCTTCAACAGCTGCAGATTGTAGGAGAGCGGAATCGGTCCCTGCGGGTATGGCGCAGACCGCCGGTCTTCCAGGTGCGGGCTGGGCTCGCCGCCGACGTTCAGGCGCCGTTCCGCTTCGACGTAATACCGCTCGAGCTCCTGCCACGCGAGGGGCCAGTCCACCGCAAGGCCGTACATCGACCTCAGCCTCAGGTCCTCTTCCGAGAAGCGGTTGCAGGCGCCGCCCCAGTGCAGGGCGAGCCCGCCGACGGCCATCGTCATCGAGATGATGCCGTCGGCCCGTTGGTCCTCCAGGTAGTCGTCGTGCCAGGGATGCTCGCCGTATGCGATCGCCCGCTCGCGATACCGTCCCCTGTTCTGCACGTCGAAAATGGATCGTCCCGCTTCGACGACCGTCACGCGCGCGCGGGGGCGGAGCGCGGCCAGCTTGTGCGCCAGCATCGCCGATGTAATGCCGCCGCCGATGATGCAAATGTCTGTTTCGTGGACCGGCATAGAGGCTCTCAGCCGATCGGAGCCGGAGGCCGCGTCGTGATCTGAATCGGCCGGCACACCTCGCGCTGGATGAGCGCGCGGTAGCAATCGTCGTTCGCCTGGCTGCTGCGAAAATAGAACGCCATCAGATCGACGACCACATGCTGGCCTGCCGGGCGCGCTGGCAGGCCGCGAACGCCGGCCTTCACGAAGGCGGCGTCGACGAGCGCGCGGCGCGTTTCGAGATCGAGCGTCGCGAAACTTCCACCCTTTGCGCGTGCGTCGGCATCGAGCGCAGCAAGCTGCGCGATGTAGCGGGGCACGGGCGATGGTCCGCTTTTCTGCAAGCGGGGGTGTCCGTATCCGTGCGCCAGCGCCACGCCCTCCTGGTACCCGCGAGTCCAGGCGACGAACCCTTCGATCGCCGAATGCACGCGGTCCTGGCCGATCGAGGCGGGCAATACCGTTGGAGCCACCTCATGCAGGAGCGTGACCGCCTCCGGTGTCAATTCCGTCGGCTGCGCCCACAGGCGCACTCGGTTGAGCCGAACGGCCGCCGGCGCGGCAGCGATCCATTGGAGGAGTGTGCGTCGTCGCATAAGCTGCTGCCGGATTCTACGCTATAGTGAGGCGATGCAAGGCATTCTTGCTGCTTGGGGGCGAATCCTCGCCGGTTACACGCCAGCCCTCTCGATTGAGATTACCCGAGAATGTCCGCTTCGGTGTCCCGGTTGCTACGCCTACGGCGACGACCACCTCGGCGGCGAAATCACGCTTCGCAACGTGCGCGACTTCCAGGGGCAGGCACTCGTCGACGGCGTGGTCGCGCTCGTCGACAAGCACCGCCCGCTGCACGTCTCGATTGTCGGCGGCGAGCCGCTCGTGCGCTACAGAGAACTGAACGCCATTCTCCCCGAACTGGCCAGGCGGCGGATTCATGTTCAGCTCGTGACGAGCGCCGTGCGTGAGATTCCCCTTCAATGGCGGGACATCTCTCGACTGTCCATCGTCGTGTCAATCGACGGATTGCAGCCCGAACACGATGCGCGCCGGACGCCTGCAACCTACGACCGCATCTTGAAGCACATCATCGGTCACTCCATTACCGTCCATTGCACGGTCACCCGGCAGCAGGTCAACCGGCCCGGCTATATCGAGGAATTTCTTCAGTACTGGTCCACGAAGCAAGACGTCAAGAAGATCTGGGTCAGCCTGTACACACCGCAGGTCGGTGAAGTCTCCGACGAGCGCTTGCGACCAGTGGACCGCACGAGGGTCGTTGCGGACCTGCTGGCGCTGCGCCTGCGCTACCCGAAGCTCGCGCTGCCGAAGGGCCTCATCGAAGCGTACGCGACCCCTCCGAGCTCACCTGATGAGTGCGTGTTCGCGCGGACGACGACGACGATTTCCGCCGACTTGACGACGAGAATCACCCCGTGCCAGTTCGGCGGGGCGCCTGATTGCGGCAACTGCGGGTGCATGGCGTCGGCCGGCCTCGCGGCGGTCGCCAGACATCATCTCTTCGGCGTCATTCCGCTTGCACCGATTTTCACCGGATCGATGAGGGTCGGCGAACAGATCCGCAAACGGCGGCCGGCCACCTCTGCCGCGTAAGCTATACTTCTTGGCGTCTTTACTTTCACACCCTTGAAAGCACTCACCTCGGCCACCCGCAAGGCGAGATCCCTGAAGGAATTCGTGCGCGGGTTGACTGATACGGCGCACCCCCTGCTCGTGCAGATCATTCCCATCCGCCGGTGCAACATCGATTGCGGGTACTGCAACGAGTACGACAAGGTCTCTGCTCCGGTACCGGCCGATCGGATGAAGCGCCGCATCGACAAGCTGGCGGAGCTCGGCACGTCGGTGGTCGCGTTCAGTGGCGGCGAGCCGATGCTGCACCCTGATCTGGACGACCTCATCACGCACATCCGCGGCCGGGGGATGATGGCCGGACTGATTACGAACGGGTATTTCCTGGTCCCGAAACGGATTGAGGCGCTGAACAACGCCGGCCTGGATTTTCTTCAAATCAGCATCGATAACGTCGAACCGGATGAAGTCTCCAAGAAGAGCCTTCGGGTCCTGGACAAGAAGCTCCAGCATTTGAGGGAGCATGCCGCCTTCGACGTGAACATCAACTCGGTCCTGGGCGGCGGCATCAACAATCCCGAGGATGCGCGGACGATCAACAGCCGCGCCCGGGCGCTCGGCTTCTCGACGTCCATTGGCATCATCCATGACGGCTCTGGCCGCCTGAAGCCGCTCCGCCCTGCCGAACGCAAGGTCTACGACGAGGTCTCGACGGCGATCAACGGCCCTTGGCAGGTGTTCAAGAACCTTTACTCAGGCATCCGCGGCTTCCAGGACAATCTCGCGGACGGCAAGCCGAACGAGTGGCGGTGCCGCGCCGGCGCCCGCTACCTGTACATCTGCGAGGACGGATTCGTGCATTACTGCTCGCAACAGCGCGGTTACCCCGGCACGCCTCTCGAGCGCTACACCGTCGACGACATCCGGCGCGAGTTCGCCACGCCCAAATCGTGCGCCCCCTACTGCACCGTCGGCTGCGTTCACCGCGTCTCGACGATGGACTTCTGGCGGTCGCCGCAGAAACCCGTGCCGCGCGAGATCACGGCATTCGGCCGGCGCTAGCTCCCATCCACAGCGTCGGGTCTCAAGCGCGAGCAGAGGGTTACTTGCCCGAAAAGCGCACGCGCACGCCTCCGTTCACGAGCCGGGGAGTGCCGATCGTGTCGGGCAGCGTCCCGACGAAATACTCTTTGTTGAACAGATTCTGGACCCCGACGAACAGGTCAATGGTGGTGCGGACATTGCGCAGCAGAGTCCGTGACGCCGTGGCGTCCAGGGTCGAATAACCGGGCAACCCCGGGCCGAGCGTGGTCGGGTACCCGGCTTCGGCGAGCGCCTGCGGGAGCACCGCCCTCACGTTCTGGTCGTCGTCGAACTGGAGACCGTAGACCTGAATCCAGACCGCGGCGTTCAGGTATTTCGGGTTGGCGTAGGCGATCTGCAGCGACCCGCGATTCTGCGGGACCTGCGGCAGATATTTCCCGACGAGGGCGGCGTTCGCCACGCCGCCGTCGGTGACGGTCGCATGGTTGTAAAGGTACGCCGCAGAGAACCGCAGATCGCGCGTGGGCCGATAGTCGACATCAGTCTGTACGCCCCAGATCTCAGTGCTCCCGAGGTTCTGCCGCTGCTGCGTTGTCAGGATTGGCGTGGAAGACAGGGTCACGTTCGCGACGGGATTGCTGACGCGGTTGTCGTACCACGTCGTTCGCCACGTGACCCTCCTCGCGACGGCGACGTTGACCCCTGCTTCGCCGCCGAGCAGGCGCTCGGGCCCGAGCTGGTTGTTCGCCAGGGTCAACACTGTGCCGACTCTGAACTGGCGGTAGAGCTCGTTCAGCGTCGGGGCGCGGAAACCGGCGCTCCACGCCCCCCATGCGCTGACGCGGTCGGACAGATGATAGAGGAGCCCCAGGCGCGGGCTGGCGGTCGTGTCGGACCGTTCGGGCAGGTCCGGCTGGTTGTTGACCGGCGTCTTCGGAATGACGGCGGTCTCGAGGTTGTGCCCGTCGTAGTTGTGCCAGTGGTCGACGCGGGCGCTGAGCGTGATCGTGGCCCGTGGCAGGGGCGTCAGCACGTCTTGCACGAACGCGCCGGCGATCTGCTGCGTCCCGCCTGAAATGCGTTGCAGCGCCAGCACGGACGCAATCGTCACGGGCGGGATGATCGCCAGCGGTGTTGCGGCGTTGTAGTTGTCCTCGTGGCTGTCGCCTTGCACCCAGCGCCAATCCACACCTGCGCTGACGACGTTCGCAGTTCCGATGGCCTTCGACCACTGCGCCATCGTCCCAACTCCGTCGGTCGGGACGTGCTGGTCCACCGACAACCGGACGAAGTTGCGGAGCGTCGTCGCGTTGCTGACCGCCATGAACGTGCTGTGGAAGCGTTGGTAATCCAGGAACACGCGGGCCTGCAGGTTGCTGTCGTCGGGCAATTGGAACCGGGCCCCGCCGCTTGCCGACGTCCATCGCGTGTCGTTGACTTCGCCGACCTTGCCGTTCACCCGATCTTCGGTGAAGTAGCCGCCGCGGACGAAATACTGAGCGCGGTCGCTCGGCGTGAATTCGAGCTTGGTGGAGAAGTTCGCGTACTTCACGGTCGCGTTGATGTCGATCGGGCCGCGCTCGGACGCCGCCACGATCGGGAACCCGTCCGTGTTGAAGACGCTCCCCTCGACGATCGCACCGAACCGGTTCCACGTGTCGCTCGCCGCGAAGTCGACCTTCGGGCTGTTGAGGTTGCCGTACTGCGGCTTGACGTCGACGGTCCGTCGCTCGGGACGGTTTGTGACGATGTTGATGACGCCGCCCATCGCGTAGTTGCCGTAGAGGCTGGCCGTGGGGCCGTCGACGACCTCGATACGCTCGGAGCCCTCAAGCGGCACGCGCGTCCAGTAGACCCAGCCGCCGAACGGATCGTTGAAGGGCACGTCGTCGAGCAGCACCAGCGTGCGGCTAACGCCGCTCGGACCGATTCCCCGGAGCGAGACGCCCTGCGATGTCGGGTGCGTCGACAAGCTGTTGCTGCGGCGAAACAGGCTGAAGGTTGGCACCTTGCGAAGCACGTCATCGGCCACAACGGCGGGAGAGCTCTTGATGTCGTCGCTCGTGAGCATGCTGACGCTTGCCGGCGTGTCGGCGAGCCGCTGCTCGCTCCGCGTCGGCGTGACGGTGACGGTCTCGAGCACGGTAGCGGGTTCCACAACGAGATCGATCTCGCCGGTCCGGTCCGTTGCCGCCAGACGCTTTCTAGCTTCGGCAAATCCTCCCGCGCGCACGAGCACGGTCACGTCCGCGCTCTCGGGCGCGATCCCATCAACGGAGAACCGGCCGTCGGGTCCTGTCACGGTTTGGCGGTCCGAGCCTCCGGCCACGCGGACGATGACCACAGCTCCAGGCACGACGGCTCCGGACGAGTCGTGCACGACGCCTGATAGCGATGACGGCGCTCCGTCGGACAGCAAAGTAAGCGCAAGGATCAATGAAGTGATCACTCGTGGTCCTTCCTCAACGCAAACGCCGTGAGCGAGGCATCTTCGCCGCCGCCGGTGGCGATGACGACGAACTGACGGCCGCTCCGCGACCGGAATGTCATCGGCGTCGCGTTCGCGCGCCGAGTGAGCGCGTGCTGCCACACGTCGTGTCCATTCGACGCAACGACGGCGTGAAACGCGACATCACCGCCACCGACGAAGATCAGGCCGCCTGCGGTCGCCAGCACGCCAGGTGCGCCTGCAACCCCGAGCACTTCCGGCAACTTCGCGGCCTTCAACGCGGGATGACGCCGCAATGACGGCGTGTCCCCGAACGGCACGCGCCACGCGATGGCGCCGCGATTGAGATCGATCGCCACCAGGTGCCCGTACGGCGGTTTGAGCAGTGGAATGCCGTCCATGAACTCCGCCGCCGGCTCGCCGACGCGGACCAGATCGGCATCGACTTCCGCAGCGCGCGGGTTCGAGGCTGACCGGTCGGGCTCGCCGACGCGCGCGACATTCGCTGAATTCGTCGTTTTGACGAAGAGCAGACCCGATGTGGGATCGAACGCCCCGCCGCCCCAGTTCGCGCCGCCAATAATGCCGGGGCGCTGCACCGTGCCCCGAGCCGATGGCGGCGTGAACAACGGACCCAACCGGTATTTCTGCAGCTCCCGGCGCGCCGCCGTCTTCAGCTCCGGCGTGAGATCGAACGCATCGTCCAGGCTGACGCCCTGCTCGGTGAAGGCGGGCGGCCTTGTGGGAAACGGCTGGGTCGGCCACGACTCCTCGCCTTTCACGTCGCTCTTGGGCACCGCCCGCTCTTCGATGGGCCACACGGGCTTCCCGGTCACGCGATCGAAGACGAAGGCAAAACCTTGCTTGGTCAGTTGGACGACCGCATCGATCGTGTTCGGAGGCGCCCCTCCCGCGGCCAATGGGACGCCGCTCGAAGGGCGGATCGTCACGAGATTCGGCGGCGACGGATTGTCATAGTCCCACAGACCATGGTGAACGAGCTGGTAGTGCCATTGGCGCCGGCCGGTGTTCGCATCGAGACACACCAGCGAGTCGGCGAACAGGTTGGCGCCGAGACGCCGCCCTCCATAGAAATCGTTGCTCGGCGTCGTGACCGGCAGGTAGAGGAGCCCGCGCGGCTCGTCGAGCGTCATCGGCGCCCAGACATTGGTGTGTCCGGTGAAGCTCCAGGACTCGTTTCGCCACGTGTCGTTGCCGAACTCACCTGCCTGCGGGATGGTTTTGAAAGTCCATAGCTTTTTGCCGGTGCGCACGTCGAAGGCGCGAATGTAGCCCGGCACGTTGGTCTTGGACACCGGCGCCGTACCGGTCTGCAACGCCGCGCCGACCACCACCGTGTCCCGAATAACGATGGCCGGAGAACTCGAACCGATTTGGCCGGGCT
>DATKHR010000006.1:0-16159 GCA_035510155.1 Vicinamibacterales bacterium
AGCATACCACGCATTAGACGAGAGGTTCGCGTGGCGGGTTGGCAGCGTGTCGCTAGATACCGCGCACGTCGAAGCCGAAGGCCTGGACGGCGCGCAAAGACTAGTATGCTTCAACCAGATGGTGCCCGCCCACGTCCTCGATGCCATTTCGACCACTGTCGATAGTCAGCAAGCCGCCATGGAAGAGACGCTGAAGGCGCTCGTCTCTCTCCCGACGGAGAATCCGCCCGGAACGACGTATTTGCCATGTGTCGAGCTGATCGAGGCGCTTCTCGCGCGAGAGGATGTTCCGTATGAGCGCATCGACATCCCGTCGCCGGCGAGCGCGCCCCGAGCAGCCGTTCGCGCGTGGCTCCAGGCGGCCCCGCGCCGCCGCGGGGAGCGCGGCGGGTCGGGGGCTCCGTTTCAGCCGAGTGGTGACGAGGGACCGACGCTGCACTTTCATGGGCACTACGATGTCGTCCCGGCAGCGAGCGCCTCTCAGTTCCAGCCTCGGGCCGAGGGCGACACGCTGTTCGGGCGCGGCAGCTCGGATATGAAGAGCGGCCTCGTGGCGATGCTGCATGCGGCGCTGGCGGTCCGTCACGCCCGTGTTCCGCTTCGCGGGCGCATCGAGCTCCTGTTCGTGCCCGACGAGGAAACCGGAGGGGAGTACGGGTCCGGAGCCCTGGTCAGAATGGAACAACTTGCCCGCGGAAGCATCGGGATGCTGCTGCCCGAACCCACAAGCGGCGTCGTGTGGAATGCCAACCGCGGCGCGATCACGCTCGACGTGACGGTGAATGGACGGGCAGCCCACGTCGGCCTCATGCGTCATGGAGTGAACGCCGTCGAACAAGCGCTCCCGCTCCTGAACCGCCTGTTTGCATTGAAGCGCGACCTCGACGCGCGTCAGGGATCGCCTCTACTCATCGGCGGGCGGGTCGAAGCCGGCGACAATTTCAACCTGGTGCCGGCATCCTGCCGATTCACGATTGACCGCCGGATCGATCCGGACGAAGACTTCGAGGTCGAGAAGCGGCGTCTCTTTGATGTGCTGGATGGTGCGCGTGCCGAGGGGGTCGACCTCGCGGCGCGCGTCATCCAAGAAGCGCGGTCCGCGTCCACGCCCACGGACGGTCCGCTGGCTCGCGCGCTGGCGCGGAGCGTCGAGGTCGTCACGGGAACGCCGGCGGTGTTCGAGCAGTGCCCCGGTTTGCTCGAGACGCGCTTCTACGCGGAGCGCGGCGTGCCCGCGCTTGCGTATGGCCCCGGCATTCTCGCGGTGTCGCACGGGCCGCAGGAATTCGTGAAAATCAGCCGCATGCTCGAGTGCGCGAAGGTCTACGCGTTGACCGCCTGCGACTTGCTGGCGTGAGTCCGGACCCCCTGAATTGCGGATTGCGGATCGGCTAGCCGACGGTCACGTCTTTCGCCATCCGCAGGACCCACGGGCAATGTCCATAGTCGACAATGCGAGTGATTCGATCGCCGGTGACGTGGAGGCGAACAGCCGATCTGGGCGTCCACCCGTCGCCCTCGCGCCGCAGCATGATGATGGCCGGTTCGCCGTCCACCTCACCTGCTGCCACTCGCCACAGCGTTTTGGAGCGCTCGTAGTTGCTGAAGTACGGCGAGTCGATCAGATCGCCGTCGAACCGATCCGCTACGAGGAGACGCGCGTCGGCACTGATGAGCTCTCGAAGCCCGTCCCAGTCGCGTTGGTTGAATCGCTCCACATACAAATGGAGGAGATGACTCGTGTTCGCCGGGGCATTCCCCGGCGGTCGAGCGGCAGGCTCGGTCGGCAGCGCCGCCAATTTCGACCGGCCCCGACTGAGTGCCGCCTTGACGCCCCCGACGGTGGAACCGACCAGATCGGCGACCTCTTCCAGCGAATAGTCGAAGACATCCTTGAGTAGCACCGACGCACGCTCTTTCGGTGGAAGCGTCCGGACGAGATACTCGACCGCCCGACCCAGCGCCGGGCCCGGCGGATCCACAGGAGCAACCCAGTCGGGAGACGCAGCTTCCGCCTCTGCTTCCTCCAGAACGCCTTTTCGTCGCAGAAAATCCACCGACCGGTTGTGAGCGATCCGGAACAGCCAGGGCGCGAGCGGCCGCCCCTCCTCGAAGCTGTCCAGCTTCCGGTAGGCATCAAACAGCGCTTCCTGGACGACGTCCTCTCCGTCCAGGACAGACCCCGTCATACGAGCGCAATACCGATGCAGCCTGGGCCGAAGGTGGTGAATCGTCTCGAGGAACGCGAGGTAGCGCGCACCGTGCGTCGCGGCGCCTGCTCCGTCAGGTCGTGTTTCCGTCTCGTTTGGCGTCACTCGCGGGTCCTTCTTCCTGATCTACGCAGCCCGAGGGCTCCAGGATACGCGATGCTGACACTTCGGCCCGCTCGTGCCCAGGGGGGAGCCACCACGTATCTCGCGAGCTCCGCCGGCCGTAATACCTAGAGAAACGAGAGGAGCTGCCAACTATGAAACGTCCAATTCCCGCCTTCTTCTCAGCGATGGTCAGCCTTATGCCGGTTGCCTTGAACGCGCAGAGCGGATCTGCCCCTCGCGCTTACCCGCCGCTCAACGAGTACCTGATGGCCCCGGAGGCCGAGATCGCCATGGCACGAAGCGCCGCGCCCTCGAACATCTCGGACAAGGCGGCGATCAAAGTGTTGTCTCCATCCGGCTATCAGGTTGTTCGAGAGGGGGACAACGGGTTTGTGTGCCTCGTGCTGCGTGGATGGGCGGCGCCGACCTACACCCCCGAACAGTTTCGTGGATTCGTCTACGAGGCAGGCATCCGCGCGCCAATCTGCTTTGACCCGTCGGCGGCGCGAACGGTCCTGCCGTATTACGAGCTGAGAAGCCGGCTCGGCATGGCAGGCAGAAGCCCCGCTCAGATCGCGGAAGGCGTGCAAGAAGCCTACTCCAAGGGCGAGTTGCCCAGGCGGGATGGTGTGAGCTTCGCGTACATGTGGTCCGCCGAACAAACATTGGGACCCGGAATCGGCCACTGGCATCCGCACATGATGGTGTTCGCACCGTATTACGACAACACCATGCTCGGCGGGAACCCCTTCGGTCACGTCCTCCCACAAGTATCCGACGACGCGGGAACGCCTTTCACGGTCGTCGTGATTCCGGTCGACGACCGGTTGGCGATCAAGATCGCGCCGTCGAAACAGTCGGACAGGTGAGCCACTCGTCGCGAGATCGTAATGTCGCGAGATCGTTATCAGGAGGAGTTATGGCTGCTGCTGCACGCGGTGCATCACCGCGGCCAGCTGACGCTGCTCTGCCGGCTCGCAGGCGGCATCCCCCCGGGGTTGTTTGGGAGGACGCGCGAGGACTCGACTGCACGTCAGACCGTGGCCGCAATCAGGTCATCTTGAGCGCATGCGAAGCAGGTTACTCGTCGCGCAGCGCTGACGCCGGGTCGATGACGAGGCCACGCCGGGCGGCAACGAAGCAGGCCAGAATGCCTGTGGTCGCAACGACGGCCACGATTGCGCCGACGATCATCGGATCGCGCGGACGGACGTCGAACAACAGGCTCGCGACCAGTCCGCCGACGGCGAACGCGGCGCCTGTGCCTGCGGCGAGGCCGGCGGCGATCGGCGCGACACCCTGTGTCATCACGATCGCCATCACCTGTCGCGTCCGCGCGCCGAGCGCGACGCGGATGTTCATCTCGCGCCGGCGCTGGAACACGCCGTACGACGTCACCGCGTACACACCAAGCGTCGCGATGAAGAGCGCGACCATCCCGAAGGCAACAAACAGCTGCATCTGGTAGCGGCGCCCGGCGACCGATGCGTCGACGAGGGCGTCGAGCGGGCGCGGGCTTCCGATGGCAATGTCCGGATCGATCTCACGCACCGCGCGCCGGACGGATGGCATGACCGATGTTGGATCGCCGGCCGCCTTGACGAGCAGCGACGTCGTCGCCCGGGCGCGCCACCAGTACGGCAGATAGACCATCAGCGGCGGCGTCCGCTCGAGCGAGGTGATCTTCGCATCGGCGACGATGCCAACCACCTCGAAGCCGTCTTCGCTCGGAATACCGCGGCTGAACCGCTTCCCGAGCGCGTCCTGTCCCGGCCACAGGCGCATGGCCGTTCGATCGGAGACGACCGCCGGCATCGAATGCCCCGGCGGGCGTTCTGCGTCAGTGAACGACCGTCCGCGCAACACGGCGATGCCCATCGTCCGAAAGAACTCCGGGCCGACGAAACGGAAGTTCGCGGTGGGGTTCTCGGAGCGTGGACGCGTGCTGCCTTCCGGCGCAATGACATTCACCTGCCCAGAGCCGGCCAAAGGGGACACTGAGATCGGGGAGGCAGTCGCCACACCGGGCAATGCTCGGACCGCGGCGAACAGACGGTCGTAGACGGCGGTCCGTGCCAACTCGGTCGCGTAGCGGCTCTGCGACAGGGACACCGGCACGAGCAGCACGCGCTCGGCGGCGAACCCGCGATCGACGCGCATCAGCCGTACGAAGCTGGCGACGAGAAGACCGGTGACGGCTAGCAGCGTGACCGACATGGCCACTTGCAGCGCGAGTAGCGCACCGCGCGCCCGGACGCCGCCGCGATCGCTCGTCGTTGTCAGAGCACCTTGGCGCAGCGTCCGCTCGAGGTCCCGGCGCGCGATCCGCCACGCCGGCAGGATCGCCACCACAACGCCCGCAAGAATCGATACCGCCGCGGCGAACGCGAGCACACGCGTGTCGATTGCGACCTCATTCACGCGGGGGAGATCGATCGGCGCGGTTCGCACGAACAGGTGAAGCGCCGCCCGGGCGACGGCTAGTGCCAGTGCGCCCCCGCTCGCCGCCAACACCAGCTGCTCGATCGCGGCACGCGCCACCAGCCGCGACGGGCTTGCGCCAAGCGCAGACCTGACCCCGGCGTCGCGCAGGCGCCCGCCCGCGCGCGTCAGTGAGAGGTTTGCCAGGTTCGAGCAGGCAATCAGGAGCACGGCAACGATCGCCCCGAGCAGCAGCAGCAATCCCCGCCGCGCCTTGCCGACGAGAGCCTCGTCGAGCGGCGTGACGACGCTCGCGAGCGTGACCAATTCGTGCGCTTCCCTTGTCGCAATTGCGCTCACTTGCGATTGCAGCACGTCGAGCTCGGCGCGCGCCTGCTCCGCCGTGACCCCGGCGCGCAGCCGTCCGATCGCCTCATTGTTGTGATCGCCCTCCCAGCCGACGCGCTCCGCGTCCATGTGGATCGGCACGAATGCGTCGCCGTTCGACGCCAGCCGCTCGGTCGGCAGACGGAAATCAGCGCCGAGGACGCCCACGATCGCGTGCGGCGTTCCATCGAGCACGAGCGCGCGCCCGAGGATCGCCGGATCCGATCCGAACCACTGCCGCCACGTTCGGTCGGTGATGACGGCGACCTCCGGCCGTCCGCTTGGCTCGTCGTCCGGCGTGAGCGTCCGGCCAAGCGCGGCCTGCACGCGCAACACCTCGAACAGCGATCCGCTGGCGTGTGCGACGTCGATCTGCGTCGCGTCGCCGACGCCGGTCAGGTTCGCAGGCAGGATGATGTACTGAGCGAGCGACTCGAACAGACTCGAGTGCTCGCGCCAGTACTCGAAGTGGTGCTCGTTCACAGGCGCCGTCGGGAACCGGTCCGACAGCTGACGCCAGATCTCTTTGACGTCGACGAGACGGTGCGACTCGCGGTACGCGAGCGGTTTCAGCAGGATGCCGTTGACGATGGAGAAGACCGCGGTCGTCGCTCCGATGGTCAGCGCGAGGGTCAGTACAACCGTGAGGGAGTACGCCAGGTCCCGGCGGAGCCCGCGCAGGACGTCGCGGAAATCAAAAGCGAGGGATCCCATGGGGGCTTGGACGGAAGGGCGCGGGCAGTGGTTGACCCCCAATGCCGGCGCGTGTGTGAAACAGCCGCGCGTCGTGATTCGGCCCCGGCGTGTCGTGTGAATCAGCCTTGGGTTCCGCTGACGACTCGCAGGTATGCTCGCCAGGGGCCGACTTCATCCGAGTACTGCCGGGCCAGCACTCGTGAAATCTGCACCACGTGGTCGAGATCGTGCGCGACCCACGTGGCCAGGAGCTGGCGCAGCGTCACGATGCCGAGCTCGGGGTGCCGCCCTCGGCGGTCGAGGTCCGCGTCGGTCAGCCGCATCGCCGCGAGCTCACGAAGGCTGTCCCGGCGCCTCGCCGCGAACTCATCGAGCAGGCTGGCCAACGTTCGTCCTTTTGATGCTGCGAATTGCGCAAGGCGATCGAACTTCACGAATGCCAGAGCCTCGCCGTGCTCCAGGATCGTCCTCACGCGCGGCACCCAGTCGGTTCGCTCGCCATGGATCAGGTGTCCGATAATGTCGAAGGGGCTCCACGTCTCGCCTCCCTCGTGCGCTGAAACCCAGCCGTCCGGAAGGCCGCGCAGCAGCGCGTCGAGTGTCGATGGCGTTCGAGTCAGGATGGCGACCGCTTCTTCCATTTCGAAGCGGCGGCGCGTGCGGTCGACGTGTGCTTCCATGCCGGCTTCGGCCAATATATCAGGTGCCCGGGCGCGCTAACCAACACTCGCGGTCGCCGCTGTGGAAGCCGCAATGGCGCGGAGGGCTACCCAACTGGCACAAAGCCGCACTCGTGGCATCGTTCACCGTGCGGACGCCCTCTCGGCCTACTGGGTGACCGCAAAGCAGTACATCAACCCGGCGCCGCCCGTGCTCACCAGATTGGGCTGACTGCAGCCGCGACTCGGATGCGCCGAATTCCACGAGCTGTTGCCCCCGCCCTGCTTATCAGAATGACCCAGTTGAGCGGTGCCGGCGCCGTTGCCCATCCAGTTGTTGCACGTGTGATCGCCGCCGTCGGAGTACCCGCGGCCGTCCGGCTGCGTGCCGGTGAGGATGTCGTGCTGGTTTGGAGTGTCGCCCACGCCGTTGACGGCTGTGCCTTTTTCGGTCAACGAAAACTGCTTGCCCAGGGCATTGCCGAGCCGCGCCTGATCGATCGTGTCACCATGCAAGTCGCCAAGATTCTGCGCGACGCGCTGGCCCCGCGCGTTGTACCACGGGCCGCCCCCAATCCGGTCGCGCGCGCTTACAGCGCCGGATCCTTGCGTGCTGAGATACGCGTGCCACGTCGCGCTTCCGCGTCCTGCGGCGGCTGCGAGCGCCTGACAGTGCGCGTCGGCACCTGCCAGCCCCCCGAGGTTTGCGCCGTCGCCCTTTCCGACGCTCGTCACAAAGAACGACATCGGCTGCTGCGGCTGCTGTTGCGCCGGCTGCGCGAGCGCCATGATCGTCGGAATCGCTGCAAGGCATGCCACGACCACCAACCGCCAAGTCCTCATATTCGTATTCTCCATGTCACATGCTCAGGATCGAGCGCTCACGATACTCCAATGGCCGGCCGGCGGCTCGAAATTTCGGGGCGGGTGGCCCTGAGGGCGCCAATCCATTCGGTGACCAGGTCGAAGCAATCATTTACAATTGCCGACAATCTCACCGGTGCCCTGGCGCGAATCGGGCGCCGTACCGTCCTGAGCTCATCCTGGGCGTCGAAATCGGAGGTGGGTAACCGAATCGCGGATGGGAGGTTGTCATGAGCGCTTGGATCAGGCGTTTCCTCTTCCCGACGATGTTGACCGCGACGATTGGACTCGGGGCTGCTGCGGCCCCTCACGACTCTCAAGCCACTCGAACCGAGGACCCCATCCTGGGAACCTGGCAGCTCGACGTCTCGCAGTCGAAGTACACGCCGGGGCCTCCGCCGAAGAGCGAACGACGAACCTACGATCCCGCCCCCGATGGCTTGAAGGTCACGATCACGAGAATAGAGGCGGACGGCCACCCGACGTCGATCGAGTACACGGCAGATTACAACAGCATGGAATATCCGGTGTCGGGATCGAGTGAAGTCAATACGATCGCGCTGCGACGTGTCGACGTCTACACGGCGGAGGCCACGCTCGCGCACGCCGGCAAGGTCATGGGAGCCGCCCGGCGCGTCGTCTCGAAGGACGGCAAGACACTCACAATCAGCCTGGAGGGAACGGACTCGAGGGGCCGGTTCAACAACGTCTCGGTTTATACGAGACAGTCGAAGTAAGCGCCGCTGTCAGCGCTCTATGACTCGCTGTGTGGTAAGGCCCGTCCGGTCCTCGAGTGCCGAAAGCACCTGACTGGCTTGTCCGTCGCTGACACGCAAGACGATGAACCGATCCGTCGTATTTGTGCCCAACGAAATCCAGTGTCGGTCGACGACGATGCCAAGCGCGTCCAGGACGCCGCCGTTGACGGCATGCGCGACGCGCGCCGGTCCCGTCGGCGAGCGCCACATCGGGTCGCGACCGATCGAGTAATTGATCGACGTGACGCTGCCGAAGGCCACCGAATACACAGGCTTCCCGTCGGTGTCGGTCATCACAGTCGCCTTCCCGTCCTCCAACGCCAGCCGCGCGTCGCGCTCTCGCTGCCAGCGCCCCGTCCCTACGAGCGTCGCGACCCTGAAAACCAATCGATCCGATGTCCTGCCGGCTCTCCTCAGCACCCAATCGTGCGACCAGGTCGCGGTACTCATCGTCGCCGAACGCGGCGCGACGAGAGCGAAAACGATGAGGGCTGTGGCGAACATCCCCAGCGCGATTTCCGCGACACGCTTGGGAAGTGTGAGGACAGGCTGCGCCTTCTCGGTCAACGAGCTCCAGACGGATTCCGCCGTCCCGAAGAGCGCGCTTTCTGTCAGCGAGCTCCATGCGGATTCCGCGACGCTGAAGACCGTGCTCCTCCGTCGCGAGCTCCACGCGGACTTGGCCATGCCGACAAGCGTGCTTTTCGTCAACGAGCTCCACGCGGACTTCGCCGCGCTGACAAGCGTGCTCCTTGCTGGCCATTTCACCGGGACGCTGCCCGTCGGGGAGGAGCCGGCGATTGGCGCTCCGACGTGTGCGTTTGACAAGACGAGCGTACGTGGCGGCGTTTGCTGCACAGGCGTGTGCCCGCCACCCTCCGCGGTGATGGCAAACGGCTGCGCGGGTTCAGGAATGGTCGCAACACCAGCGGCCTTCGCCAGCGCCTCACCGAACAATTCAGCGGTTTGAAAGCGATCGGCGGGCACCTTGGCAAGCGCGCGCTGCACGATCGTCGCGCACCAGTCAGGCAGCCCTTGGCGATGGCAGCCGAGCGGCGTCGGCGCTTCCGACAGCTGGCGCTGCAGCATGGCGATCGGCGTCTCAGCCTCGAAGGGGAGCGCGGCGGTCAGCAGGCGGTAGAAGATCACGCCGACCGAATAGAGATCGGTTCGGCCATCGATGTCCTGGCTCAGGACCTGTTCGGGCGCCATGTACGCCGGCGTCCCCAGCATGGCCCCGTCGATCGTCAGCCGGTCCGCGCCACGGACGCGCGCAATGCCGAAATCCATCAACTTGACGGCGCCCGTGTCGGTCACCATCACGTTTGCCGGTTTCATGTCGCGGTGCACGACGCCGGCGCGGTGGGCGTACGCGAGCGCGGACAAAATCTGCCCGGTGAGACTCGCGGCGCGATCGGGCGGCAGCGCCCCAAGATCGCTCGAGATTCTATCGAGCGTCTTTCCGCGCACGAACTCCATCACCATGAAGAGATCGTCCTCAGCCTGGAACATTTCGTAGATCGTGGCGATTGAGGGGTGGCTCAGCTTGGCGAGTATCGTTGCCTCGCCGAGAAAGCGCCGCATCGCGTCTCTGTCGGCGAGATCCGGGTTGAGGACCTTGACGGCGACCTCGCGCTGGAGTGTCTCGTCTACGCCCTTGTAAACCGTTCCCGACCCACCGCGCCCGAGCAGGTCGACGATCCGATAGTGGCCAACGGTTCTGCCAATCACACCCGTCTGTCTCAGTAACCCTTAAACCTATCGGCGCTTCCTCACGGCCCGCCTCTGCACGGGTGTCGCTGCCGCTGCCCAAAACGGCGCGCTTCGATCGGGCCGCATGACTGACGGGCGTCCAACGCCGGCTGGGTCGTGGTCGGGGCGGATGAGTCGCCTTGAGTCCTCGCCGCTGCAGATGCTTCGTCAAGGCGCCGCTTTTCGTCCGCCCGGTCATCGCGTCAGAATAAGCGTGGAGCATCCTCATGAACAGGCATCGACTGCAGGGACTGCGTGCATCCTGCGCTGCGCAGATGAGGCCAGCAGAACCCGCCGAGCCCTGGTAACCCCATGTTGAGACGCAGCCAACGCATGGGCCGCGTGACGATGATCGCGCTGGCCGTCCTGCTTGCGATGGGTGGCGCCGCGCTCGCGCAGTTCGGTTTCGGCGTCATCGGCCCTCCGTATCAACCGCTGCCCAACATTCCCTATGACGGCCGCTTCACGTTCGTGCGCGTGCGGTACGATCCCGCGCCCGGCGGCTTCTGGCCGGGGCGGCGTCCATCGTGGATTCATGGCTACCCGCTCGCCGAGCGCAACCTGATGAAGATCATGAACGAGGTGAGCTTCCTCGGCGCTCACGACGACATCAACACTGTGACGCTCGACGATCCGGCGCTCTTCAGGTATCCAATCGCGTACATCATCGAAGTCGGCTGGTGGACGGTCACCGACCGCGAGGCCGCGGGGCTGCGGGCCTACTTGCAGAAGGGCGGGTTTCTATTCGTCGACGACTTCAAGCCGGCGGGATGGCGCGGTCTCCCCGGCGGCGGCTGGGAGCCGTTTGCCGAGACCATGCGCCGCGTGCTGCCGGATGCGCAGTTTCTCGACATGGTGCCGGGCGATCCCGTGTTCCACACATTCTTCGAAATCAACGACCTGGATCACTTCCCGCAGGCGTACGTGGCCGGTGATCCTGTTTTCAGGGGCATCTTCGAGGACAACGATCGCCACAAACGGCTGATGGCCATTATCAATTACAACACCGACGTCTCACAGTTCTGGGAGTGGTCCGGCCGCGGCTTTCGCCCCTTCGATCAGACCAACGAGGCGTACAAGCTCGGCGTGAATTACCTGATCTACGGCCTCACGCACTGACAGTTCGGTGATATCTGTAACAACCGAGGGAGGTCCCCGCACCTGAGCTAGGTGACCATCGTGATCGTTCTTTTGTTGCTTTCCGAATGATGGCGTCTCACGCCATAATCGGTCGGCGGATCCGGGTTACCGATCTTACGGTCAAGTCGCATGGGAGCGGGTCATCATGCGACAGTTGCAGAAACGAGGAGGAGCCGATGGGTTTTCTCTATTGGATCGTGGTCGGACTCATTGCCGGATGGCTGGCAGGCCAGGTGATGAAGGGCGGCGGGTACGGCGTGGTGATGGACATTGTCCTGGGCGTGCTCGGCGGCATTGTCGGCGGCTGGCTTGTCGAATTCCTGGGCTTCTCACCGGGCGGAGGTCTGGTCCCGTCGATCGTTGTCGCCTTTATCGGGGCCGTAGTTCTCGTGTGGATCACGCGGCTCATCAAGAAAGCGGCGTAACTCTGGCGACGTACGAGCCGCACCGCGGCGGCTACTGAAACGGCGAGGCGCGCCGGTCGCACCGCCGGCTCGCCAGCGCCCGCTGATCGCCCGTAATCGCGGCAATGTTGGCTCGTCATGGCTCGAATGCTGGCCTCGCGCTCGGTAACGGCCATGGCAGACGTTCGACGGCGTGCGACATCGAGCGCCTTGGGTAGTACAGGAGGCTGATCATGCCGGTCTACGAGTTCGCTTGCCGCGACTGTCAGAAGACTTTCGAGATCGTCCGGCCGATGTCGGAGTCGTCAGCCACGATCACGTGCCCTCATTGCGGGAGCACCAAGGTCGAGCGGATCTGGAGTAGCGTGTTCACGATCACATCGAAGAAAAGCTGAGGCTGCTCGTCCGTGTGGTTGGGGACGCCTGGAGGCGCGCTCCCCGTTGACGTGGAGTGCTATGCAGGGTACCGAGGCGAGGAAACGCCTCGGCGCTTCGGGCTCTCGGGAGCTGAGGTCGAGATCGCTGAAGTTATCGACCGCTGGCTGGCTCCCGATCACCGCTATTTCAAGGTGCGGGACCGCAACGGCCACGTCTACATCCTCCGTAACGACGTCGCTTCCGAGCGGTGGGAGCTGACGTTCTTCCGGCGCGGGACGAAGGGCGCGGAGTTGTCTGCGCCGCCCACAGATTGAGATGGTGCGGTCCGCGTCGGTTCGCGTCTACGGGCCGCTCAACGACTTCCTGCCGCCTGCTCGCAGACAGTCGCCCCTCCTCTGCGCTTTCGAAAGCGGTTCATCGGTGAAGGACCTCGTAGAGGCGCTCGGCATCCCGCATCCGGAGATTGACCTGCTGATTGTGGACGGCCGGCCGGTGGACTTCAGCTACCGCCTTCGCGAGGGGGATCGCGTGGCCGTGTATCCGCTGATTCGGGCGTTCGATCTGGGCGACACCGCCCGTCTCCGACCTCCTCCTCAAAGCGAGCCCCGTTTCGTTGCCGACGTTCATCTCGGTCGTCTCAGCGCCTACCTCAGACTCGCAGGCTTCGACACGAAGTACCGCAACGACTACCGCGACGACGAGATCGTCGCCATCTCGGCCTCCGAGGACCGCGTGCTGCTCACTCGCGACGTTGGCGTGCTCAAGCACGGGATCGTCATGCGAGGCTACTTCCTGCGCGAGACGCAGCCCGCGCGACAGCTGGTCGAGGTGTTGCGCAACTTCGATCTCGTGACCAGCGCGGGGCCGTTTACCCGCTGCCTGCGATGCAACAGCCGTCTGCATGTCGTGGCCAAGGACCGCGTGGAGCAACTGCTACCCGCACGCACGCGCGAGCGCTACCGCGAATTCTCTCGATGCCCGACCTGCGGCCGCGTTTACTGGCAGGGCTCGCACTACTCGCGCATGAAGGTCTTCATCGAAGCGGCTTTCGCGGCTGCCATGCACGCCAGCCGGCGCTAAGCGCCACAGTTGTCGTCTGGTCTGTCGGCCGTCTCACCATCCGATCTTGATGAGAGAGACAGCCTGCCGCGGCAGCTCGAACGTCACGGTTACAGAGGCGGCACGTGCCTCCAGCACACGCGGTGGTTCGAGTCGCTCGAGCTGTCCGGCCCGTTCAAGGGCGTGATATTGCTCGGTCGACGGTTGAGCCGGTGATCCCATCTTCTTCCACGCCTCGTATGCATTGCTGTGATCGGCGTCGATGCGATAGTGCTCGAGGGTCGGCCGATCAACCGGGATGCCGTCGATCTTCAGCTCGATCTTCGACGCCTGAGCTGGAACCTCGTCGTCGTGATAGTTCCATACGAGGATCGCAATCGCGCGGTTGCTGCGACTGCCGAGCGCGTTGATGTCCGGTTCGTCTCCGACGCCGCGATCTCGTACAGACGCCAGACTCCGTCCCGCGCTGCTCTCGGCCGCAACCCGAGAGTCTCCCATCCTTCCCAGCATGCGGAACACGCTGAGCACCGGCTTGGCGATACCGTTCGTCGCAAGATCGCGGAACCCAGCGAAGTAGGGCTGATTCTCGAATTCGAATGCCCACGTGACGGCGCCGGCCAGGTTCACCTGATACAGATCCGCCAGCTCGTACGTGCGCGCGAGCTGTTCGGCCGTATAACTCGCGTACAGCGTCCCGTTCCGATACGCGTTCTCGGGGTTGGTGCGCATCGAGCACGCGGCGCATCCTTCAGGATCGGACTCGCCAACGATAATCGGCGTCTTCTGCAGCTCGGGGAAGGAGGCGACGATACTGAAGCCGTTTGAGATAGCCGTGAGCTGGTTCGTGAGTCCCATGCGGACGTGTCCGTCGACGAGGCGTGGCGCACCCTTCGCGTGGAATCCGACGTAATCGAGCGGTGAGCCGGCCTTCCCCGTCGCGAAGTTCGTGCCCCGGAGGCAGTGCTCGAGAAAACCACGCAGGAACTCCTGCGACCGGGCGCTGTTTGGGCTGGTCACGTGGGGTCCGCCGACACGCGCCGCCGGGAGCGCCCGTTTCAAACCCTCCGCAGCAAAATCGTACAACTTGTGATACTCCTCAACCGTGCCGTGCCAGTACCCGATGTCGGGTTCGTTCCAGACTTCCCAATACCAACTCTCGACTTCCGCGCGGCCGTACCGGTCGACCACGTGACGCGCCCACTGAAAAATCAGCTCTCCCCATTTCGTATAGTCGCTCGGTGGGTATGACCAGCCAGTGAAGATCGACCCGCTTGGAAACGTGTGACGGTACGGCTGAGGGTGCGTCGAGAGCGCCTCGGGCATGAAGCCGACCTCCACGAGCGGTTTCATCTTGTGCGCGAGGTACGTGTCGAAGATGCGATCGACGATGGTCCAGTCGTAACGAACGCGACCATCGACGCCCGCCGTGTACACGTTCGTCGAACCCCATTTCAACGACGGCGTCCCATCCCCTGTGGTCAACAGATTGTGCGTGCGGATGTACACGGGAACCGGACTGAGCGCGGAGAGCTCGGAGAGCAGCTTCCGTCCATCGTTCATGTAGGTGTAATTCGGCTCGTCGTAGCCGAAGAAGCTCCAGAACGGCGTCATCGGGCCGAGCGATCGGGTCGCGTCGACATGAATGGAGACGCGCCCTGGCGGTGCTGACGGCGTCCCCTGGTAGAGGGCGGCGACAGCGACGGAAATGGCGACATACCTGAGCGCCACACGTCCACCTCAGCGGTCTCGCCGGCAAGCTCTCTTCGGTTTGTTCTCTCGCGCCACGACGCGGCGATTTGGACGGGCTTATTTTGCGCAATTACATCGCAAAAGTGCAATACTTCCACGCTTCGCCATTCCAGGCTGATGCTGCTGTGAAACGCACAGCGCCTCAGACCTCTCAGTGGATGTTTGAGCAGGAGGAGTCGGCCATGAGGATGAGGCGTGCGGGCATCTCGGCAAGCGCCTTTGTGTTAGCCGCGACGGCGTTCGTCGCAATGCAGGCACAACGGCCGGGTGGCGCCGGCGTGGCGAATGGTGGACGAGACCCTGGCCAGTCGGCGGCAGCACCTGGTGGCGGTCAGCGTGGTGGCGGCGGACGCGCAGACGCTCCCGCAGTCGGCCCGGGGAATCTGGTAACGGGCGTCTGGGGCACGGATCCGGAGTCTGTCGACTCGCATGGCTGGGGTTGGATGAGCAAGTCGTACGTGACGAATTACAAGCGGCCCTTCTACAACAAGGCCAAGGAGCTGCTGTTCAGCGATAAGCAAGTCACCAGTTACACGATTGCCACATTCGATCCGGAGTTCTATTGCGAGGTCCGCAAGCACTACGGGTTCGTCTGGTTCGAGATGCAGCACAGCACCATGTCATGGGACAACATCGCGAAGATGATCGCTACGTGCCCCGGCCCCGACGGAGCCGCCCCCATGATCCGCATGCCGGACCAACTCGAATCGAGCATTCAGAAGGCGACCGACATCGGGGCGATCGGCCTGATCTTCCCGACGATGCGAGACGGTAATCAGGCACTGGAAGCCGCGCGGTACTCCCGCTTCCCACCGTTTGGCCGCCGCAGCACGGGCGCGGGGCAGGCCGCGTCGGTCTGGGCTAGCGTGCCGGGAGGTTATCAAAACACCTTCAACGACAACATGCTGGTGGTCGTGATGATCGAAACGCTCGACGGCATCATCAACGCAAACGAGATCGCAAACACGTTTGGCGTCGATGTCGTCATCCAGGGCAACAACGATCTGTCCCGCTTCTCCGGGTGGTCGCAGAGCGACCCGCGATATCAGTCGTTGCTGACCGTGAGCCGCAATGCGACGCTCCACGCCGGCAAGTTCTGGGGCAATGCGGGCGCCCAATACCTCACGGGCAATCCGCTGAGCCCGGATACGCGTTTCGTTCAGAATGGGCCGTCGATCGACGGCTGGACGCCGCCATCACGCGGGCGCAGCAACACCACTGAAGAACCGACGGTCGGGGCGCCGGGCGCTCGTGGACGTCGGGGAGGCGGAGCCGGGCGTCAGTAGACGTGCATGCCGCGCTGAAGCGAGCCGGCCTACGACCTCCACGCTTCATTTCATGAGCGCCGAGAGTCGCAGCTTCTCCAGGAACTCCGGCGTCCAACCGGAGCGCTCCCGGATGGCCTGCTCCAACGCGCGGACGATCAGACGATTTCGACTGACGCCGAGAACTTTAGCGCGGCGATCGACGAACTTGCTCAGTTCAGACTGCGGGGTTCTTTCAACGTGAACTCCATCAGCAAGAAGTTCTTGTAAATCATTCGCTGATGGTTGGCGGAGAGAGTGGGATTCGAACCC
>DATKHR010000007.1:0-6568 GCA_035510155.1 Vicinamibacterales bacterium
TCCGGCCGGCGTGCACATCTATCGAGACGGCGTTCACAGAGAGGGGCCACCGTCTTCGGGAACGCTCTACAGCACGTACGGCATCGTGCCGGCTCACGGCGCGCTGCCTGTGCGCTTGGGCACGCGCGATGCGGCGCAGTCGGGTAGCGACCGAGTGAGCTACCTGACCGGCGGACTGGACGAAGTTGCCATCTACCCGCGTGTCCTGACGGCCGACGAGATTCTAGAGAACTACTGCACCGGGAGCGACCAATGCTGACGGAAGGCGGACCGAACCATGGAACTGATCTCGACTGATTTGCCCGACGGCATCCGGAAAATCGACCTCACCGGTCGATTGGACCTCGAAGGTGCGGATGCGATCGATCTCAAGCTCACCGTACTCGTTTCGACCCAACGGACGTTCGCGATCGTCGACCTCGCGGCCGTAGAATTCCTCGCGTCGATTGGCATTGCCACGCTCATTAGAAACGCGAAAGCCGTGCGTCAGCGCCAGGGAAACATGGTTCTGCTGAACCCGAAGCCGAGCGTCGCCAAGGTGCTGTCGTCGACGCGCATCGACCAGATCATCCCGGTCTGTTACAGCCTGGACGACGCACGAGCGCGCGTGCGCGCCTCCGACCCGGGCGTCAGCTGACGTGTGCAAGAGGTAGACCGGCGGACATTTGCCAGCGACATTCGAGAGCTTCGCCGAATATCGGCCTGGTGGCGCCAATGGGCGGCCTGGGCGGGTCTTTCAGGCGACGCGTCGCAACAAGGGGAGCTCTGTCTGAACGAAGCCGTCGGGAACATCGTCCAGCACGGCCGTGATGACACGGCGCCGCGGCCCATCGGAATCACGTTCGAGCGCCTGGCCCGTGGAGCTCGGATGACCGTCACAGACAGCGGCCCAGCGTTCAATCCGCTCGCTTATACGCCGCCCGACCCACCGCTCACGTTGAACGATGCCCCGATCGGGGGGCTGGGCATTCCATTGATACGCACCCACGCCGCGTCAACTGAATACCGACGCGAGAAGGACCAGAACGTCCTGATCCTCACGTTCGATTGCTGAATTTCTCGACGCTCCGAAACCGCTACAACGAAGAGATGCGCGCCAACCTCGGAAGACCGGAACGAGAGGACGTGACCATGCGCAAGAGTTGGTCAGCCTCAGCGAATGTAGCCCCGAGTCGCCAACCGCTTGCCGCTCGCCTCGTATACACTGGGCGGGAGATCGTGAACGCCGGTCGCATCGATCCAGGCGTTGTAAAACTTGAACAGGGAACAGACGGTGATGGCGTCGTAAATCGCCTCTTCGCTCCAACCCGCCCGTTTCAGACGATCAATGTCCTCGCGACGAAGCATGTTCGACTGCGCATTCATCTTCTCGATGAACGCGAAGAGTGCCTTCTCACGACTATCGATCGGCGCCGTACGGTAGTCCTCGAGCACGGCATCGACGAGGCGTCTGTCGCCCAGGAGCTCCGCCGCGACCGCGGCGTGAGAACCGATTCAAAAAGGACAATCGTTGCGGCGCGATGTGAACGCAGCGATCAGCTCTCGTTGACCGGGCGAGAGCGGCGACGGTCCGCGCATCACGCCCTGCGTGAATTGAGCGAGGTATTGGGTCCGATCTGGCTTAAACGCGAAGAGATGCATGATCTGTGGGATAGGTGCGCTCGCCTCGCGCATCTGTCGAATGGCCTGCGCCCACGGACCTGTGCCGTCGGCGTGTTCGACTTCAGGTAAGTACATTGGCTCCATGCTCATCTACTCCCAGGATTGACCCACGAGTTCAAAAGCGACCTTGATCTAACCACGAAGGCGTTCTGCTGGTTCGGCCAGGATCAACCAGCCGTCATCAGTCCCCGGGTAACCGATCGCCGTCGTGCACCGCGCCTCTCGAAGGGCCGGGCGGCCGTCAGAACCTGCCGGGAATTCGGCAGTCTGGACGGTCCCATTCGATTTCCCAGTCTTTGCGACGGTGAACGCTGGCACTCCAATTGCGCTCGATCCTCTTGGAGCCGATTGGACTGTGCCTCGCCCCCCTGGTCTCGCGTGTGGCGATCAACATGAGCGTCCCCCCATCCGTCACACTCCGCAGAGCATCTGTGCGACAGCGGAGAGTCTCGGTCTAAAGTCGCGTGAATTGCACGAGCGCGCGGAGCGTACGGTCAAGCAAGCGCAAGCCGCCATCACCAGTGCGAGGATCGCTCGCTCGTCCGTGGTTCATAGGGATTGCGGCGTCCGCCGGTGGGCTGCAAGCTCTCACGACTGTACTGGCGGGCCTGCCGCAGACGATTCCCGCATCAGTCGTTGTCGTGCAGCACCGCATGCCTCGACAAACGGGCGTCCTCGAAGCGATCCTTGCCCGAGGCACGCCACTGTCGGTGACGACGGCCATGGAAGGTGAGCCCCTTCGTCCCGGTGTCGTCTACGTCGCAAAACCCGACTTGCACCTCACCATTCAGCCGAACCGACGCTTCGCTTACACCGATGGGACGCGGGTTCGGGGTGTGCTCTCGGCCGCTAACCCGCTTCTCGAGTCTGCCGCCCCGGCGTTTGGCGATCGTGCGATTGCGGTGGTCCTGACAGGAGCAGGCCTCGATGCAACGGACGGCGTTCGGGCGGTCAAAGGCAGGGGCGGGATTGTCATCGTCCAAGATCCGGCCAGAGCCGCCTTCGTTGGCATGCCTTCATCCGCCATTCGCACGGGCATAGTCGATCACGTCCTGCCCCTCGAGGCGATCGCGCCAGCGCTCGTGGCGATTACCCAGGCTCAATGCATTGAGAAGGAGGCGGAGGCCTCAGGCGCTGCGGCGAAGCGAAGAATCCGTGACTGACGACAACCGGCCAGAACGTGACGCTGACCTTGGGCGCGGCGAGCCGGCGCTCAGCGGCGCGGCACGTCTTCATGAGCCGAGCCTGAACAAAGGGACTGCCTTCACGGAAGAGGAACGGGAACGCTTTCACCTGCGGGGCCTCCTTCCGCCGAAGGTGCTGATACAGGATCAGCAGGTTCAAAAGGTGCTCGAGAGTTTTCGGGCCAAGACATCGGACATCGAAAAGTACATTTACCTGATCGCCCTCCAGGATCGAAACGAGCGCTTGTTTTATCGAGTCGTGATGGACAATCTCGCCGAGACGATGCCGATCATCTACACGCCCACGGTGGGGCAGGCATGTCTGATGTACACCCACCTCTGGCGCCGGGCGCGAGGACTGTTCATCAGTGCACAGGATCGCGGACGCGTCGCTCGCATCATGAAGAATTGGACGCCCGGTCCCGTGCGGATCGTCGTTGTCACCGACGGCGAACGGATCCTCGGCCTCGGAGACCTGGGCGCGAACGGAATGGGCATCCCGGTCGGCAAGCTGTCGCTGTATACCGCCTGCGCGGGCATTCATCCGGCCTCGTGTTTGCCGATCGTGCTCGATGTCGGCACTCGAAACCAGAGCCTGCTCACGGATCCGCTGTACATCGGGTTGTCAGAGCCACGGCTGCCGCCAGACGCGTACGACGCGCTGGTCGACGAATTCATGGATGGCGTGCAGACCGTCTTTCCCCGCGCAGTCGTCCAGTTCGAGGACTTCGGCACTCGAAATGCGTTCCGGATCCTCGAGCGCTATCGGGATCGAACGTGCTGTTTCAACGACGACATTCAGGGAACGGCTGCGGTGTGTCTCGCGGCGCTGTTCTCCGCGCTCCGGCTCCTCCCGGGCTCCAGACTCGAGCATCAGAAGATTCTGTTTCTGGGAGCCGGAGAAGCCGGCACGGGTATCGCGGCGCTCGTCGTGACTGCCCTGATGGCCGGCGGATTGTCGGCGTCGGAGTCGCGGCGACGCTGCTGGTTCGTCGACTCCAAGGGGCTCGTGGTCAAGAGCCGCACAGACCTTGCCGCGCACAAGCGGCCGTTCGCGCACGACCACGATCCCATTCCCGACCTGCTCTCGGCCGTAAGGGCGCTTCGTCCCACAGCCGTGGTCGGCGTCGCGGGCCAGGGGCAGACGTTCACACGCGCGGTCATCGAAGCGATGAGCGAGCTCAATGACCGACCGATCGTTCTGGCGTTGTCGAATCCGACAACGAAGTCGGAATGCACCGCGGAGCAGGCCTACGGGTGGAGCAAAGGCCGGGCGATCTTCGCCAGCGGCAGCCCATTCCCACCGGTTCGGTACGGCGGCATCACATTCGAGCCGGGTCAGGCAAACAACGTGTACATTTTTCCGGGCGTGGGCCTCGGGCTGATCGTGAGCGGAGCGACGCGAGTGTCTGACGAGATGTTCCTGACGGCCGCCCGGACACTCGCCGCACAGGTCGGAGATGCGGATCTGGCGCGCGGTCGCCTGTTCCCGCCTGTCGAGCGAATACGAACGGTCGCAGCCGCAATTGCCGCCGGCGTCGCACGCCTCGCGTACGACGACGGCCTGGCAAACAACCCTGAACCGACCGACCTCCCCGCCCTCATCGAGTCATCGATGTATCACCCCTCGTATGAGAGCGATCGGTGAGTCGGCATCTCGACGTGCCGTTGGAGGTTTGAGAGAAGACGCGGCGTCAACGGCCGGTGTTCACGCTCTGGTTTCTCATTCAGAATTCGGCGAGCGCGAACGCAGTCAGTGTGGTGCCGGACGGCATGAGCACGTACTGGCGGTCATCGAGCATGTAAGTGATCGCGCCCGCGTACAGCGACGAGCCGGTCTGGAAATGCCAGAGGTTCTTACCGGTCTTGGCATCGAACGCCATCAGGTTGCCCGATCCGCCGGCAAAGACCAGACCCGACGCCGTCGACAGCACACCGGCCCAGGACTGGCTGGAGTACGGGAATTCCCAACGCCGCTCACCGGTCGTCACGTCGATCGCGCGCAGCGCGCTGAACTGACCTTCGCCGATCCGCTGCACGGCGCCGCCGCGAAACGCCTCGCCCGGCGTGTAGTCATCCTTCCACGAGAAGAATATGCCGCACGATTCGCGCGAGGTGACGAAGAACAGGCCGAGCGCCGGATCAAAGGAGGGCGGCATCCAGTTCGTCCCGCCGCTCTGGTCCGGGCAGACTTTCGTCCCGTCCTCGCTCGGCACGCTGTTGGGCAGGAACATCGGCCGGCCGTCGGCGCGAATCTCCTTGGCCCACGTCGTGTTGATGAACGGCTTGCCTCTGATCAGCTTGCCGGTCGCGCGGTCCAGCACGTAGAAGAATCCGTTGCGGTTGGCGAACAACACGACTTTGCGCAGCTCGCCGCCGAGCGTGAGATCCGCGAGGACTGGCATCTGCGTCGAGTCGTAGTCCCAGATGTCGTGCGGCGTAAACTGATAATGCCATCGCAGGGCACCAGTGTCGGCGTCGAGCGCCACGATCGATGCGGTGTAGAGATTGTCGCCTTCTCGCTCGTTCCCACTGTAATCCGGTCCCGCGTTGCCCGTGCCCCAATACACGAGATTGAGCTCCGGGTCGTACGCACCGGGCACCCAGATCGATCCGCCGCCGTGTTGCCACGCCCTGTCGTCGGTCCCACGCCACGTCCCGAACCCGGGATCGCCTGGGCCGGCCGTCGTGTAAAAGCGCCACACCTGCTTCCCGGTCTGCGCATCGAATGCCGCGATGAAGCCGCGAATCCCGTACTCCGCGCCCGCAATGCCCACGATCACTTTGTCTTTCACCACGAGCGGCGCCGTCGTCCCGCTGTAACCGTGGCGGAAGTTCTCCATCGGCGTGTCCCATTCGAGGGCCCCGGTCTTGCGGCTGATCGCCACCACGTGCGCGTCGAGCGTCGTCTTGAAAAGGCGATCGCCGAGCACGCCGAAGCCCCGATTCACCAGACCGCAGCAGGCGATCAGGCCGCTCGGGAGATCACGCTTGTAGCGCCAGATCTGCCGGCCGGTACGGGCATCGATCGCCCAGCCGGTGTCGAGCGGTCCGGTGACGTAGATCACACCGTCGAGCACGAGCGGCGCGGCTTCGAACTTGCCGAGCGTATCGGTCTGAAACTGCCACTGCGGCACGAGGCGGTTCACGTTCGCCGGCGTGATCTGCGTCAACGGACTGTGACGATGGTTGGCGTAGTCGCCGGCGTAGGTGAGCCAGCGCGTCGGATTCTTCAACCCGTCTCGTAGATCCTGCGCCGTCACTTGCGTGGCCGGCGGCTGCTGGGCCGACACGATCGACCACGACCCCGCGGTCAGGAGAACGATGTAAAAGACGCGGATGATGGCAGCACGCATGTTTTCCTCCGCTAGCGTGTCGCGTCGGTTGCCCCGCGCAGCGACGTCAAGTAGCGCAACAGATCGTCGAGGTCGTGATCGCCCAGGCGATCGGGACCGTAAACGGGCATCAGCGATTGTCTGTCGGTGGTGAATTCGGCGAGATTCGCCTTCAGATAGCCCTGCAGGCGCTCCCGCGCGTCCATAATCTGGATCGAGAACTCGTCCTCGTTCTTCCTGACGCCTCGAATGCGCTCCCCGTCTTTCGTCACGAGCGTCACCGGCTCGTAGCCCGGCCTGATGAAGTCGGCCGATCCTCGAATCTTGCTCTGCAGTCCGGCGCGCGGCCTCGCCGATCCAATGCGCGAGAGATCGGGACCGAGCACG
>DATKHR010000008.1:0-2683 GCA_035510155.1 Vicinamibacterales bacterium
TGCCACATCCGGTCAGGCTCGCTGTCACGTTCGAGGTACTAGGGTCAGACGGGATGAAGGTCAGCACCGATCAGGTCTATGAGGATTCGCGTTCTTCGGGCCACTACGAGGTTCGCTTCGACGGGTACAATCACCCGGCTGGGGCTGGCGGCTTCCCGATGTCAATCCCTCCCGAGAAAACGACGGACGAGCGCCGGCGCGCTTATCTGACGGCTCAGGGACTTCGGCCGCCAATAGCACTTTTCGTGACGGTTCTGTGGGTCAGTGACCGTACGCTAGTCTGGATGTTCCACACTTACGACCTTGACGCCAGTGTTCGACGTCAACTACTTTTGCCGGTTGGTGACAATTATTCTTGCCGGTTCCTGATTGGCCGAGGATGCGACTTGCCTGCGGCCGGTTGATCGGACGACGGGTCGCTGCCGTCGTTCTTCGTGTCGTGTTCTTCTCTTTGTGCTTGTCAAGAGAAGAGGATCGGCTGTGGGAATGTGCGAATCTCGCGTTCTGTGCGAGATTTGCAAGTTCCTGAGGGAAGCGCTTTTTGCTTTCCACAGGAACGTCATTTCCACAGCCGTTTTCGCGTTCGCAAAATGCCCTCCACCTCAAAATCCGGGGGATGCTGTACCCTTACCCGCCTGTCGATCGTCGTTCCTAGCGCCTCCTACGCGGTCGTTTTTGATTGACGACGGTCCCTGATCACTCACGCGCCGGATTTCCAGCGTCGTCGGGGCGCCACGGGCCCCGGTGCTCGCCCTCTTCGCGATGGCCGCGGTGCCGGTGCCGGCGGGTTCGGCCGGGACCGATCCGTCCGATAACTTGGCACGTCGAACTCGAGCAGGACGGCGTGGTGCACCAAGCGATCGATCGCAGCGGCCGTGGCCATCTGGTCGCGAAAGATCCGGTCCCACTGACTGAACACCAGATTACTCGTCACCATCACCGAGCAGCGTTCATAGCGTTCGGCGAGCAAGGTGAAGAGCACCTCCGCCTCTTCCGGGCTTTGCTGCACATATCCGAGATCGTCGAGCAGGATGACCTCGAACAGATCGAGCTTCCCAAGCGCGCGCGGCAGATCCAGATCGCGCTTCGCGCTGAGCAGCTCCTGCACCACCGCATAGGCCGAGGTAAAGAGCACGCTATGGCCCGCCTCGACCAAGGCATGGCCCACGGCACTGAGCGCGTGACTTTTCCCGACGCCCGGCAGCCCGAACGCCAGGACATTGGTCGCCGTCTCCAGAAACGCCCCCGTCGCGAGCTCCGTGAGCCGCTGCACAAGCGGAAGGGGCAGCCGCCCGGTGTCGAGCGTCTCGAAGGTCTTGCCCGGCGGCAGCCGCGCCGCCCGGCGCAGTCGCGCAATCCGGCGCTGGCGCCGGGCTTCGGCCTCCGCGTCAAACACCTCGACCAACACCGGCACGGCGTCCTGGTGTCCGGCCTGCGTCAATCGGGGCACGATCTCCTCGGCGGCCGTCGTGAGGCCGAAGGCGCCCAAGACCGCGGTCAAGTGCTCGGTGGGCGGCGGCACGCGGGGCGTCAGCATGGGCCACCTCCTCCCAGCAGCGCATCGTACTGCGCGAGATCCGGCGTCGGAATGCCGATCACCGGCACCCGCGGGGTCATCGGGGACACGATCGCCTGGACGCCGGCATAGTCGAACGGCTGGGCGTCGTGGAGCAACGTCAGCAGAGTCGCCTCGACGTGCCGCTCAGTCGTCGTGGCCGCGAGGTGCAGCAGGCGCACATACTCCACGTCGGCGCGCTCGCCATGCGTGACGCACAGCGCGTCGTACGCCTGGCGAAACGTCAGCGAGGGAAAGAGCTCCTCCCGATAGCGATACCGCGCGAAGGCCCCCGGCTTGCGGACCAAGCTCCCGATGATGTGCCGGTAATCGATCCGGTGATCGGCCTCGCCCCGCAGCCGCGGCATCGTTTCAATGACCTGGCCGCGATAGAGGACCTCCACCGTCCGGGGATGCTGCCGCGCCTCGACCGTGTGCCCCAGCAACCGCGACGGGACCGAGTAGGTTCGTCCGCCCACGCGGATGGTGCTCCAGCGACGCACGACGCACGCATACGTCGTGTAATTGGGCACGGGCGCCGGCGGCAGCGGGCGCAGGTAGGGGCGCTCTTCGGCAAGCCGGCGCGCCGCGGGCTGATTCCGCTTCCGCTCAATCACGTCCCGCACGAAGGTTTCGTACGTCGCTTCATCGACGAAATCGGCGTGGCCGCGCAGCAGCAACGCCTGCTCGATGGCCGTCTTGGTGCGGAAATGGGCTTGCTCCACCACGCCGTTTTCGTGGGCCTCGCCCGGCCGAATCCGCGACGAGCGCAAATCGTAATGCTCCAGCACGCCGCGGAACCGCTCGGTGAGCTGCCGGCCGCCGCTGCGCTTCAGCTCGTGGGTCGCGGCCGACAAATTGTCGTGCCGGATCACGGCCGGGACGGCGCCGAGCGTCCAGACTGCCCCCTGGAGCCCCGCGACGAGCGCCTCAAACGTCTCGCTGGCCGCCAACGCGACGTACGTCCAGCCGCTGAAGCTGAGGACCCACTCGAAGAGCAGATGCGGGAAGCCCTCGCCCTGGATCGTCACGCCCAGATCGCTCGCGTCGGTGAAATCGAGCGCGCCCTCGCGGCCCGGGACGGCCGTTTGCTCGAAGTACGCCTCGACATCCGGGCCGTGCCGCGCG
>DATKHR010000009.1:0-4713 GCA_035510155.1 Vicinamibacterales bacterium
GCGCGCGATGGAGGACGAACTGATCCTCGCGGATCTCGGTGTCGCCGAGCGGCGGCTCGAGCGTTTGGAGAAAGACCTGAAGAAATCGAAGTCGGCAGAGCTCGAGCGCGAGCGGGACGTGCTTGTCGTCTGCAGGAGCGCGCTCGAACAGGGCAAGCCGCTTCGAGCCCTGGATCTCAAGGGCGAGGATCTCAAGCGCCTGCGGGGCTTTCAATTCCTGTCAGCCAAGCCGTTGCTCATCGTCATCAACCTGGACGAATCGCAGCTCACCTCGCCCACCGTGCCGGGCGGTGGTGCGAACGAAAAGAGCGATGGAATGAAGAGCGGTGGAGGCGACGCGGCGACGCGAATCGATTGGGCGGCAGCGGCGACGGGCCTGACCTCGTTCTTGTCGCACGCGTCAACAGCAGCAGTTGCGGTCTGCGCGAAGATCGAGCTCGAGATCGCGCAACTCGACGCGGCGGATGCAACGGCGTTTCTCGCCGATCTCGGCTTGAGCGCGTCGGGACTCGACCGCGTGATCCGCGCAAGCTACGATCTGCTGGGCTACATCTCCTTCTTCACGGTGGGCGAAGACGAGTGCCGCGCCTGGTCAATCCCGCGGGGGACACCGGCGCAGCTCGCAGCCGGCGAGATTCACAGCGACATCGCGCGAGGATTCATCCGCGCCGAAGTGGTCAGCTACGACGCGCTGGTCGCCCGGGGATCGATGGCCGTATGCCGCGATCACGGCGAAGTGCGGCTCGAAGGCAAGGATTACGTCGTGCAGGACGGAGACATCATCAACTTCCGGTTTGCCACATGAGGCGTGTCGTTGTCTGCGAGGCGAAAGTGCCGTTCATCCACGGCGGTGCAGAACTGCACGTCAACGGGCTCGTCGCCGAGCTCCGGCGGCACGGATACCAAGCCGAGCGCGTCTCGATTCCGTTCAAGTGGTATCCAAAGGAAGCGCTCCTGGCGCAGGCTGCGGCGTGGCGTCTCGTTGATCTCAGCGAGGCCAACGGCGAAACGATTGACACGGTGATCGCCACGAAGTTTCCGACTTACTTCGTTCGTCATCCGAACAAAGTGACCTGGCTCCTGCACCAGTACCGCGCGATCTACGATCTGTGCGGCACCCCGTACAGCGAATTCGGCCACACCGAGGCCGACGTGCTGCTGCGCGACAAGCTCATTGGGCTCGACAACGAAGTGCTTTCGGAGTCGGCGCGTCTGTTCACCAACGCGCGCAACACCGCTCGGAGGCTCGCCAAGTACAACGGGCTGACCGCCGAACCTCTCTACCACCCTCCGCCGCTCGCCGCCGCGCTTCATGGCGGCCCACTTGGTAACTACGTCCTTTCGGTCGGCCGGCTCGAGGGGACCAAGCGGGTCGATCTCGTGATCCGCGGGCTCGCGCGTGGCGACAGTCGCACTCGCCTGGTCGTCGCCGGCGATGGGCCGCTGCGAGGATCGCTCGAAGAGACGGCCGCGCACGAAGGGGTCGCCGATCGCGTGACGTTCACCGGCGCGGTCGACGGCCAGGCGCTCGTGGACCTGTACGCGGGGGCCCTCGCAGTCGTCTATCCTCCGTTCGACGAAGATTATGGATACGTCACGCTCGAAGCCTTCCTGTCTCATAAGCCGGTCGTGACGACAACCGACGCCGGAGGGCCGCTCGAATTCGTGGAGGATGGGGTGACTGGTTTCGTTGTCACCCCAACGCCTGAGTCGATTGGCAGCGCCATCGCGCGCCTCGCCGAGGGGCGGCAACTCGCGCAGGCGCTCGGCGACGCTGGTTTCGAGCGCGCGACGCGCATTACGTGGGACGGCGTGGTCGAACGACTCATGGCTGATGACTGATGGCTGATGACAGGAATGCGGAGTCGACGTCGATAGTCATCCCGGCTTTCAATGAAGCGACGGCGATTGGAGAGGTCGTCTCGACGCTTCGAACCGTTGCGCACTGGCATGACATCGTCGTCGTGGACGATGGCTCGAGCGATGAGACAGCGGCGCTGGCCGCCGCGGCAGGGGCACGGGTCGTCCGACACCCGTACAACAAGGGCAACGGCGCAGCGGTCAAGACGGGCATTCGGGCGACTGACGGGCCGTTCGTGCTGATCGTCGATGCAGACGGGCAGCATCGCCCGGCCGATGCCGTCAGGCTCGTCTCGTGCCTGGGCTCGTACGACCTCGTCGTCGGCGCGCGCTCGGCACGCACGCAGGCAGGGCTCGCGCGGCGACTCGGCAACGCAGCCCTGAATTCAATCGCAAGCTATCTCACGGAGCGGCCGATTCCAGATCTGACCTCTGGATTCCGCGCCGCGCGGCGCGACTGCCTGGTCGAGTTCCTGCACCTGCTCCCGAACGGCTTTTCCACGCCAACAACAACAACGCTGGCCTTCGTCAAGGCAGGGTACAGCGTGCACTTCGAGCCGATCGACGCGAGCGAACGGCGTGGGGCGTCGAAGATTCGGCTGGGGACAGATGGCTTCAACTTCTTTCTGATCCTGCTCAAGGTGATCACCCTCTTCAGCCCCCTCCGCATCTTCGTGCCGATCAGCGTCACGGCGTTTCTCGTTGGGGCAGCTTATGCGGCGTGGACGATCGTCACGCAGTCGCACGTGACGAACTCGTCGGTGCTCCTGATCGTGCTCGGCGTGATCATCCTTCTCGTTGGCCTTGTATCCGAGCAGATCTCGTCGCTCAGGTTCGAAGGGCGGCGATGACAGGAACAATGGTCATCGCGGATGGCAAGAGGGCGCTGGTGATCGTGCCGACCTTCAACGAACGGGACAATCTGCCGCTCTTGATGGCGGGGTTGCTGGAACACCGCAATGTCGGCGTGCTCGTCGTGGACGACCAGTCGCCGGATGGAACAGGCGGCGTGGCGGATGATTTCGCGCGCAGGTATCCCGATCGCGTCGACGTCCTGCACCGCACGGAGCGGCCGGGGCTTGGGCGTTCGTACATCGACGGCATCGCCATCGCGATCCGCCGGCCGGTCGACGTCATCTGCCAGATGGATGCAGACCTTTCGCACGATCCGCGGCATCTGCCAGATCTGATCGGCGCGACGGAGCACGCTGACATCGTCATCGGCTCGCGGTATGTCGAGGGCGGCACGATCGTGAACTGGCCCAAGCGCCGGCGCCTGCTCAGCCGATTCGCGAACACGTACATCCGTACCGTGACGCGTCTCAGCCCGCGCGATTGCACAAGCGGGTATCGATGCTGGCGGCGCGAGGCGCTCGCTCGCTTGAAGCTTGACGGGTTCACGTCGGATGGCTACTCGTTCCTGGTCGAGATGTTGTTCGCCGCCTCGCGCGCGGGGTGCCGCGTCGCCGAGGTGCCCATCACGTTCGTCGAGAGGCGGCTCGGCAAGTCGAAGCTGTCTTCGGCCGTGCTCATCGAGTCGGCGATCACGCCATGGAGGCTCATCGCAACGAAGGACCTGGGGCGTTGATCCAAGCGCTCGATTGACTCGCGCAGCTCGTAGGTCGTGACTCACAGCTCGTATATGATTGAAGGCGTCTCAGATGTCAGAAGTGCGCGCGGGCAAGCCGTCGGGCCTAAGCGTCTTTTTCCCCGCCTACAACGACGCCGGCACCATCGCGAGCATGGTGATCCGCGCCGTGCAGGTTGCGTCGGAGCTGACGCCCGACTACGAAGTCATCGTGGTCAACGACGGCAGCGCCGATGCGACGCCCGAGATCATCGACGAGCTCGCCCGCACCTACCCGCGCGTCCGTGCGGTCCATCATCCGCAGAACCGAGGGTACGGCGGAGCGCTTCAAACCGGATTTCGCAGCGCGACGAAGGATCTCATCTTCTATACCGACGGGGATGCGCAATACGACCCGGCGGAGCTGAGATCGTTGTGGGGACGGATGGGCGAAGACTCGGATCTTGTCAACGGCTACAAAATCAGCCGGTCGGATCCGTTGCACCGCATCATCATCGGGCGCGTCTATCACCACATCGTCAAGCAGATGTTCGGACTGACCGTCCGCGATGTCGACTGTGACTTCCGCCTGATGCGGCGGCGCATTTTCGATCAAATCAATCTCGAGAAAACCAGCGGCGTGATCTGCCTGGAGATGATGAAAAAGATCACCGACGGCGGCTTCCGCATCGTCGAAGTGCCGGTGCACCATTATCACCGGGCATTCGGCAAGTCGCAGTTCTTCAACTTTCCGCGAATCTGCAAAACGGCAATCGACGTGTTCGGTCTCTGGTTCGCTCTCGTGATCCTGCGGCAGCACCGCCGCGGCAACGTCACGCCGCTCACCGCTCACACCGAATGACGCCGCGCTACTGGGAGTTCTACCGCGGACGCCCGGTGATGATTACCGGCGGCCTCGGGTTCATCGGCAGCAACCTCGCGCGACGCCTCGTCGAGCTGAGCGCCGACGTGCTGCTCGTGGATTCGCTGATCCCCGATTACGGCGGCAATCTCTTCAACATCGAGGGATTCGCGCATCGTCTTCGCGTCAACATCGCCGACATCCGGCAGCAGTCGACGATGAACTATCTGGTCCGGGATCGCGACGTGATCTTCAACCTCGCGGGCCAGGTCAGTCACATCGACAGCATGCGCGAGCCGTACACGGACCTCGAGATTAACTGCCGCAGCCAGCTCACGCTTCTCGAGGCGTGCCGCCATCACCACCCTCGCGCGAAAGTGGTCTTCGCGGGCACCCGCCAGGTGTACGGCCGGCCGGACTCGCT
>DATKHR010000010.1:0-1821 GCA_035510155.1 Vicinamibacterales bacterium
CCCCCGTCAGGTGCGCCGGGTACGCTTTGCCTTGAGACGGCGGTATCGGCCCTATCTGGATGACGCGGTCGACATGGGCCGGATACTTCATCGCGTACAGAATCACCGTCAAGCCGACATACGAGTGGCCGACGAGCGCGATCCGATCGAAGCCCGCATCGCGCCGGACGGCATCGAGATCATCGACATCGTGACGGATCCCTTGCCCAATTCTCGATTCGTCCGTGATGGTGTCCGACAGCCCACGGTTGCGCACGTCGTAGAAAAGGACCGTTCGCCCGCTCGCAATCCATTCGAAGTCGGGGATCAAGTAAATCCCGTTCGGGACGATCACCGCGCCCGGACCATCGCCCAGCCTGCGAACGTACAACCGCACGCCATCGGTCGTCGTCACATGACCGTCGCTCGATCGCATGGCCCATCTTACCCAGGGCTCGACGGCCAGTCAGGCTGTCCGCGCGTAGAGCCCGCGTGTCATGAGCCACCCGATTGCGACAACCTTCGAGCGGCCTCGCTTCGAGATTGGGTCAGATACCAGATTCAAGGCTGAAAGTCGTCCAGCTCTTCCTGTCTGACGGCGAACGGGTCGACGACCTGAACCGGATCGGCTCGTCCGGCACAAATCCCGAGCAACGGCTCCGCGCCCTGGCTGCGTAATCTCGCCGCACACGCACGCAGATGGCCGCCTGTCGTCACGACATCGTCCACCAGGACCACGCGCTCGCCATTCAGACGTGACGTGATGCGGAGCCGCTCATAGAGGAACGCGGCGTCACGCCTGCCTCCCCACGCGGTGGCCGGCAGCATCGGCGACTCCCACCGCAAGACGTCCTGCACACCACAGGCCGCAGGCAACTGGCCGGCGATGGCGCGCGCCACCGCGGCCATCCGAGACGATCCGTCGAATCGCAGGTCTGCCTGACTTCCCGGCACGGGCACGAGGATGAACGGGTGCGCCAGGGGGTGACGCGCGAAGTGCTCAGCGACCATATCGGCAAACCAGAACACGACCTCCTGGCGGTTCCAGTTGTCGAACTCCCGCCACTCTGTGCCGCGGCGCACGCAGGCGAAGGTGGCAATGTCGTGGTCTTTGATCGCATGAACGAAGTTGCGTGCGTCATAGTCGGCCGTTCGCCAGCTGACGCCGTCGACGGCGGTCAAGTACGACGAGAACGACACGACCGGAAGAGGCATCGATCCCAAGCGGATCGTAGCCGAGCCGTTTCGGCTCGCTGACGACGTTTCACCGTAGCGACGGGACGAAGAGTGCAATCCCGAACAGGTTTTCTGAACGCACCCGAGCGGTGTGACGGCGAGAATAGAGCGAGAGATCATGCGCGTCGCTCTTCACACAACGTTCCGTGCCAACAAAAAGGAGCCGCTTGCGGCGCTTCTCGAGCGGATCCACACGGCGTTCCTGACTTCTGGTGTCGGAGAGCCATCGATCGCGCTGTTTTGCTCCGATGCGCCAGTGGCGGGCTTCACCTCCGGCGTGGAGCGGCTCCTCAAGCGCCCCCCCGAATTGGCGCGCCTGGCGGTGACCGGCTCCATGCTGCCCGGCGGTCCCCTGGTGCGTCAGATCGCTGCGGAGGGCGTCGACTTCTCAACCGTCGCAACCATTGCTGCCGGCGTGCCGCGGTCTTTTCCGTTTCACAATGTGTCGGTCCACTTCCAATCGCACGCGTTCGGACTGGAGCGACCAGCCGAGAGCCGAGGGGTCGTCATGCCCGGCGTCATCGTTGGTGACTCGTGGTGGGTCAGCGGGCGAGAGCGGTCGGTTTCAGCTCTGACCGTTGTCGAAGCGGATCCTTCCGGCGGGAA
>DATKHR010000011.1:0-3746 GCA_035510155.1 Vicinamibacterales bacterium
CGCTGGATCGCGTTCTCCGATAGCACGCCGTTCTGGCGCATGTACATCGTGCCATTCGCTGGGGAACATCCCATCGAGTCGAGCGCATGGATAAACTGCGTATTCCGGCCAACATGAACGCGCGTTCCGGGGATGGTGAACGCGGATTCCGGGCAAGCCGTACACTCATCGGAGCGAAACGACGACAGCAGTGGGTCTCGTGATCCTCCTCAGGATGTCAGCCGCATCATCTTACGGCTTTCGTTCTTGTTTTTCTTCACCAGCACCAGGTACGCCTGTGGAGCGTGTGGACGCGTTCTCTGCGTCCAACGACCTTGTGGGAAACGCGTTCTGTGCGTTTTCCACAGGTCGGGCGCGATCCACAGGCTGCTGCGACTCAGCGAGGCGCCACGCTTCCGGAGCTCGACGGTTCAGGAGGCCGCAGGAGCGACGACCGTCGGACCAGTCGACCTGCCCCATCCCCGGACGATCGCGGCCGATCATGATTTCCCCTGAGTGCGCCGGGTCTCGGGGTCGCGCATCGTCGGGCCTTTCAGTGTCAGCTTGTGGGCGCGATGAATTAGACGATCGCAGATCGCGTCGGCGACGCTGGGCTCGCCAATCGCCGCATGCCACGCCGTCGCCGGGAGTTGGCTCGCGATGAGCGTGGACCGGCGTTCACTCCGATCTTCGATGACCTCCAGGAGATCCCGGCGTTCGGCATCGGTGAGCGGCGCCAAGAGCCAATCATCAATCGCCAGCAGATCGAGCTTGGCGAGTTTCGCGAGGAGCCGCGCATACGACCCATCGCCGTGACTGACCGCGAGCTCGTGGAGCAGACGTGGCGCCCGCGCGTACGTGGCCGTGAAGCCGTGCCGGCACGCGCTTTCCACAAACGCCGACGCCAACCAGCTTTTCCCGATCCCGGTCGGGCCGGTAATCAATAGATTGTGATGATCGCGAATCCAGGCGCCCGTGCCCAGACTCAGGACGACGTCGCGGACGAGGCCGCGCGGGGTCGTGAAATCGACATCCTCAAGCGACGCGGGATACCGTAGCCGCGCGTTCCGCAAGCGCTGCGTGAGGCGCCGCTGCTCGCGCGCGATCCATTCGGCGTCGACCAGCAAGCCAAAGCGGTCGTCGAAATGCAGCGCGGCATGCTCGGTCGATCCGCGTTGTTGCTCGAAGGCCTGCGCCATCGCCGAGAGATGCAAGACGTGGAGTTTCTCAATCGTGGGCTGGGTCAGCATAAACCTCCTCGTAGTAGGTGGCGCCCCGCAGATTCTCGTGGGTCAGCGCCGGACGGGCAGGCGGCTCGTCGAGCGGGAGTCGGTCCTGCTGGTGCTGGAGAATGTGCTCGACGGTGCGAAAGCGATAGGAGCGCAGGTGTTCGGCGCGCTGGCAGGCCGCTTCCAGACGATCGGCGCCATGCTCGCGCCCGAGGCGCATCAGCCCGAGACAGGCCCGGTAGCCTTGCTCGGGGTGCGGCCGTCGGTCGAGGATGCCCGCGACCAGGCGACCGGTGGCGGGCCCCGTCTGTTCCGCCCAGGCGATCAAGCGCGACGGGGTCCACTCCGCATGCGCCCGATGCGCGCGGGGCATGTGCGCGACCTGGGTGGCATAGCGGCCGCGGCCGGTGAGCCGGGCGTGGACGGCGACGACACGATGCTTGAAGATCACCTCGACGGTCGATGCGGTGAAGCGCGCCTCGACGTGTTCGTGGACCAATTGATAGGGCACGCTGTAGAAGTGGTGTCCAACCTCGACGTGATAGTCGATGTTGACGCGACAGCCTTTCCATTCCGCGAGCTCGTAGCGGGTCGCAGGCAGCGGCTTGAGTGCGGGCCGGTCGACCTGGTCGAAGAGTGTCCGCCGACTCACGCCGACGCGTGGCATCGGCCGCTCGTTGATCGCGTCGATCCGCTCGCGAATGGCCGCATTGAGATCCGCGAGCGTGAAGAAGGTCTGGTGCCGTAACACCGCCAGCACCCAGCGCTGGGCGATCTGGACACTCACTTCGACCAGTGGTTTGTCGGTGGGTGTCGCCGGACGCGCGGGGATGACCACGGCGCCATAGTGGCGCGCGAGATCGGCGTAGGTGCGGTTGATCTCGGGTTCGTAGCGGCTCGCCGTCGTGACGCCGCTCTTCAGCTGATCGGGCACCCAGACCGTCGGACTGCCGCGAAAGTACTCGAGCATCCGGATGTGGGCTCCGATCCACGCGGGCAGATCCTGACCGCGCGTCGCTTCGGCGTAGATCAATCCACTCGCGCCGAGCACGCCCACGAACAGCTCGACGGCGACTTCCTCGCCGGTCGTCGGATCGATCAGGTGCGGGCGCTTGCCGGAGAAATCGACAAACAGCTTCTCGCCGGCGCGATGGACCTGGCGCATCGACGGCTTGAGGTGTCGGGCCCACTGCCGGTAGCGCTCACAAAACTGGCTGTAGGCGTAGCCGTGGGGATGTCGGGCTCGATATTCCTGCCAGAGCAGCGTCAGGGTGACGCCGGGCTTCTTCAGCTCCTGGTGCAGCGTGGCCCACTCGGGCAGGGCGCGGTCGGTCGCCGACGACACGGTCGGCCGGGTAAAGAGCCGCGCTTCGAGCGCCGAATCGTCCAGATCATCGGGCACCGGCCAGGTCAGACCGGCGGCGGTGGCCCGCTGGAGATACGTGCTGACGGTGCCCAGCCCGAGCCCGCAGGCCTGCCCTATGGCCCGGAGCGGAAGCTGGGTCTCGTACTTCAGGCGGAGAACGTCGCGTAGTTTTCTCATCAGTAGCCTCGAGGCTGCCATCCCTGGGAGTCCTTTCCGTTGAAGGGGAAAGCTCCAAGGATTGCTCAGCTACCGATGTCGCGTTCAGCTTGGCCAGAACCGGTGTTCACGATCACCGGAATCCGTGTTCATCATGGCCGGAATCGGCGTTCACGATGCCCGGAATCGGTGTTCAGCATCGGTCGGAATCGGCGTTCACGTTCGACCGGAATTGGCGTTCACGATGGGCCGGAATCCGCAGTCGCCGCGTTGGATACGGTCAGTCGGTTTGAGCGAGCGGCGCAAGTGACCAGTTATTTGGGTCTGGTCCCTCGGGAATACAGCTCCGGCGAAAAACAGCGCCGCGGTCGAGTCGTCCGGAGCGCCCATCCGTACTTACAGTCGCTTCTCGTGCAAGCCGCGTGGCGTGTGTGGCGCGCCTCGAATCCCAGGACCGAGGCCTTTCGGACGTGGGCGCACGCGATCGCACGGCGGCGCGGGAAAAAGGTCGCGATCGTCGCACTGGCCCGGCGCCTGGCTCGCACATTGTTCGCGATGTGGCGCGACGAGGCCGATTATCAACCGCAACGCATTCAAACCAGGGGCGCGCAATTCCTGGCGGACGCGACCGCCAAGACCGACGTGAGCGCCCCGGTGTAAGGCAGTGAGGTCGTCAAGCTGGAGGAGCAAGCGCGCACTGATGTCTGGCCGCACGTGAGAGCCGTCCTGAAGAGTGCGCTGCTCCTCCTTTCGAATCCTCCCGTGCGCCGGCACATGAGGTGCCAATGAGAGCGCGAATATAAGGGTGAGTCACCTCGCTGACGACAGATCAGCGAAGAAGAATGGCTTGACGACGTCAGAATCGTGACCCGTTCGCGCGCGCACCCCTTGGCTGGTTGAAGGGGGTGCGCGCGCTCACTGGAGGTGTGCCCGAAAACGGCTTTTGCGCTCTCGAAGGGACTGGATACTTGACACGCCGCTTCATATAAACACCAGTGGCTCTTCCTGCACTCCCT
>DATKHR010000012.1:0-18324 GCA_035510155.1 Vicinamibacterales bacterium
AGGCCGCCGAGGCGCTGACGACATTCAATCCGCCCCGTTCCAATCACCGTTGTCTTGGGCGCGATAAGTTCGTTGCCCAGACCCTGGTGCGGACGTTCTTCATGATAATGATGCATGAACGCTCGGACGGCCGCGCGGAGGTGCGGTTCGCCCAGCAGGACCATGCGCTCCAAACACTCGGATTTGGCGGTCTCGACAAACCGTTCGGCGAACGCGTTCAAATTGGGACTCCACGCCGGCAGAACCACTGGCTTCACGCCACTGTCGCGCAGCAGCCGCCGGAAGGCCGCGGTGTAGAGCGGATCTCGGTCCAAGAGGATGTACTGAACGCCGCGCAGGAAGCCGTCGCTGGCATCGGTCAGGTTCCGCGCGAGCTGCGCCATCCACGCCCCGTCCGGCTCAGATGTGATCCCGGCGATCTCCACCGTGCGGGTCTTCAGCTTCATGACAAAGAAGACGACGTACCGGACCAAGCCGCGGAGGGTCAGCACCTCTACGGTGAAGAAGTCGGCTGCCGCGAGGCCCTCCCAATGCGCCGCAAGGAAGGTCTTCCAGGACATCTTCGCGCCGCGCTCCGGGGCCGGCTCGATGCCGTGGTCCTTGAGGATCGCTTTGATCGTGTTGCGCGCGACGTCCGGGCCGACGTGCTTCAGCCCGCCGCGGATCCGCGTGTACCCCCAAGTTCGGGTTCTCGGTCGCCATGCGCACGACGAGTGCGGCGATGTCCGGCTTAGTGCTCGGGCGACCGGGGCGGCGGCGCTTCGAGCCGTCATATTTCTTGGCCACGAGCCGGCGATACCACCGCAGGATGGTGTCGGGTGTGACGATGCCGGCGATGGACGCCAGGGAGCGCCTGCCGAGGACTTTGCCCTTGACGGCCAGGCGGCCCCGCTGGTCGTCGGTGAGGCGCAGGCGTCGGGATGGCTGCGCCGCCCGGAGGCCCCGGTTCTCCTCGAGCAGATAGTCAATGACCGCCTGCTGCTGCCGGTTGACCCAACCGGAGAGGAGCAGCAAGAAAAAGGCGAGCGGCGGCGGCAGCGGATCCATCGCGAAAGCGTGCCCGAGGCGCTGCCTCGGTTCAAGGATTTGCTATCGCGGGCCGTCGATTGGGCCGAGTTTCCGGAGGCGCGAGCCCTGTGATCCGCAAGAACTCCGTCCGGCCAAAAGGCAGTTCGGTTTTCGCGATGAGTCGTGCAAGAAAACCGGTTGAAGCCTCCAGGTGCTGGCCTTTCTTAGCTCGACCGTGCGTGCAATGGCGTGCAAGACGCCACGGTGCCGCTGGCATTCCCGGCAATCCTGGCATTGTCGAGTCTATAAGTTACAGATTCTAAACAGGCGGCAAGAGTCCGAATCCCACTCTCTCCGCCATTTGAATGACGTAAATACTTAATATAAAGGCACTTATATATAGCCTGTGCAGCTTTTTCCCGCCGCTTATCCCACATTTTCGCACCACTTGAACGTTCGCGCAGGAGCGACAAAACCGGCAATTAATCGACAGCTCAAACCGGCAATTAACTGAGCGCGGCCGGAGACGTTGACGCGCGCGGGGACCAGGTGATCCTCCGCGGCGATGAGCAACGTCTTGGACTACGCTACACAGCAGCAAATCCTCGCACTCGGTCGTCGCGGCTGCGCAAATTCCGAAACGGGTCTCGGAAGTAACGGGCGGACATTTCGCTGCCGCATTTCGCTCACGATGTCAGCGTGGCGTCAGCGTCCAGGCGAATCCAGAGGTTGAGCAAGTGACGTCATGGTAACAAGGAAAGCCTTCCCTCACCAGTTCCACGTGGCCATCGAACGACCCCTCGAAGTGTCCTCCGTTGTCCGAATCCCCGGCGACGACGCCAGCGATCTGCAGGGCATTGACGAATGGACCCGGATTCGGGAGCGGGTAGTTGGGTGCGCCTGAAACTGCGCCTGAGAGTCGGTTGCTTACCCGCGCGAACCCCAGCATGAGGGGCGGCCCGAACCCACTCGCCGTCCCAGCACTAAACTGCAAATGATCAGCGACGACTGTGAGTGTCCCGTCGAATGAGTAGTCGGACAGGTCCCATCCTTTCGTCCCGCCGCAATAGTCATCATGTGTGACGTGTGTCAAGCAATACGGCGGCGAGTGAATCGCGAGAGCGTAACGAAAACTGCCATCTTCAGGAAACACCGTCGCGAACGCTTGTGGTGATGAATATGGCCCCGTCGCGCCCTTCGTCGTATCGCTCGCCTGCGCGCGCCAGTAAAACGTCGCCCCGGATGCCAAATCGGACGTCGCCGTAAACGATGTTTGGTCGGGTGTCTCAGCGACGGTGGCTGTGGCGACCAGGGTGTTGAACCCGTCGTCGCTCGCAATCTCGAACCGATACGTAAGCGTGGCGGGCGGACCTGTCCGAGTGGCATTCGCGACTGTGAAAGTCGGTCGCTTGTGCGGGAACGTCGTGGCGAGCGGCGTCACGGGAGTGGGCGCCTGAAGCACAAGTTGGGGACCGATCGCAAAACTGGACGTCGCGGAGAAAATGCTCGGATTGTCGCCATGCGTCGTCTTCACGCGCCAGTAGTAGGTCGTCGCCGCGGCGAGGTGATCCAGAGTGACCGTCGCCTGGCCGTTGACGGCAGGTGGGAGCACTCGACTGATGGCGATCGACGAGAATGCGCTGTCCGTCGCGACCTCAACGACGGTGGTGGGCGGCGCTCCCGTCGCCGTGACGCCAGGAGTGACGATAAGCCCGAACGGTTGGCTGTAGTACGAGAAGGTCGCATTCTGCGCGGGCGACATGGGCCGTCCCGCGACGACCGTGACGGATGGTCTGCTTGGCGAGCCGCATGCCCACGCCGTGAGCAACCACACGGCGCAAGCGAGATGCGCTTCGCGGGCTCTCATGGCTGCCCGTCTCGATCTCCGACCAAAGACCGGCATCTCCGTTTGACGAGGCGAAGTGCAAAACACGGACCGGTTCGAAGTTAAATAAATCAGCGAGTTGGGGCCACGGGCTGTGACGATTGCGCCACACGACTTATTGCGATTAAACCACAGATGTCATTTGAAATTTGAGAGCCAAGAGCGCGGCGGTACTGCATCCAGATGGCACGCATCGTCGACTCTACTGCGTCGAAAGCCCGGACAGCTGGTTTGAAGATTTCGGCGAAGCCCCGCTCGAGTGCGGCGAGGCCACCGTCACCCTCGATCCGGATTTCGCCGCCGTGGCCGAGACGGCGAAGTATCACGTGTTCTTAACGGGCTACGACGGCCAATCCGACCTCTCCGCGTGTGACCGAACCCCATCGGGATTTCGCGAGCGAGCAAAAAACGCCACGGCCGGCGGCTGCTTTTCTTGGCGGGTCGTCGCCAAAAGGAAGGACATTGCGGCGGCTCAGTTCGAGACCGTCGCGGTTCCTCCCCCGCTGGTGATGCCATCGCTGCCAGAGCCGGGCGCGCCGCCAGCCCCGCCCGATCGGCGACCAGGCATTTGACCGTCGCGGATGAGCGACGTTAGCGCTGACGTCGGGGCAACTCAACGCTGAGCGTCTCCCGTTCAACGCGGCGCGGACCTGGGCCAGGTCGTGGCTGATGTCCTAGCACGCATCGGCGAGGCCGCTCAGGGCCGCGCGTTCCGGGCAATCGTCGCTGTTCGCGGCCAGATTCGCCAGGTATTCCAGGAGCGCGGCTCGGTCTTCGGCGCGACGCAGGAGTTCCTCGACCGTCAACAGGGAGGGTTCATAGTCGGGTTCGTGGCGGCGCATGGGCGCATCGTGCCGTGCGCATCAGGCGAAGTCCATCCCGTATACGTGCAATTACCGGAGATAACTCAACGTATACGTACAGTCCGATCGCGGAACGAGAGACGCATCCTTTGCGGCGGCGTGGGCTCGCGGAGCGGCTTGGTGGCAGGGGCTCGCCGAGCTGTCCCTCGAGACTGATAGCCTTCAAAGGCCGGCACGAACCCGTGTCAACACCGCAATGACTTCGTCCAAGCCTTCCGCGGATTGCGCGGAGGGCCTGCCGTCGAGGGCTGCGATCAGCTCCCCCTGGCGCTGGGTGGAGACAGCCCCGTAGCTAACGAAGGTCGTCAGCACGCCCTCGTGTCCCAGGTTCTGGCTCCACGCCTTGAACTGCTCGGGGGTCCGGCAGCGAGTCTGCGCCAGCTCGACGAGCGTGTGTCTAAACGCATGAGGGTTGAAGTACGGCAAACCAGCAGCAGTGAACGCCTTCCGAAAGATCACACGGATGGGCGTAGCGGTCTTCCAGGGTTCTCTTGACAGTCCCTCGGTTGCGAACTGACCTTCCTCATTCAAATGGACTTTGGTTGACGGGAACAACGGGTCGTCGGGGCCATATAGGAGCCGTTCGCACAACTCGGCGACCCACTCCACGACGATTGTGTCGAGCGTCGGATCGACCGGGAAGAAGTACGTCGGAAACGACTTGCTGAACTTCGTGTTTACCTCGCGGGCGTCCTGAAACACCCGCCGATTGCGAACGTCAGTATGCTTGATTTTGAAGGACGCGATCGCGCTGTCGCGTGCGCCGGTGAGCAGCGTGAAGGCGATCAGCGCGCGGTCGCGGCGTTCAACAATTGTGGACGTCGGCATGACCTTGATCGCATGGAGGACCTGCGCGATGGACGGATGCGGGCGTTCCCGCCTCGCTGTGGCGACCCGCGCCTCTTTCTCCGTGATGTTGAAATATTCCGCGTCGGTGTATTTCAACAGCGACCTGTAGCCGGGCTCGGCCGCGAGCCACTGAAAGAAGCGTTTCAGGTGGGTCAACATAGCGTACAGCGTGGACTTGCTCAGCGGCTGCCCGGACGTGGCGCCGCGCTGCTCCGCCAGGTGGTTCTTGAACGCGAGGGCCTGCTCGATGTGGAACGCCTTGAAATCCCGGAAGCGATTGACCGCCTCGAACCGGTAGATCGCCTCCGCCGCGCCGTCGACGGTGGATTCGCTCTGGCGCTTCGCCGACTTCAAGAAGCCGAAGTACGGCGCTTGACGCGCTCGTTGGCTGGATTGTGCTGAATCACGTTGGGTGCCCTCTATCCGAAGTCACTGTTTACGAAGGGGACGGAGGTATCGCCTAGAAGAAGCTAGCCGCCATCAACGGCAAGACCACAAAGAAGAAGAAGTACCAGCATTGGCAGCTGAGCGACTGGAGACGACCGTCATGCCCACGCAGATTGTGTACGGTGACCAGGCGCGCCGGGCCGTCCTGCGCGGCATGCCGAGTACTGGATCCGCAGCGGCGAGCAGGTGCGAAACGGCACAGTCGCATTCAGGGGTACACGAAAGCTATCGGAGTGGGGTTGGACCGGAGTGATTCGCCTCAACGCGGGGGCACTCCGATGGTTGCTCCAACGGAGGAGGAGGCGACGCGCGCGGCAGGCTCGCCGAGCTCCACGACGACGTTGTGAGTCCGACCGTCATCGAGGACAGAAATCGCATCGGGATCGATTGCGGCGCCATCGAGTTCGGCCGAACGAACGCCGCGGCAACGATGATCCGGGTTGACAACCGAGATGTGGTAGCTCGTGCGGCCCACAACCCAATCAATCGAGAACTTCGGCCACATCGCCGGAATACTCGGTGCAATGCTGAACGTCGCGCCGTTTCGGCGCAGCCCGAGAAGTCCCTCGACGGCCGCCTGGTACATCCACCCGGCTGAACCCGTGTACCACGTCCACCCGCCGCGGCCAAGATGCATCGACTGTGCGTACACATCGGCGGCCACGACATAGGGCTCCGCGCGGTATTGCTCGAGCCCCGCGGGCGTCCGCATGTGATTGATCGGGTTGACCATGTGGAAGAGTTCCATCGCTTCGTCCCCGAGCCCCAATTGAGCAAGCGCAATGACCGTCCATACCGCCGCGTGTGTGTACTGGCCGCCGTTTTCGCGCACGCCAGGGACGTAGCCTTTGATGTACCCAGGATCCTGCGCCATCCGATCGAACGGAGGCGTCAGCAGCAGCACGACCTGCGCGTCGCGGCGCACGAGATGGGCGCGCACGGCTTCCATCGCACGCGCCGTCCGTCGTGGGTCAGCGTCCTGCGAGATGACGGCCCACGATTGGGTCAGCGAGTCGATCCGGCACTCCTCGTTCTGCGCCGATCCAAGGGGAGTCCCATCGTCGAAATACGCGCGCCGATACCAGTTGCCATCCCAGGCGAGCTCTAGCATCCCCGTGAGCCATCGCGCCTCGCTTCGATAGCGCTGCGCACGCTCGATGTCAAGTCGCTCGTCGCACAGCACCGCCCATTGCTTCAACACGACGATCAGGAACCATCCGAGCCACACGCTCTCGCCACGCCCCTGGCGACCGACGCGATTCATCCCGTCATTCCAATCGCCGGAGCCGATGAGCGGGAGACCGTGGGCGCCATACTTCAGCGCGCGATCGATGGCGCGAATCGCGTGCTCGAAGACCGAGGCGGTTTCCGCCGAAACCGACGGTAAACCGTATACCTCGCTCTGCTCCGGCTCGAGCGCTGGCGCCTGGAGAAAGGGCACGACTTCCTCGAGCAGGGAGTGATCGCCCGTTCGTGCGACGTACGTCGCCGCGGCATACGGAAGCCACAGCAGATCGTCCGAACATCGGGTGCGCGTACCGCGCCCTGTCGGCGGGTGCCACCAGTGCTGGACGTCGCCCTCGACGAACTGCCGCGACGCGGCCAGCAGGAGATGGGCACGACACAGATCCGGCCTCGAATACAGCAGCGACAGAACGTCCTGAAGCTGGTCGCGGAACCCGAAGGCGCCCCCCGGCTGGTACGGTCCGCTGCGGGCCCAGATGCGACAACTGAGCGCCTGATACAGCAACCACCGATTGACGAGGAGGTCGAACGAATCGTCCGGAGTGTGGACTTGCATCGCGCCGAGCGCGGCGTCCCAGCATCGAGCCGAGCGTGCGATCGCGTCGTCCACTTCCGTGAGACGCGAGTACCGCGTGGCCAGCGCGGCTGCGTGCGACGGATCGTTTCCCTGGCCCAGCACGAACGCGACGCGGCGCGATTTCCCCGGCGGCACGTCAATCCTGATCTGCAGAGCCCCGCAGGCGTCGAGGCCGGCGCCGACCCGCCCGTCGAGGCTCTGTCGGAATAACCCGGCCGGTGCGGCCAGCGTGCGATTCCGCCCGAGGAAGTCGGCGCGATCGCAGGTGAGGGACCGCGCCGCTTCCGTCGCGTGCCAGAATGCGACGCGATCCTTGAACTCAGCGTTGTACGCGTTTCGCGCAAAGATGGCGCCCGTGGACTCGTGCAGCTCGGAGACGACGAAGCGGCGCTCGCCGGACCGCGGCGACGCGAGCACCCACTCGAGGTACCCGAACACGCTGAGACGCCGGGTCTCACTCGACGTGTTCGTCAGCGTCAGCAGGGAGAGCTTGACCGGATCGTCGGGCGCGACACAAACGGCCAGATCCTGCTCGAGCCCGTCCACCGCGTAATGGAAATGCGTGACGCCTGCTCCATGCCGGATCACCCAGCGGCCCGAATCTGCCGCGCGCGCCAGCGGGCCAGGCGTAGCGCCCCACACCGTCCCGCCGTCCTCGTCGCGCAGAAAGATCGCTTCGCCGGTCGGATCGGCGATCGGGTCGTTGGCGAAGGGCGTCAGACGGTTTTCCCGGCTGTTGCCGGCCCAGGAGTAGGCCGCGCCTGACGCGCTCAGCACGGTTCCGAACTCGGGATTCGCCAGAACGTTCGACCAGGGCAGAGGCGTCTCACGATCGCCTTCGAGGACGATCACGTACTCGCGTCCGTCAGGCGTAAAGCCGCCGATGCCGTTCTCCATCACCCGTGGCACGGACGGCACGGGTGTGCGCGCTGGCGTTGGCGATCGCAGCGTGCTCGATTGGGGAACGATCTCGGCGGACGACAGCCACGGCGCCTTCCGATCGAGCTGCGGCGCCAGCTCGCCAAGATCGCCGCGCAAGACGATGCGCGCGACGGCCGAGAGGAGATGGCGGTCAGCCTCGGGCATGCCGTCGGAGCGCAGCAGGAACATTCCGCCGGGTTTATCCAGCCACCCGCTCCATCGCGGCTCACGCACCAGGCTGGACAACTGGCCCTGCACCTCGTCGAGATAGCCTGCAGGGTGATCGTTGAGGACGATGACGTCGGCGCGCAGATCTTTGACCCGCCAGTACTCCTGCGCGTGCAAGAGCTGACGCACGAGCGAGACGGCGCTCGCATCCGCGACATGGACGAGCACGATCGGCAGATCGCCGGACATCCCGTATCCCCACAGGTTCGCCTGACCGAAGATGTTCCGGTCGATGTCATCAGGGCTCGTGCACGATGCGTCCGATCCGAATACGCGCGAAGCCAGGCGATCGAACAGCATCGCGTGGTCGTCGGTCAGACCCAGGTGCTGCAGAGTAATGTGTGCGTGCGTCGAGGCCATTGAGAAGGCGCGTGCCGCGGCGCTGGCGTCCCGGTACTTGCGCACGAGCGCCAGGGCAGTGGATCGATCCCGGGCAACGCCGGTCGCGAACGTGACCCGGACGAACGCCCCGGGCGCCAGCCGCACGCGTTCTCGCACGGCGGCCACTGGATCCAGCACCGCTCCGGTTGTTCCGGACAGCGCGCGGCCGTCGAGCGCCACCGGGCAGGCCGGCGACCGTCCCCGACCCAGGAATCTCGCGCGGTCGGTTTCCCATTCGACCGCGCCGCCGAGCCGGCCGTCGATGGCGAGGACGTGGAAGGCCAACGCGTGCGTCTCTTCGGCCGAGCGCGGCCGCCTGCTGAACAGAAGACCCGCGCTCTGGGCGTCGTACTCGGTCTCGATGAAGAGCTTTGCGAATGCGGGGTGGGCGAGATCGTCTTCGGGACGCGCCAGCACGATCTCCGCATAGCTCGTGACCTCGACCTCCCGCGGCCGATCGCCGCGATTGGTGATGGACAGCCTGCGAACCTCCACATCGTCTTCTGGCGACACGACCACCTGGAGCTGCGTTTCGAAATCGCCGTCACGGCGCCGGAAGGTGACCTTCTCGAGCTCGAAGGCGGCCTCGTATTCATCCGCCTCGCGACAAATAGGCTGGTAGCTTGGCGACCAGACGTCTCCCGACCACGGATCCCGGAGGTAGATGAAATGTGCGCCCGCATCCGACGTGCGATCCTCGCGCCGGCGCGTCACTGACAGGCCGCGCCAGGTGCTCGAACCGCCGCCCGCGTGCGTGAGGGCCGCCGTGTATCGGCCGTTCGACAGGAAATGGGTATGAGGGCTCGTCGTATGTGGCGTTCGAAACCGCCTCGACGCGGCAACGCCTGTCGGCAGGACGGCAGTCGCTCCCTCCGCGGGCCGGGCCTCCGCGAGAATGGCCTCACGAGGGACGCGCTCCTGCAGCAGGAGCTCGGTCGCCTTCACGCGCGGATCGGCGTGGAATCGCGTCACGAAGACGTCGTCGCAGAGGATATTCGCGATCGCGACGAGCGACATGCCCTGATGATGGGCGAAGAAGGCGCGCACGACTTCCGGCTGCGCGTCGCCGGCGGTCGTCCCCACATCCGCGACCGGTTTCTGCGGACGATAGTCGATCGATTCGTAGAAGCCGAATCGCCCGTCGAGTCCCGTGCGAGTCAACCGCGTGAAGTTCGACACCGCAGCCGCCGGATCGATGAGTCCGGCGAGCGCGGTGGCGTAGGAAGACACGACCAGGTCATCGGCGAGGCCCCGTTTGAACCCCAGGCCAGGTACGCCGAACGCCTTGTACTGATAGTTGCCGAGCCGATCCGTGAATGCGTACGCCGCCTCCGAGATCCCCCACGGCACGCCTCGCTCTTTGCCGTACTCGATCTGTCGGCGGACACTCGCGCGGCAGCTCTGGTCGAGCAACGTGCCCGGATAACCGCGCAGCAGCAGCTGCGGCATCAGGTACTCGAACATCGTGCCGCCCCACGACATGAGTGTTGCTCGACCGTCGATGTTGGTGACCAAGCGTCCGAGGTGGAACCAGTGATGCTGCGGCACGTCGCCTTTCGCGATGGCGACGAAGCTTGCCAGCCGCGCTTCCGACGCCAGCAGATCGTAGAACGAGCTGTCCAGACGGCCGGGGCCTTCTGCGTCGGCGAGGCGATAGCCGATCGAGAAAATCCGCCGGCGGCGATCGTACAGAAAATCGAACCGCATACCCGCCGCGAGGGCAGACGCCCGGTCAGCCAGACCAGCAAGAGCGCGATCGGATCGGTCCGCCGGTGCAGCGTCCAGCTCCGCGATACCGGTCGCGACGGCCTCGGTCCAGAATGTGATCTCGTTCGACGCCTTCGATGATTCCGCGCTGGCGAGGACCGGCGCGGTCACCTGCTCGAGCTCGTTCACGTGCGCTGTCAGGGACGCCGTGCGGCCGCCGGCGAGCTCGCGTCGAGCCTCCGAGATGATGTCCCGGGCGAGACCGTTGACACGCGCGATCGCTTCGCGGGCCGGCTGATCTCGTGCCGGGCTCGACGACGAGGCTAGCGCCAGAAGATCCGCGGTGTCAATCAGACCGTTGAGCAACTCCGTTCGGCACTGAGGGTTTTCGGCGAGCGCGCGCAGGCCCTGCGCGAGTGCGATGAGCGACGCCGCGAGATTGCCGCTGTCCACCGTCGAGACGTATCGAGGGTAAAGTGGAGCCAGCGCGGCCGTGTCGTACCAGTTGAGGAAGTGGCCTTCGTGCCGCTCGAGTCCCTCGAGCGTGGTCAGCGTCGCGTCGATGCGGCGAACCAGCGTCTTGGTGGTCAGATAGCCGAGATCGTGCGCGGCGAGCGTGGATAACAACGCCATCCCGATATTGGTCGGAGACGTGCGCCGCGCCAGCCGCGGCTCGCGGCCCTCCTGATAGTTGTCCGGCGCCAGCCACGCGTCGGCGTCCGCGACGAACGCCTCGTAGTACCGCCACGTCTTTCGGGCCGTGCGGCGCAGCAGCCTCCGCTCGCGCTCGGTGAGCGGGCGTTCGCGTGGCCCGACCGGCATGCTCAGCCAGTAGGCGACGCCGGGCGCCATCACCCACAGCAGCAGAAACGGCAGCGCTGAGGGCAAGGCGTCGGGGTGCGTGATCGACACCACCAACGCAACGACGCCGGCGATGATGGGGCTGGCCATCATGTCGGCGATGAATCGAACGAGCGCCCGGCCGCCGACGATGCCGGCCGCGCGCGCCGCTGCGGCGGCAGCCGTTTCCCATTCGAGGAGCCGTCGCCTCGTGATCGTCAGCCGCACCAGCGTCAAGACGATGGCGTGCGCGGTGTCCCAGGCGTGGTAGGCGAGAAACGTGACGCCGAGGACGACCTGGGCCAGCGCGATGGCGGTGTCGGCCCGGAGGTTCCGCCAGAACACCGGGAAGGACTGCGCCTTGCGCGGGCCGACCAGCATCTGAGCGACGAGGGGCAAGAGCTGTGACGCCATCACGGCCACGACTGTCGTCGTCCAGAACCAGTGACCGCCCGGCAGGATCGTCCATCCGGCGACGAGCAGCGCGAGCAGCATCGGCGCAACGAGGCTGCGGCGCAGGTTGTCGAGGATCTTCCAGCGGGAGATGAGCGGGAACGAGTTCCGTTTGAAGCCGTGGCGCGTGGGGACGAACGGGAACAGCCACAGCAGGATCTGCCAGTCGCCGCGAATCCACCGGTGCTGGCGTCGCGCATGCGCGAGCACGCTTGACGGATATTCATCGACCAGCTCGACGTCCGATACGAGAGCGACGCGTGCATGCAGGCCTTCGAACAGGTCGTGCGACAGCAGTGCGTTTTCCGGCACCGAGTCTTCAAGGGCGGCCGTGAAGGCGTCGACGTCGTACAAGCCCTTTCCTGTAAAGATCCCTTCGCCGAACACATCCTGGTAGGTATCGGACACCGCTGTCGTGTACGGGTCGACGCCGGTGTGCCCCGAGTAGAGCCGCGCGAACAGCGAGCCGGCGGCGCTCGTAAACGTGACGCTGACGCGAGGCTGGAGGATGCCGTATCCCTCGGTGACGCGACCAACCGCGGGGTCGAACGACGGTCGATTTAGTGGATGACTGATGATGCCAATCAACTGCCGCGCAGCGTCCCGGGGCAGGCGCGTGTCGCTGTCCAGCGTGATGCAGTACCGTACCTGGGGCAGCATCGCCGCGTCGCCCACGCTCAGGACGAAGCTGGTGTCCGTTGCGCCGTGGAGCAGTCGGTTGAATTCCTCGATTTTTCCGCGCTTGCGTTCCCACCCCATCCAGCGACCTTCCTGCTCGTTCCATTGACGCGCGCGATGGAACAGGAAGAAACGGTCCGGGCCGCCGTCGCCGTGCTTCGCGTTGAGCGCTCTGGTGGCGTCCGCCGCGGCGGCGAGGATCTCTGCGTCGGCCGGCAGCCTTTCCGCATCCGCGTCCTTGAAATCACTGAGGATGGCGAAGTGGATATGCGGATCGAGGTTGCCGAGCGCCTGCACCTCGACGTGCGCCGCCAGATCCCGCGCGCGCTCGACGCTGTCGAGAATCGTCGGGATAATCACCATCGTGCGCGCCGACTCCGGAATGCGGACGAGGTCGAGCCGGGGGAGGCGCCGCGGCGGAATAAAGCCGCCAATGAGGCGCTGAAGAATCTGAATCGTCAGCTCGCTCGTCGGTACGAGCGTCAGCAGGACGACCCCCATCAGCATCGGCCACCGCCACCCGTGCGCGTGCGCATAGGCGACCGCCGCCGCGACGAGCGCTGACGTGACGAGGGCGATGGTGCCCAGATAGCCAGCCGTGGCGTGCCGGAAGAACGCGCGCCGCAGGCGAACGGCCACTCCCGGCTCCCATCCGATTCCCTGTTCGAACTGCTGGCGGCCCGCGCCGATCAGGTAGTAGCCGACGTGCGCGTCACGCGCGTCAGGCGACCGTTCCGCAATCTGCCGCGCGCGTTCGACGCTCTTCAGCGCCACGCGCACTTGCCCGTCGCCGGTCGGCTCCGCCAGCTCTTCGACCACATGCCGGTAGCGATCGCGGCTGATGAAATCCATGCGTCCATAAACGGCCGCCGGATCGCGTTGAAGGACCTGTTCGACCAGACTGACGCTCTCGAAGAACTCGCTCCAGTCGAAGGTCGACACGAGGCGGAGGCTGCCGATCAGGTTCGCCATGAAGGCCTGCTCCGCCGCCTGATGCCGCGCCTCCGAGCGGATCGCGTCCTCGACCGTCTGGCCGCGCGCCGTCAACGCAGCCTCGAGCTCGTGCCGAAGATCCGCGGCGGTCTCGTGTTCCCGCGAGCGCTGGAGCAGCCGGATCACGAACGCGGGATGCACCTCTGAGGGCCAGCGATCGCGAACGCGTGCGGGCGTGTCGAGCGCCTCCACCAGTCGATCCGCATCGAGGCGATGGGCGCGGCTCGTCGCGAGAACGTCTGCCCGGGTGCGCACGTGATCGACGAGCGCGAGCTTCAACGCGGAAGGCCAGGCCCAGAGCTCGCCCATCGTCAACGGACTGATCGACTGGAAGGCCGTGACGAATCGGTTCAGGCGTTGCGGGTCGAGGCGTCCGGCGCTGCACCGAGTCAGCTCGAGCGCCAGCGCGTAGATGCGAGGCAGACCGGCGAACTCGTCGGCCGCGATCCGTGGAAGCCGACGGAAGAACGACGCCGGCAGGTCGTGATGAATGTCGCGAAGCGCCCCCAGCACGATGTGGAAATTGTCGAGCAGCCACTCGGCCGCGGGCGACGACGGCTCTCCGCGTTTGGCGTCGTCGACGAGCGAGGTATAGACCTGTCGAAGCGCGAGCGTGTGCTGACGAAGTCTCTTCAGGTGGGCCGCGCTGCCGCCGCGCTGGCGGAGCGACACCGTGAGCAGCGCGGCCAGGCGCCTCGCATGTTCCTCGAGCGGCTCGATCCCGAGCAGCTCTATCCGACTGGGCGGCGGACGATTCTCGCTCACCTCACTCATGAATTGCTGTGCTTGGTTCGAGCGCGTCGGCGGTGGGCTCGGTTCCGCTCATGTGCGATGGTAACCCGGAGCTGTGGTTCGAAGCCGCGCCCATGCAGCGGGCGTAAACAGCCATCTCAGCGATACCAACGACACCACATCGCCCGTGTTGCCGCCGTTCGGCCCGGAGCCGACAAACCATCGGGTTAGGGGTCGCTGGTTACTCGTGTCGGCAACCAGGGCACTAACGAAGGACGGGCGTATGTGTCAGCCACGTAAGAACTGGACCATCGGCGCCATCGCAGTCGCGGATCTCGTGATGTCGCTCTCGGCGGCGCCGCTCGGCCAGGACCAACGCAGACAATTCGAAAATCAATGAACGTGATCCAAGCAAGAACGCGGTCACCGCCGATCAACAGACGGAGAACGCCACGGATCGAGAGTTTCACGCAGAAAATCCGACGCGCCCGGTGCAGGACAAGAGGCTGTCGAGCCATACACATGACGTCAAGATGATCACGCGAGGCGTGCCCAGGTCACGCTGAAGGGACGTGAGAAGCGAGGAAGAAAGACGCTTCGTCGAAGCGCAGCGCGTCACACCCGTTCGTCGAGCGGCTCATCGGGACGATCCGACGAGAATTTCTCGACCATGTCCCGTTCTGGAATGCCCGTGACCTGGAACGGAAGCTGGCCGAGTTCCAGGCCTACGACAACGCGGCACGCGGCCACGCGTCCTGGGAAGGCTATACGCTACTGACGTTCGCCGATCGACACGCAGTCGCGCCTGCCGATCTCAGCCATGTGCTGTGGGTTTCGCACTGTCCGGGCCTCGTCCAGCTCCCAGTGGCCGCGTGACGACGAATTCGAGACCCACAGGAGGAAAAGGACGACGACAACGGCCGTCTTGGTCGTGCGGGGTTTCCACCCGACCGCTAGTACTACCTTGTCAGATCGTGAGGTTGTTTCCGGAATGTTTGCGTGATCTGATTTGAGGACATTGTACCGATTCACGAAATTCGCTACTCTGCTGCGCGGTGATCGATCGCACCGCTACTGCGCGGCTTCAGCGATTGATGCGCTGGCTCGAGCCGTTCCAGCGGTGCTTCGGTCATCGTGCCCAGCGGCTCGCGCTTCGCACGTACGTCCACGGCGTGTTCAGCGACAGCGAGCGCAAATCGATGCAAGCGATGCTCGCGCGTGTCACCCAGCCGGTGTCGTATCAGGCGTTTCAGCACTTCATCACGCATGCGCCGTGGGAGGCGGAGCGGATCTGGCGTCGCTTGTTGGACGTGCTGCCCGAGCGGCGCGGGGTGTTGATCCTCGACGGCACCAGCTTTCCGAAACAGGGTCCCCATTCGGTCGGCGTCGCTCGCCAGTACTGTGGCGCCTTGGGCAAGATCGCCAATTGCCAGGTTGCCACGACCGCCGCGCTCTGGACGGGCACTCGCGCGTGGTTGCTCGGTGCGCTGTTGTATCTCCCGCAATCGTGGATCGAGGATGCGCCCCGCCGGGCGGTCGCTCGCATTCCAGCGCGCGTCACGTTTCAGGAGAAATGGCGTCACGCGATCACCCTCATTCGCCGGGCGCGCGCCGCGGGGCTGGAGCTGACGGCCGTGGTGGCGGACGCGGAATTCGGCGATATCACGGCGTTCCGGCGGCTGTTGCATCAATGGCGCCTGCCCTATGCGTTGGGCATCTCGCGCCATCTGACCGTGTTTCGCGGCACGCCCGCCGTGCACATTCCGCCCGATCCACGCACCGGCCGGCCCCGCTCGCAGCTCGTCATGGTCGATCGCACAACCGCCGCGATCACGGTGCGGGCGTTGGCACGCAGCTTGCCCGCACGGGCATGGCGGCGGGTGACGTGGCGCAATGGCACCAATCGACCGTGGGCGGCCCGGTGTGCGGCGGTGCGCGTGACACCCGCCAACGAATGGCGGAATCGTCGCCTCGCCCCCGAAGTCTGGCTCTTGTGCGAACAGGACCTCGGCCTCACGCCGCGCATCAAGTACTTCTTCGTCCATCTGCCCGCGACCGCCTCACTCAAGCAGCTCGTGCGCCTTGCGCATCAGCGCTGGGCGATCGAGCAGCAATATCAAGAGCTCAAGACGGAGCTGGGGCTCGACCACTTCGAGGGCCGATCCTTCCCGGGCTGGCATCATCATGTGGTCCTCACCGCGGTCGCGTACGCGTTCTTGCAGAAGGAACGGATGCGACACGACGCCGATCCCGCACTCACGCTGCCCGCGGTGCGCGCGATCGTCACCGAAATCTTCACGGCGCTGTTGTTCGCCCAGAAACCGTACTATCTGAAACGGATTCAAGAACTACAGAAAATTCAGCTTCGGATCTAACAAAGTAGTACTAACGAAGCTGCGCCTCAAACCGACGAGTAAGAGCGTAAGACGGAGCTATTTGCAAGGCCCAATGATGGTTCGGGATGACCGCGGGGCGCACGTTCGTTAGCTGACATTGTTCACTGCCGCTTCGCGGCGGTCCGCTGCGCGGTGTGGGAGAAGAAAAACGTCCGAGCGAGCGCGAGGGCTCGTCTCGGACGGTCGTTGGGTGATATCTCTTCCGGTGCCACCCGAGAGGAGGTACCGTGCCCAACGTTGCCGAGATTATCAAAGACCACGTGACGCTGGAAGTGCGCTGCATCGACCGCCTGTATCTCAACGCTTACGTGCCGCGACTGCAGAGTTCGGGCGGCGTGATTGATTTTCTCGTGCGGGCCTGTCGGCAGACCATCGCCTCGCCGGCGTTGTTTGGCCAGCTCACCGAGGCCTTTAAAAAGCAGCTCCGCACCTGGGCCGAGCAGCACGCGATCCCATGGATCGAGTTCCGCAGGGGCGACCGGAAGGACCACATCGTCCAACGCTACCGAGACCGGTTTGGCAAACGGAGCGGCGTCGTGCTGATCGGCGTCGCCCAAGAACGCGCCTCCGGCTGGACCGCCACGAAGCGACGTGAAGGGCGGTGGGTGAAGTTTTGGTTCCATCGGCGATCGGTCTACGTGAACCACTACTACATCTACGTGCTCGACGCTGAGTGGGGTCCCGCCTTTATCAAAATCTGCGGCTATGCACCGTATGCGATCAAAATCTGTCTCAACGGCCATGAATGGGCCAAACGACAACTCCACCATCGCCAGCTGCATTTCACCGCCCTCGACAATGGCTTCCTCACGTGCCCGAAACCGAAGACGCTGCAAACCATCTGTGACCGCCTGAGTGCCGCCGACATCGAGACCTTCTTCGCGCGGTGGCAGGCCCAGATCCCGCTCCCTCTCACCTCGACCCATCGTGCGCGCGGATTTGACTATCAGCTGTCAGTCTTGCAGCTCGAAGTGAGCCTGACGCAGGTCTTTGATCGGCCCCTCCGCGGCCGCGAATTCTTCGAAAGTGTCATTCGAGACAATCTCGATCTCGGCCGCCCCGATCACGTCCAGCTCTTATTTCCCCGGCAGATTCGACGAAACACCCCCAGTCGCTTCACCACCCGGGTGATCACCAACGGGGTCAACCCGAGTCTGCATATCACCTACAAGCGTTGCCAGATCAAGCAATATTTCAAGGAGGAGCGCGCCTTGCGCACCGAGACCACGTTCAATGACACGTACGACTTTGGCATTGGACGGCGGCTGTCGAACTTAAGCTACCTCCGCACGCTGGGTGATCACATCAACACGCGAGTGCTGCAGACCGAACGGCTCGCCCACGACTGCGGCTTGGCTGCCGCCCAGCTCGCCGATTTGGTGCAACCGACTCGAACGGTCGACGGGCTCCCGGCCCCCGCCTTAAAGTTTGGGCAGCCTCGAGTTACGGCGCTCCTCAACGCGCTCTGTCATTTTCTCTGGACCGCCGACGGCCTGACCAATGCCCAACTGCGGCCACTCGTTGCATCCCTGCTGGGAACCGCCTATACCACACGCCACATGGGCTATGACCTCCGGCGCCTGATCCGCAAAGGACTCCTGACGCGGCTCGATCATCAGAACCGCTACGTCTTGACGCCGTACGGTCGACGTGTCGCGCTCTTTCTGACCAAGGTCCACTCCCGCGTCATTCGTCCCGGATTACAGATACTTGACGTGAGTTTCACGACGCAGGCCCCACCGTCTCTGCGCACACTCTTTGCCGACCTCGACCGCGCGATTAATGAACACATTGCAGGAGCTCCAATTGCTGCGTGATCGATTTATGACCGTTTCGTACACAATCTATCCGTGCAAGCACGGCTAGCACTTCACCAGCAGCATGGAAGCCACTGCTTGAGACGCCAGACTTCAAACTGCGGATTGTCCCCGAGAAGATTGATGTCTCGCGATCCGGCGACATGGCTCTGGAACTAGGATACAACGAGGTTGAAGCCACACTGCCGGGTGGACCTTTGAAGGCAAAAGCAAACTACGTCGTGGGCTGGCAGAAGATCAACGGTCAGTGGAAAATCACTCACGAAACGTTTGTTCCGGAGCGGACACCGATTCCTCCGCCGAG
>DATKHR010000013.1:0-6156 GCA_035510155.1 Vicinamibacterales bacterium
GTTCGCCGAGCGCGTCGTGGACGACGATCAGTTCGGCGCCCGCGCGCGTGAAATCCTCGCTCGCCTCAAGTAGACTGGGGGGATGTCCGCGGTCGCAAATCCTCTGCGGCGCAACGTCGCGATCATCGCGCACGTCGACCACGGCAAGACGACACTGGTCGACGCGTTGCTGCATCAGAGCGGAACCTTCCGCGCCAACGAGCGCGTAGCCGAGCGCGCCCTCGACAGCAACGAGCTCGAGCGCGAGCGCGGCATCACGATTCTTGCGAAGAACACGGCGGTCCACTACAAGGACACCCTGATCAACATCGTCGACACCCCGGGCCACGCGGACTTCGGCGGCGAGGTGGAGCGCACGCTGTCGATGGTCGACGGCGTCCTGCTGCTCGTGGATGCGTCGGAGGGGCCGCTCCCGCAGACACGGTTCGTGCTTCGCAAGGCGCTCGAGCGCCAGCTGCCGCCGATCGTCGTCATCAACAAGATCGACCGGCCGGACGCCAGGCCGCGCGAAGTCCTCAACGAGATCTACGATCTCTTCATCGACCTCGACGCCACCGAGGCGCAGCTCGAGTTCCCGGTGCTGTACACCAACGCCAAGACCGGAACGTGCAGCCTCGACGCGACGACGTCCGGGCGAGACCTGCGCTTGCTCTTCGACGCCGTCGTGATGCACGTGCCGCCCCCGCAGGGGAACCCGGAAGCGCCGCTTCAGCTGCTCGTCGCGAATCTCGATTCGAGCGACTACGTCGGGCGCATTGCCATCGGGCGCATCTTCAACGGTCGGGTGAAAATTGGCGATCAGGTCGCTGTCTGCAAACTCGACCGGGCCGTTCAGCAAACCACGGTCACGAAGCTCTATGCCTTCGAGGGGCTCAGGCGAGTCGATATCCAGGAAGCCGCTGCCGGAGACATCGTGTGCCTGGCGGGCATCGCCGATATCACCATCGGCGAGACGATCGCGGACGCGGAGCACCGCATTGCGATTCCACCCATCGCCATCGACGAGCCGACGGTTTCGATGGTGTTGGGGGTGAACACGTCGCCGATGGCCGGCCGCGACGGGCAATACGTGACGTCGCGACAGTTGCGAGAACGTCTCGATCGGGAGCTGCTCGGCAACGTCTCGATCCGCCTCGAGCCGACCGATTCGCCGGAACAGGTCAAGATCGTCGGGCGCGGCGAGCTGCAGCTGTCGATTCTGATCGAGATGATGCGGCGCGAGGGCTTTGAGCTCCAGGTTTCGCGCCCCGATATCGTGACCAAGCAGTCAAATGGCGGCATCGTCGAACCGGTCGAGGAGCTGGTGATCGACGTGCCCGAAGACCACCAGGGCGTCGTCATCGCGCAGGTCGGCGAGCGCAAGGGCGTCATGACCAAGATGGTCAACAACGGCAGCGGGCGCGTGCGCCTGGAGTTCCGGATTCCGGCGCGGGGGCTGATTGGATTCCGGTCGCAGTTCATGACCGACACCAGGGGCACCGGCATCATGAACCACATCTTCTCGAGCTGGGAGCCGTGGCACGGCGCGATTCCGGCGCGCGTCAACGGGGCGTTGGTGGCCGATCGCCAGGGTCTCGCGACGTCGTACGCCATCTTCAACCTGCAGGAGCGGGGCGAGATCTTCATCGAGCCGGCGACCGAGGTGTACGAGGGGATGATCATCGGCGAGAATGCACGACCCAACGACATCGACGTCAACGTGACGAAAGAGAAAAAGCAGACCAACATGCGGGCATCGACCGCCGACGAAGCCATTCGGCTCATTCCGCCGCGGAAGCTCGGCCTCGAGCAGGCGATCGAGTTCATCAACGACGATGAGCTGGTGGAAGTCACGCCCTCAAGCATCCGGCTGCGCAAGCGGGTGCTCGCCGCGAACATGAGACCGAAACGCGCCGATGTGGGTGCGGGCAGCTGATAGAATCCGGTCGTGTTGAAACGACGAACGTCCGGCTCCGTCGTCTGTCCGTCGTGCGGGTCGCTCGTGGGCGTGCGCGACGAGAAGTGTTATACGTGCGGGCGCGCCAACCCGGGGTTGTGGGGCTTCGGCCCGGCGCTCAGGCAGCTTGGAGCCGATTTCGGGTTCGCGCCGCTCGTGATTGGGGCGTCGTCGGTGCTCTACACGCTGATGCTGCTCGCGTCGGGCAGTGAGCTCCAGATCGCCGGCGGGATGATGTCGTTCCTCGCGCCCAGCCGGCGCGCGATGCTGCTTTTCGGAGCGAGCGGCGCCGTTCCGGTGTTCCAGCTCGGATGGTGGTGGACGCTTCTCACCGCGAGCTGGCTGCACGCCAACTTCCTGCACATCCTTTTCAACATGATGTGGGTGCGCGATCTGGGGCCGGCAGTCGTCGATCTGATTGGAGCGCCCCGCACGGTCATCATCTACGTCGTTTCGGGTATGTGCGGGTTTCTGCTGAGTTCCTTGATGGCGCTCTCGCCGATCCCGATTCCGCTCTTTCACGGCGCGCCGCTGACGCTTGGGGCGTCGGCGTCAATCCTGGGTCTGCTTGGAGCGCTCCTCCATTACGGGCAGAAGAGCGGAAGCCGCCTGATCCATGGGCAAGCGTTGAACTACGTGGTCATCCTGTTCGTGATGGGGCTCATCATGCCCGGCGTCGACAACACGGCGCATGCTGGCGGCTTTTTGGGCGGCTATGCCGCGTCAGTCCTCTTCAACCCCTTGAGCCGCGAGAAGGGGGACCATCTCATCATCGCGCTCGGCCTGCTGGCCATCACGTTTCTGGCGATTGCGTACTCGATCGTGCACGGGCTTCAGCTCTTGGCGTGACGCTCCAGCTCCTCGTCGATAATTCTCTTGAACGCCTCGAACGGCTGCGCGCCGCTCAGCATCCGGCCGTTGATGAAGAACGCCGGTGTGCCGTTGACTCCCGCTTCGTCACCATCCTTGAGATCCGCGTCGACCTGCGCCTTGTATTTGCGTGAGTCGACGCACGTGTTGAATCGCGTCATGTCGACTCCCACCGCCGCGGCCTGCTGTTTGAGCTCGGTGCCGCTTAGCCTCGACGGGTCGTCGAAGAGGCGATCGTGATACTGCCAGAACTTGCCTTGCTCGGCCGCGCACTCTGAGGCCTCGGCGGCCGGCCTCGCGCCGGGATGACTGGGCAACGGATAGTGACGATAGACGAAGTGGATGCGATCGCCGTATGTCTCCAGGACCTTCTTCACGGTTGCACGAGCTCTCAGGCAGTACGGGCATTGGAAGTCCGAGAACTCGATCAGCTGGATCGGCGCGTTCACGGCGCCCTTGGAGGGTCCGCTGGCGGCCGACACGTTCAGCCTGGGCGGCTCCAGCGTGATGCGTACCGGCGTCTTGCTTTTCAGCACGTCGACATACCGCTGCCGCGCATCCTCCATCCGCTCCTGTATCAACAACGCGCGGATCGGCGCGCGAACCTGATCGAGCGAGGCGCCCTGTACCCGAGCCTGGTTGGCTCGGTACCAGTCCGCCACATCAGCGTCGCCGACTGACGGCACCCGGGCGGTGATCTCTTGCTCTATCAGCGTGGGTCGGTCGACGCCGCGAGCTCTGGCCTCCTGGTCGATCAGCTTGCTCCCTACGATGTCGTCGAGAGCTGCCCGCCGCGCCTCGTAGAGCGCCTGAACGAGCTTCACGCTCCCGAAGTTCGCTGTCGGCTGCTGGAGAGCTTTCTCGTCAACCTCTGCAAGCGTAATGGTCGCCGACCCGACCGTCGCGACGACATCGGAAGGCGATAACGGCCTGGACGGCTGAGCGGATGTCGCCGAGCAGGCGGCCGCCACGAGAGCTGTGGAGAAGAGGAGCGGTTTCATTCGACCCAGTATAGCGTCGTTAGTCGGGAACTCGGTACTCGTCGCTCGGTACTCGTAGCTCGGTACCAAGCCCCGAGTCTCACTCCCCCAGCCGCCGTGGCAAGTCCGCGATGACATACGCCATCACAGCCACCGCCGCGGCGCATCGCGACATCTCGGTCGGATCGATCTTGTCAATCGTGTCGGCAGTGGTGTGGTGAATGAGAAAGTACTTCGATCCGTCGACGTCGAGCGACATCGCCGGGATCCGCCCCTCCTGCACGCTCGGACCGATGTCCGCGCCGCCGCCGCCAGGTGTGATCTGGTCCGCGCCGATGCCGGTCAAGAGGGTCGCGATCGCCCTGACGGTCTCGCGCGCCGCCTCGTTCCCGCTGAAGCCAAACCCAAGCGGCCGGAACACTCCGCCGTCCGACTCCAGCATCATGACGTGCCGGTCCAGCTCAGCCCGATGCTGATCGCGGTACGCCTGACCGCCGCGGCCGCCGTTTTCCTCGTTCGTCCACAGCACGACGCGGACGGTTCGGCGCGGCCGCAGGTTCAGCTTCTTCATGATCCGCAGCGCATCCCACGTTGCCACGCACCCGCCGCCATCGTCGCTCGCGCCGGCACCGACGTCCCAGGAGTCCAGATGGCCGCTGACGAGAACGATCTCGTCGGGTCTTTCGCGGCCCGTCAGCTCGCCGATGACGTTGGCCGACTCGACGTCCGGCTCGAAGTGCGCCTCCATCTTCAGGCGGACGACGATCCGGTTTCCACGGTCCGCCATGCGCTGGAGCCGATCGGCGTCTTCCGTCGTAATCGCCGCCGCCGGGATCTTCGGCGCGTCGCCCGCGTATTGGAGAGCACCGGTGTGGGGCGTGCGCAGTCCAGCGGGGCCGACCGCACGGACGAGCATGGCGGCTGCGCCGAGGCGTGCAGCGCGTGAGGGTCCCTGCGATCGGTATCGGACGGTCTCCCCATAGCTGGTGAAGGGGACGTTGAACAAGACGATCCGCCCGCGAACGCTCGCCGCGCGCGCGTCGAGCTCCTCGAAGCTCCTCACGACGAGCACTTCGGCCCGAACGCCATCCGACGGTGTCGCGATGCTGTCGCCGAGGCCGAGCATCACGATTTCATGCGCGGCCGGCTCGACAATCTCGGCGCTCTCGCGGCCGCGAACCCAGCGCGGCACCATGACTCGCTCGGTGTGCACGTTTTCGAGCCCATCACGTTTCATCTCATCGACCGCCCACGTGATGGCGCGGTCCAGCGATGCGCTACCGCTCAGCCGGTTGCCAATCGAGTCGGTCAGGACTGCCAGTCTGTGCCAGGCGAAGGGGCTGCTGACCGCCTCGCCAATCAGTCGGTCTGCCGGCTCACGATAATCGTCGATTCTCAATCCGGGGGGCCCGACTCGGTCAGCCCGCGCAGGGGCAGCCGCTCTGAAATGCCGTTCGGGAGCGCGAAATGCAACGACGAGCGTTGTGAGGACGAGCAGCACAGGGAGCGGGGTCGAGTCGATTCGGCGCATCTGCCTATCTTCTCCGATCTTCAACGATGGTCCGCGACTTGCACGACGTTCAGGCGCGTGATCCGGTTCTGGCTCTATTGGCGATCGACGTCGACGTCGAGAAGCACCAAGAGAGGGCACGTCGGTAGCGAGGCCAGGCGCGAGCGAGCGCTGGGGAAGTCACGAAAAAACATGAAAACGAAGACACTGTTCCTCGGACTCTTGATAGGGATCACAACGGCGGCCGGGGCGGATGACGTCCAGCGCATCACGATTCGCGTCTCGCCGGCGCTGAGCTTTGCGCCCGCCAACCTCATCGTTCGGACGACCATCGCGTCCGACCCGGAGAATCGGGCCGTGGAGGTCGTGGCAGAGTCGGCGGAGTTCTATCGAAGCAGCGAGATTCAGCTGGAGGGTGAGCGAGCGCCGCGCACGAGCGTGTTCGAGTTCCGGAGCCTCCCGCCCGGCCGGTACGAGGTGAGAGCGACGCTGCGTGGGTCGAGGGGTCGCGAGCGGGCGTCGGTTCGGCAGCAGGTCAACGTCATCGCGTCGGCTGCAGGCTCGTAGCTAGAGCGCGTTGTTCGTCCTCGCGGCCGCGGCCGCGACGGCCCGCTCGGGCTCCGGCGTGAAATCCTCCCCCGGGTTGATGAAGCGGTCCCTCTCGAACCGGTACTGCTTGTCGTACAACTGACGGTATCGTCCGCCTGCCTCGAGCAGCTCTTCGTGCGTACCGCGCTCGACGATCTCGCCGTGCTCGAGCACCAGAATCTGGTCCGAGCTCCGGATGGTCGAAAGCCGGTGGGCAATGACGAACGTCGTCCTTCCTTGCCGGAGCGATCGCAAGCCGTCCTGGATCATGG
>DATKHR010000014.1:0-5818 GCA_035510155.1 Vicinamibacterales bacterium
TGTGATGAGTTCGTTCGTCCGATACTCTCGAGTCCACGGGATCCGCTTCTCAGTTTCTGTGTTGCTTCTCCTTCTACCATCGGCGTTGTTTGCCCAGCAGACTCAGAGACAAGCTCCGGCTCCGCCTCAGGATGCGCTGACGAGGATGAACGAGGCGATAGACGCGCTCACCAGCAGAGTCTGGCCAAGCGTGGTGCAGGTTCTCGTCACCAGTTACGGCGCGCGCGAAGAGAACGTTCGAGCCGACGCCAGCATCGTCGTCGGAAGACAGCGCTCCGTCGGTTCCGGATTTGTGATCGATCCGGACGGCTACATCATGACGAACGCACACGTCGTCAGCGGTGCGCAGCGCGTGCAGGTCGTGCTGCCGGCGGCCAATACGGACGGCTCGTTGACGACGGCCCTGTCGGGCAAATCATCGCAGGCCGCCGCTCGAATCGTCGGCATCGCAACGGAATTGGATCTCGCGTTGTTGAAACTCGATGGCGTGAAGCTCCCCGCGCTGCCGCTCGCGATGTATTCGCAGGTCCGTCAGGGCGAGACCGTGTTCGCTTTCGGGAGCCCTGCGGGGATGCGCAACAGCCTGTCGCACGGACTGGTATCCGCGGTGGCACGGCAGATTGATCCTGATTCGCCGCAGATTTACGTCCAGACCGACGCGCCGATCAACCCGGGAAATTCCGGCGGCCCTTTGGTCAACATCCGCGGTGAAGTCGTCGGCGTCAACACGTTCATCCTCTCGCAATCGGGGGGAAACGAGGGCTTGGGCTTCGCGATTCCAAGCGCGACGGCGAGAACCGTGTTTCGCCAGCTGAAGACGTTCGGTCAACTGCGGCGGCAGGAAGTCGGGATGAGCATTCAGACGATCACGTCGGAGATGGCCGGAGCGCTCAATCTGTCCAACAACCGCGGTGTCATCGTCTCCGACGTCTGGCCGGGCGGCCCCGCCGAAGCCGCCGGCTTGAAAGTCGGCGACATCCTGGTCTCCGTTGATGGTCAACCGGCCGACAACCTGCCGACGGTGAATTACTTCTTCCGCCTGAGAGACTCTCCTGAGAAGGTGCAGATGGTTGTCGTCAGAGACGGAAAAGAGATGACCCTGGCGATCGCGCCGGTCGAAGAACGAAGCGACTTCGATTCCGTGTCGGCGATGGCCGACCCTGAAAAGAACCTGGTGTCTGAGCTCGGCATACTGGGCGTCGAAATCGATCGACAACTCGCGGCGTCAGCCAAAGGACTCAGAGATCCCTACGGCATCATCGTCGTCGCTCGCACGGCCGGCGCGACAGGCGAGGTCCCCCTGCAGCCGCGAGACGTGATCCGCAGCCTGAACAACAAGCAGATCTCGGTGCTGCAGGATCTCAGGGACGCCGTACGTGCGCTGAAGCCCGGATCGCCGGTCACGCTGCAGATTCAGCGGGAAGGACGACTGATGTTCGTCTCCTTCACGCTCGACTGACCAATGGAGGTGCGTGCCCCATAGTCGCAAGAGATTCCCGGGTGAGCCTATTTCGGGGTGAGCATTCTCCCAGAGGTTCGAAACTGCCGGAATCTCGAATAGCTCGCCTCGCCGCAGATCTCGGTCGGGCCCGTCCCACCCGAGCCCGGTGTCGTTGCGCCTCCATCTCGGACAACGGCCAACGTGGGGCCGCCTGTCGAATCCTGGTCACGCGGGCCAGTCACGTCGGCATTCTACCCGCGACGCAAACGCATTTGCCGTTGATCGCAATTCAAGAGAACGTTAATGTCCGCACAAGATGGCAGCTGTGAATCTCGTCGCGTTCGCGATCGCGATAATCATCTGTACCGCCGCCGTCACTGCGCTGGTCGGACACGTGCTTCGTCCCCAGCCCACGGGGAGGCTCCTGTTCTCGTTTGGTCTCTTTGCGGTGATCTACGGCAGTCGAATGTTCTTCAAGCAGCCCCTGGCGACAGCGCTCGGGATCAGTTCGTCGACGGCGCTTTGGATCGAGAGCGGATTCAACTACTTCATCCTCATTCCGGCGCTGCTGTTCATCGAGGAGCTCTACGGCCTCGGATGGCATCGCGCGCTTCGTTGGGTGACCATTGGAACGGCCGTGTTCGCCATCGCTGCGGTGGTTGCCGACCGCGTGACGGGTCTTCCAACTCTTGTACCTGACCCGTCCTTACCGTTGATGTCCGTCGTCGCAACCGTCGCTCTCGTCGGCGCGATTGCCGGATACAGGCCGCCTCGGATTGTCGAATGGCGAATTCTGGTCGCGGGCATCGTCATCTTCTTGTTGTTCGTCCTCAACGATCACGCGGTCGGAGCCCATCTCGTGCCGTGGCAGTTCAGTGCGGAGCCAATCGGATTTCTTGTATTGCTTGCCTGCTTCGGATATATCGCACTCACGCGCGTATTCGCACAGGAACGGCAACTGATCGCCGTCGAACAGGAAATGCGGTCCGCGCGCGAGATTCAGACATCGATTCTGCCGCACGATCTGCCGTCAACGGGACGTGTACGGATCGCAGCCCGCTACGAGCCGCTGGCGGCGGTGGCGGGCGATTTCTATGACGTCGTCGCCATGGACAACGGCGCTGTTGCCGTGATAGTCGCGGACGTCTCGGGCCACGGCATCCCCGCAGCGTTGATCGCCTCGATGGTGAAGGTGGCCTTTGCCGCCGGGCTCCGAGAGACGCGAGATCCCGCCAAACTTCTCGGACGAATGAATCTGACGCTGTGCGGGCTGTTCGAACGATCGTACGTCACGGCCGTCTGTGCCCTGCTCCGGCCGGATGAACGCGCGGTCAGCTATGCCGCCGCCGGCCATCCGCCGCCGCTGCTCGTGCCGGGAGACGACTCGACAGTGCTTCGCCTTGAAGAACGAGGCCTGTTTCTTGGAGTGATGCCGTCGGCGGAGTACGCCACGGCAACCGTCTCGATCGCCAGAGGGGCGCGTCTCATTGTTTACAGCGACGGCCTCACGGAAACACCGGGGCGCAATGAGGAACTGTTCGGCATCGAGCGCCTCACCGCGTTCGCCGATGTGGAGCGAAACAAGTCGCCGGCGTTGTTTGCAGATACGCTCATGACGACGCTGCGCCGGTTCGCGGACCGGGAAACTCTGCCGCACGACGATGTGACGCTTGTCGTTGTCGATCTGCTCGACGCCTGACATCTGCCGCGTCAGTCCCCCTGCTCGGCAGTCGGAGTTCATCGGCTGCTGCTACCATAGGGGACGGCAATGTCAGAGCGACTGCGTCCGATGCTCTTCGTGATTTGCGCGGTCTGCTGCGGGTCATCTTCGACGACCGCGCCGACGTCGCCCCCGAGCGCGGCGGCTCAAACCATGACGCCCGCCCGCATGCTGCTGGTCACCTACACCACCGGGTACCGCCACGGCTCGATTGACGTTGCCGAGCCTGTTCTGGAGGCGCTCGGCCGCAGCTCGGGCCTCTTCACCACAACTTTTTGTCGGACCGCGACCGACGTCAATCGATATATCACGCCGAGCGGCCTCGCCGAGTTCGACGGCGTGGTCTTCGCCAACACAACCGGAGATCTGGGCATCCCCGATCTGGGCGCGTTTCTGCGGTGGGTCGCCGCCGGGCACGCGTTCGCAGGAACGCACAGCGCGTCAGATACCTATCACAACCGCCCCGAGTACCTTGACATGCTCGGCGACGAATTCGACAAACACGGCAACCAGACCGAGGTTGTCGCGACGGTTGAGACGCCGTCGAATCCGGCCGTCGCCCCTCTCGGCTCGACCTACAGGGTGTTTGATGAGATTTACCGGTTCAAGACGAACAACAGGGATCGTGTCACCCCTTTGTTGACGCTCCGAGCGTACCCGCAGGACGGGCTCGAACACGCCGGCGAAATGGGAGATCTCCCGCTCGCTTGGGCGAAGATGTACGGGACGGGCCGCGTGTTCTACACCGCGCTCGGTCATCGCGACGAGCTCTGGCGGGATGCCACTTATCAGCAGCATGTGCTCGGCGGGATTCGCTGGGCGCTCGCACGAATGTGAAGGCAGGCCATCATCCGGAGGAACGACGATGTGGAAACGAGATCAATCTGCCGGGCCGCCCCCACAACCACCCACACCTCCGCAAAACGTGCCATCAGATCGTGGAAATGCGGACGCGCTCGTGATGGACTTGGGGAAGTCGGTCGTCATCAAAGGGGAGCTCAGTGGGTCCGAGGATCTCACGCTGTGTGGCCAGATGGAAGGGAGCGTCAAGCTGCCCGATCACACGCTGACCATCGGCCCACATGCTGATATACGGGCGGAAATCGCTGCCAAATCGGTCGTGATTATGGGCGCCGTCACTGGCAATGTGACAGCCGGGGACAAGGTGGAAATCCAGGCGACCGGCTCGGTGACGGGCGATATTGTCGCGCCGCGCATAGCCATCGCTGAGGGAGGGGGCCTGAAGGGACGGGTGGAAATGCGCCGGCCCTCGGCGCCGTCAGCTCCCGACAAGCGCCAGCCTCAGTAGAGGCGCCCAGCACGTCGCGATCGTCGAGCGAGATCAAGACTGCATCAACCTGAGCCGGACGGGTCCGGTGAGCAGCCATGCTCAGTGTGCGCATTCCGGCGCAGTGCGCTCCCAAGCAATGGCCCCGAATGGCGCGGTACGCCCGCCTTGCCGATGGCGTACGGATTGCGGAGGACTGACATGAAATAAGCGCCTGCGAAACGCAGGTACGAGACGCGATACATGTTCGACCTGATCTCAGAAGAGACTGAGCGTCCGCTTCGTGAACGTTCCCTCCCGTCCAGAGTCGCCGCCATCCTCGCGCACGCGGCGGCAATCACAGCCCTGGTTGTCGTCACGCTGTTTCGCGTGGCCAGCGTTCAACCCCAACTCCGGACGACTCTGGCGTTTGTCGCGACGCCAGCCGTGCTGCCCTCTGTGCCGCCGCCACCACCACCGCCAGTGGCATCGCAAGCGCCCCACGAGGCACCCGCAGCCAAAGAGCCTGTCGGTGTCGTCGAGCAGCCCGCAATACCCGCCGACGCGTCATCCGCAGTCCAGCAGGACCACACTGGCACAACCCACGTCGAGCCGGCCGCCGGATTGGAAGGCGGAGTCGAGGGCGGCATCACCGGCGGCGTCGTCGGCGGCATCGCCGAAGGGATTGGGGCGCCCGTCGCGCCGGCTCCGCCGCCACCCGCGCCGACGTCTTCGGCGGCTCCGGTTCGCGTGGGCGGCCCGATCAAGACGCCAGGCCTGCTCCATCGTGTCGAGCCCGTCTATTCGGCGCTCGCCGCCGCAACGCACCTCGGCGGCATCGTCATCCTCGAAGCCGTCGTTGATGCGAGTGGTGGCGTGGAGTCGGTCAGAGTCGTGCGGAGCGCGGGTGCCCTGCTGGACAACGCCGCGAGCGACGCACTGAAGCAGTGGAAGTATTCAGCGCTCGTCTTGAACGGCGTTCCCACAGCGTTCGTCGTGACCGTGACATTCAGGTTCAGCCTGGCGTGACTGACCGCCCCCTCCGGATGTTCGCCGCGATGGCGTCATCCGCGATCTGCGTCCTCGTCGTCGACGTATCGAACGCCTAGTTCGGCCAGCCTGGGGCGCCACCCGTACATATCCAGTCCGAGCTCCCCGGCGCGGAGGCGCTCACGCGACTTCTGCTCCTTCGCGAGGCGCTCCATGCCCAGCCGGGCCGCGTCCGCGGCCGTTCGACGGGGCACGACCGCCACGCCGTCCGCGTCGGCGACGATCACGTCGCCCGGGTTGACGAGCGCCCCGGCACACACGACCGGCACGTTGACCGACCCGCCGGTGGCCTTCACCGTTCCCTGAGCGCTGATGGCCTTCGCCCACACGGGAAAATTCA
>DATKHR010000015.1:0-26860 GCA_035510155.1 Vicinamibacterales bacterium
TCCGGCCGTCGGGTTTATCAGTTATCGGCCGTCGCTTCGTATCGTTTGAAGATCAGCGCGGCGTTCGTGCCCCCGAAGCCGAACGAATTCGAAAGCGCGTACTCGATCGCCATCGCGCGAGCTTTGTTGGGAATGTAGTCGAGATCGCACTCGGGATCGCGGCATTCGAGGTTGATGGTCGGCGGCGCCATTTGATGATGCACGGCGAGCACGCTGATGCCGGCCTCGAGCCCGCCGGCGGCGCCGAGCAGGTGCCCGGTCATCGACTTGGTCGACGACACCGGCGGGATGTCACTGGCGAACGCGCGCTTGATCGCGATCGTCTCGACCTTGTCCCCATGAGGGGTCGACGTCCCGTGGGCGTTGATGTACGAGATCTGCGACGGCTCGATGCTTGCGTTCTTCATGGCACGCTGCATCACGCGCAGCGGCCCGTCGCCGTCTTCCGACGGCGCCGTAATGTGGTACGCATCGGCCGCCATGCCGTAGCCGACGAGCTCCGCGTAAATGTGCGCGCTGCGCCGAAGGGCCCCCGCCAACTCTTCGAGAATCAGCACGCCCGCGCCTTCCCCGACCACGAAGCCGTCGCGATCGCGATCGAAGGGCCGGCTCGCGCGGTGCGGCTCGTCGTTGCGCTGTGACAGCGCCCGCAGTGCGGCGAAGCCGCCGATACCCATCGGCGTGATCGCGGCCTCTGATCCACCCGCAATCATCGCCTCCGCGTCGCCGCGGCGGATGATCTCGAACGCGTCGCCGATGGCGTGCGCGGACGCCGAGCACGCGGTACAGGTCGCGGAGTTCGGACCCTTCGCGCCGAACCGGATGGACACCTGGCCCGCCGCCAGATTGATGATTGCCGAGGGGATGAAGAAGGGTGAGATTTTGCGCGGACCGCCCTCGATGAGCGCTTTGTGCTCCCGCTCGATCGTCGTAAATCCGCCGATGCCGGACGCGATGTACACGCCGACGTCCGGGGCGCTGTCCTGGGTGATGGCCAGGCCGGAGTCGTCCATCGCGAACTGTGCCGCTGCGATCGCGTACTGAATGAAGACGTCCATCTTCTTGACGTCCTTCTTGTCGATGTACTGCAGCGGGTCGAACCCGCGGACCTCGCCCGCGATCCGCGTGGCGAACTGCGACGCGTCGAACTTGGTGATCGTCCCCACCCCGCTCTTCCCCGCAACGAGCGCCGCCCAGTTCGCTTCAGTTCCGATTCCGAGCGACGACACCAGGCCGATGCCCGTGACGACCACCCGGCGACTATTGGTCATGTCTCTCCGTAGGCCGGCCCTACTTTTTCGATTTGGAGTGCGAATCGATGTACTCGACGGCCTCTTTGACGCGCGTAATCTTCTCGGCGTCCTCGTCGGGAATCTCGATCCCGAACTCCTCCTCGAATGCCATCACCAACTCGACCGTGTCGAGCGAGTCTGCGCCAAGATCGTCTACAAACGAGGCATCCGGCGTTACCTCTTCTTCATCGACCCCGAGCTGCTCCACGATGATGCTCTTCACTTTGTCGGCTACCGCCATCATGCCTCCTGCGTCCGGCACCATCCGGACACTTCTGTCCACCACCCGGCCACGTCAGCAATGCCCGGACCGCGCTCACATATACATGCCCCCGTTCACCGCCAACACGTGTCCTGTAATATACGCTGCCTCGTCCGATGCAAGAAAGCACGCCGCGGCCGCCACGTCGTCCGGCGTGCCCAAACGGCCCAGCGGAATCTGCGACGTCCACGCTTCCTGTGCTTTTTCGCGTACGGCCTGCAGCATGTCGGTCTCAATCAGGCCCGGCGCAATCGCATTCACCGTGATGGCGCGCGACGCCACTTCCCGCGCAAGCGCTTTCACGAACCCGATAAGCCCCGCCTTCGATGCAGCGTAGTTGGTCTGTCCGGCATTGCCCACCTGCCCAACGACCGAGCTGATGGCGATGATGCGCCCGGACTGCTGCCGAATCATCGGGCGGATGGCGGCCTGGGCGAGCAGGAAGCTGGCCGTGAGATTGGTCGCCATCACCTGGTCCCAGTCGTCTCGCTTCATTCGCATCAGCAACTGATCGCGCGCGATCCCGGCATTGCTGATCACGATGTCGAGCCGTCCATGGCGCGCCACGATGTCGCCCGGCACCCGCCCGACCCACAGCGCGTCGGTGACATCGAGCGTGAGCGCCTCGGCCCGCAGGCCCCTCGCGGTCAGCCCGCTGACACACTCGCTGGCGTGCGTTTCGCGTGCGGCGGCCACCACCATCGCGCCCTGTTCGGCGAGTCGCATCGCGATCGCGCGGCCAATGCCGCGAGACGCACCGGTGACGAGCGCTACTTTGCCGTTGAGATTGAACATCTTGTCACGAAGTCACGAAGAGGGCTTCGTCGACGCTTCGTCCGGGCTCTGTCTCCATGCCAGGGGGATCCCGCCGCCCGGTCCAATCGCCCGCTCGACGGCCTCGAGATCATCCGGGCTTCCGAAGTTCAGAACCGTCGCGGCTTCACCGCCGCGGCGTCCGGTGTGAATCTTCTTCACCAGCCCGCTCAGGACCGTGCCCGGACCCACCTCAACATACGTTGTGACGCCCTCGGACGCAAGACGGGTGACAACCGCTTCCCACTGCACGGGCGATGACACTTGCTTCACGAGCGCCTCGATCGCCGACGACCGATCTCGCTTCACCTCGGCATCCACGTTGGCGACCACGGGGACGCGGGGGTCGTGCGCGTTCGCGATCAGCGCCCGGAGCTCGGGCGCCAGACGATTCTCGGCCGGCTTCATCAGCGCGCAGTGAAACGGCGCGCTGACCGACAAGGCAATCACGCGTTTTGCGCCGAGCGCCTTGGCCCGTGCGCCCGCGCTCGCCACCGCCTCACGGCTCCCCGCGATGGCAATCTGCCCGGGGCCATTCAGATTGGCCGGGCTGACGACCTGACCGGTCTCACGAGCCGCCGCGGCACACGCCTCCGAGATCTTCTCCGCGTCGAGGCCGAGGATGGCCGCCATCGCCCCCTCACCCACAGGCACGGCCTCCTGCATGTACAGGCCCCTGCGTCGAACGAGCCGAAGCGCGTCGGCCAACGTGAAGGTCCCGGCCGCAACGTTCGCCGAGTACTCGCCGAGACTATGCCCTGCCACGAACGCCGGCACGACGCCGCGCGATTCGAGCAGCCGATACGCGGCAATGCTGACCGCCAGAATCGCCGGCTGCGCGTTCTCGGTCAGCGTCAGTTGCGCCTCTGGCCCCTCGAAAATCACGCGACTGAGCGCTTCTCCGAGCGCGGCGTCCGCTTCTTCGAATGTCTGGCGGCAGATCGGAAAGGCGTCGGCGAGGGCCCCGCCCATGCCGACCTTCTGGGATCCCTGTCCGGGAAAGATGAACGCGATCACGAATGCGGCACCGCGGCAGCAGCGATGTCCTCTTCGACGCGCTCGACGTAGCGATGCGCGGCAAAACGGTAGGCCATCGCGAGCGCGTTCCGTACCGCCTTCGCGCTCGACCGGCCGTGGCCCACGATCGTCGCGCGAGCCACGCCCAGAAGCGGCGCCCCGCCGTACTCCGAGTAGTCCACGCGGCGCCGGAAGTGCCGCAGGGCGCGACGCGTGATGAGCGATCCGACGCGCATCGTCATCGTGCTCGACAGCTCCTCCCCGAGCAGCGCCTCCATGACCTCGACCAACCCCTCGCTGATTTTCAAGGCCACATTTCCCGTGAAGCCATCGCACACGATGACGTCCGCTTGGCCGCTGTAGACGTCCCGGGCTTCGACATTCCCGATGAACGATAGCGGCGACGCCTTCAACAGGCGGTGCGCTTCTCGCGTCAGCTCGTTGCCCTTGCTGGCCTCCTCACCGATCGACAACAGCCCGATGCGCGCCGACTCGATGTCGAACGCCACGCGCGCATATAACCGCCCCATCACCGCAAATTGAAGCAGATGCTGGGGCCGGCACTCGACGCTCGCGCCAACGTCGAGCAGAATGGCCGGCACCGGGGCGCCCTGCCGGTCGCGATCGCGCGCCGCACGGCGTCGTGTGGGGATCGCCGCGGCGAGCGCCGGACGGTCGACGCCGGGCAGCATTCCAAAGGCGGCGTGCGACGCCATGACCGTCGCGCCCGTGTGACCGGCGCTGAAGAGCGCGGCGGCCTCGCCCCGCGCGACGACTTCAGCCGCGACCTTGATCGACGCGCGTGGCTTTCGTCGAAGCGCCGCCACCGGCGACTCGTCCATCGCAATCACATCGCCTGCGTCGACGATCCGGACGCGAGCGTTGTCCACATCCCCGACACTGTTGACATGGCGTTCGAGAGCCGCGCCCACGAGGTCGGCAGGGCCGGCGAGCGCCACGCCCAGATCGAAGTGGCGCGTGGCGGCCAACGCGCCGTCCACAATGTGCTGCGGCGCGTGATCGCCGCCCATCGCGTCCACTGCGATCCAAATCATGGGTTCGGGATGTTCGCCGGGTTCGCCAGGTTCGACGAACGCGCGGGGAAGAGCCGCGGTGCTAATCCTCTTCGACGGCGCGCACCTGGCGCCCGCGATAGTACCCGCAGTTCGAGCACACGCGGTGCGGCGGCTTGGGTTCGTGGCAATGCGGGCACTCGCTGAGACCGACGGCCCTGAGGGCGTCGTGGGTGCGGCGCTTCGCGGTCCGTGTCTTCGAGTGTCGTCGTTTCGGATTGGGCATGGGTTTGTTCCTTAATCTGGGCCTTGGTGCTTGTTCCGACCTTGGTCCCTGGTCCGTCCTTGGGTCCTGGTCGCTGGTCCTGGTCCGCCGTCGTTAGTTCTTCGTCCTCAATTCCCTGAGCGCATTGAAGCGCGGATCGTCCCAGCCTCTCTTGCAGTCGCATGCGCCCCGATTCAGGTTCGTCCCGCACACGGGGCACAACCCCCTGCACTCCTCGCTGCAGAGCGGCTTCATCGGCAGCGACAGCAGGAACTGCTCACGCATCATCTGACCGAGGTCGATCTCCTCGTTCTCGTAGAACGCCGTCGACAGATCGTCCTCGGCGATCTCGCGCTCGTCCGCGCCTGTATTCGCCGTTTGCGGCTGGTACCGCAGGTCGAACGCCGCGTCGACCGGCCGTGTGAACGGCTCCAGGCACCGGCTGCAGGGCAACTCGAGCGTCGTCTGGACCCGCCCGGTCAGGTGAAACGTCTGCTTGTCTTTCCGGATGTCCAACGCCAACGAGACCGGCGCCGCAACGCGAAAGCTCTCATCCGAGGCAAGCGCGTCTGGTTGATAGATCTGCTCGTAGTGCTCGTGCGGCGTCCTGATCCGAGCGAGATCGAGAAACATGGAACCCCCCAATATACCACGGGATAATCACTCCGTGGCCCAAGGCTTGGGGATGTACAGCTGCTCGAACAGTCTGACGGCGTAGCGATCGGTCATGCCGGCGATGAAGTCGCGCGTGGCGGCGTCGAGCCCCTCGGCATCGACCGTCCGGAGGTCGAGAAACTCTTCCGGCCGTTCGCGGACTTTCTCCCAGAGGCCGCTCAGAATGTCGGAGGCCTTCTTGAATTCGGCGGTCGCGACCGCGTTCTCGTACACGGCCTCGAAGAGAAAGCTCCGAAGGTCGAGGACCGCGCCGAGCACCCGCTCGCTCATGCGGATCTCCGTGAGGCCTCCAGCCAGCGTCTCGGTCACGACATCCTTCACGAGGGTGCCGATTCTGGCCGATGAGGTCGTGCCCAGAATCGCAATTGGCGCCGCGGGAAGGTCACCCGGATCGAGAAGACCGGCTCGCGCGGCGTCATCGATGTCGTGGTTGACGTACGCGATCAGATCCGCGACCCGCATGATCTGCCCTTCCACGGTCGCCGATCGCAGAGCGGCCGTCACGCCGACCGGCGCCCCGGACTTCCCCTTCGAGTGCTTCGCGATCCCATCCCGCACTTCCCACGTCAGATTTAGGCCGCGGCCGTCGTTTTCGAGGACATCCACAATGCGGAGGCTCTGCTCGTAGTGATTGAATCCGCCAGGCATCAGGCTGTCGATCACACGCTCACCCGCATGACCGAAGGGCGTGTGGCCGAGGTCATGCCCGAGGGCGATGGCTTCGGTCAACTCTTCGTGCAATCGCAGCACCTTGGCCACGGTGCGCGCAATCTGAGACACCTCCAGCGTGTGCGTGAGCCGGGTGCGGTAGTGATCTCCCGTAGGGGCAAAAAACACCTGCGTCTTGTGCTTGAGGCGCCGGAAGGCCTTGCAGTGAATGATGCGATCGCGGTCGCGCTGAAACGACGGCCTCACCTCGTCCTCAGGCTCCGGCCGAAGGCGCCCGCGCGAGTCCGCGCTCCGCGCCGCCTGGGGCGCCAGGATGTCGCGCTCACGCGCCTCGAGCTGCTGGCGCAGGTTGGTCATCGACAACTTGTCCGGCCACGTGGACATTCAGGCACTCAGCCTGCAAGCCTTTCCAGAAAGCTCGTTCCGTGCTTCAACGGGCCGACCCCGAAGACCTCGGCCAGCGTCTGGCCCAGATCGGCGAATGTCGTACGCGTGCCGAGATCGGCGCCCGATGTGACACGAGCGCCGGCGACGAGAAGCGGCACGTACTCGCGCGAGTGATCGGTCGACGGCGTGGTCGGATCGTTGCCGTGATCGGCGGTCACGACGAGCACATCGAGATCGGTCAGCGCAGGCAGCAGCGACGCGAGCCTGGCGTCGAAGCGCTCGAGGTTGGCCGCGTAGCCGGCGACGTCGTTGCGGTGGCCGTACTTCGAGTCGAAGTCGACCAGGTTGGCGAAGATCAGCCCGCGATCCGCATTGCGCATCTGTCGGCCAATCTCTTCCATCCCCTCATCGTCGCTCGCGGTGTGAACCGCACTCGTGACGCCTCGGCCGGCGAACAGATCCTCGATCTTGCCGATCGCAACCACGGGCAGCGCGGCCGCTTTCAGCAGGTCCAGAAGCGTCTCCCCTGGCGGCGGCAGCGCGTAGTCGCGCCGGTTCGCGGTGCGCATGAATGCGCCCGGCGACCCGATGAAGGGACGCGCGATCACCCGACCGACACCAAGGCCCTCGCCGGCAAGTGTGTACGCGATCTCGCACGCCTGATACAACTCCGACAGCGGGACCACCCGTTCGTGCGCGGCGATCTGAAAGACGCTGTCCACGGACGTGTAAACGATGAGCGCCCCGGAGCGGAGGTGTTCGGGGCCGAGCTCCTCGATGATCTCGGTCCCTGAAGCAGCCTTGTTGCCGATGACCTTCCGGCCGGTCCGTTGAGAGAACTCGCCGACGACGTCGGCCGGAAATCCGTGCGGGAAGGTCGGGAACGCGCGATCGAGCACAATGCCCATCATCTCCCAGTGACCGGTGACTGAGTCCTTCCCGGCGGAGGCTTCCGCCATCCTTCCGACCGCCGTTCGAAGCGCGCCAGCCTGCGGCCGCGCCCCGGCGGGCCGGGCCGCGCCTGACCCGTTGGGCAACGGGGCCCTGGACAGGGGCTTTCCGATCGCCGCCACACGATCGAGGCCAAGGGACCGGAGCGCCGGCAGCGCCAGCGGAACCTGCCGCGCGATGTTTCCGAGCGTGTTGCTCCCCTGATCGCCGTAGGCCGCGGCATCCGGCAGCTCTCCAATGCCGGCGCTGTCGAGCACGATGACGATGGCTCTCGCGAACGGCGATGGCACGCGCGTTACTGATGGGAGAAGTAATTCGACACGGACTTCGGTGTCTTGATGGCGGCAATGGCGTGCTTGAAGAGCATGTGATCGACGCCGTTCTGCTCGATCACGACGGCGAAGCGGTCGAAGTTCTTGATGCGGCCGCCCAGCTCGCTGCCGTCCATCATCCGAATCGTGACGGTGAGCTTCTCGCGCCGTACGTAGTTGAGAAAGACATCCTGGATGTTCGGCGTGGCTTTGGTCTCGGGAGCCATGATTGATGGGGTTGCTGTCGGGTGTCGTGCCTGTCTGGCTGTCCAGTTACGATCCTGGCGGCTCGTCGCGCTCGGAAAGTCGACCGTCCAGGAATTGGAAGACGCGATCAATGGCCAATGCCGACTCGCCGGGGCCGTCGAACCACGTTAGATTAGGCTCTTTGCGGAACCAGATCAACTGCCGCCGCGCATAGCGCCGGTTCTCCTGTGCGATCAGCGCCCGCGTCTCGGCCTCGCCGCGAACGCCGTGCAGATGCTCCAGAGCTTGCCGGTATACGAGGCCGCCGAAGGCGTGCGCGCTCTCCGGAATCCCACGAGCGAGCAGCGTTCGAATCTCATCGAGCAGCCCTCGCGCGAATTGGTCGTCCACGCGGCGGCTCACGCGGTCGGCAATCTGCGCCGCCGGCAGCCGCAACCCGACGGCAATCGCCTTCACGTCGGGCAGCGGCGGCGCCGTCTCAGCGAAATGCGCGGTAAGGGGCCGGCCGGTCAAGAAGAACACTTCCAAGGCGCGGATGATCCGTTTGAGATCGCGTGGCTGAATTCTCCGAGCCGAGTCGACATCAACGCGGCGCAGCATGCGATGCAGGAACGGCGCCCCCCGGCGCCGGGCGATGGCCTCGAGCCGCTCTCTCAAACCACGGTCGCGGCCAGGCCCGGGAAACAGGCCTCGTGTCAGGGCGCGGTAGTAGAAGCCCGTCCCGCCAACGACGATGGGGAGGCGTCCGCGGGAGTGAAGGTCCCGCACGATGGCGCTCGCATCCCGGGCGAACTGCGCGGCGGTATAGTCGCCTGCGGGATCCACGATGTCGATGAGATGATGCGGGATGCGGCGGCGCCCGGGCACGACGACCTTGTCGGTGCCGATGTCGAAACCTCGATACACGGCCGTGGAATCGCAGTTGATGATTTCGCCGCCGTAGCGCTCGGCGACGGCCAGTGCGAGCGCGCTCTTGCCGGTTGCGGTCGCGCCAAGGATCGCGACGAGCACGGGCCTCGTCACGGCGGAGTTTCGTTGTAGAAGAACGTGACGGTGAAGAACGCCTTCTCGGATGGATACTCGGGCGGCAGCGGCTGTGTGGGGTTCGACCCGGACAGCGCGCCGAGCGCAGCGGAATTGAAGGAGTCGACCGGACACGGCCCCACGACCGAGAGGTCGGTGATCACGCCGTCCTTGTGCACGTTGAACGTGATGACCACGTGACCCTTCATCGACATCGCGGCGTAGGGAATGATCCAGTTGCGCTTCACCTGCGCAATGAAGCGGCGGATCCATGGACCGAACTCCACGCCTTTCGTGTCGAACTGAATGTTTGGCCCGAATTGGCCGCCGCCGCCGCCCGGGTTCTCGAACGCCTCGCTCTGCGTGTAGCGCTGGAGATTCCGGAAGATGTCGCCAGGCCCCCCGGATGCCGTCCCGCGCCCCGTGGTGTTGTTGGCTGACGACTGCGGGCGCGATGGCGGAACCTGCAGCGGCGCGCTCAGCTCGGGGGCGTTGATGACTGTTTCCGCCGGCGTGTTCTGCGCCGGCTTGCCACCCCCGGGATCCGGCTCGGCGCCTCGTCCTCGTTTGGGCTCTTCTCGCAGCGTCTCGACTCGCTCCGTGCTGTTCCCGCGGCTGTACGGCAACGGATTGGTGGGGCGCTCCGCACGCCGTGGGGCACGCGCCTCACGGTCGATGTCGGAGAACTCGGCGCGCTCCGGCGGCTTCGCGGCCGGACGGTCGATCCTCGGCTGGACGAACACGAACCGCGCCTGATCCTGCAATCGCTGCTGCTCGGCCAGCAGCCGCGCGCGCATCGCCTGGACACTCTCCGGAAACAGTCGAGGCGCCACCAGAATCAGGATGATGACCGTGAGATGAAAGATGATCGAAAGGAGCACCCCCTCGCGCCAGGAGATGACCCGCCCGATCGTTGGGGTATCGGGTCGATAGTCCTCGAAATCGAAATACATCAGGAACTTAGAAGCAGTATATCAGCCGGCTCGCCACAACCTCGCGTTCCCGACGCTCATCGGATCACTCTCGTAAAGAAAATGTTGAGCTTCAAGCGTCTATCGGCCCGAACATTCGCGCGCACCTGATGACCGGGCGCATCAAGGCTCAGGCTCGCGACCTTGGACGAAGGACTCTGGACGGACCGGGCACGATCTGACGGGCCGGCTGGCTCACGACGACCTGCGCCGAGCCGTATAGAGAAAGACGATTCCAAAGCTGAGGGGGACGGCGGAAATATCGTCAAAGGCCGATTGTCGCAGGATTGTCACAAACTCTTCTGCGGTTGGAAACGCCCCCACGGATGCCGGGAGGTATTCATACGCCGCCTCGTGATGTGAGACGACCCGGCCAATCAACGGCAGCACGCGCTGGAAGTACCACAGATACAGCGGCCGAATGAACGGCTGCCTGGGAATCGCGAATTCCAGAATCGCAAGCCGCCCGCCGGGCTTGAGCACTCGGTGGATTTCACCGCATGCGGCCCGCGTGTCGTCGACGTTGCGAATGCCGAAGGCAACCGTCACCGCATCGACAGCGCCGTCCGCCACAGGAACACGCGTCGCGTCCCCCCGTACGAGCTCCAGGCGCTCGCCAAGCCGATGACTTCGCAGCTTGCCGAGACCCACCCGAAGCATCCGGGCGGCAAAGTCAACACCGACGACCCTGCGAGCGTGCGCCGCTCCGCGCAGCGCCTCGATCGCAAGGTCGCCCGTCCCTGTGCAGAGGTCCAGCACGATCTCACCGCCCGTCAAGTTGAGCGATCGGATCGCCCGGCGCCGCCATCGCCGGTCTATCCCGGCGCTGAGCAGGTGATTGAGAAAGTCATACCGGTCTGCGATGCCGTCGAACATCCCGGCGATGCGCGCGGGCGATTTGCTGCTCTTCGAATCGGTAGACGCTCCTGCTGGACCAAGCACCAAGATTCAACGCCCAAGCACTAATGACGGGCCTGCCCCGTCCATGCTGGGTAGAGATCGTGTTGGTAGCCGAGCGCGGACAGGATCTTTCCCGCGATGAAGTCGGCGAGGTCGTCGAGTGTCTTCGGCTGCTGATAAAACGCCGGCATGGCCGGCAGTATCATCGCGCCCGCCTCTGCGCAGAGCACCATGTTGCGCAGCTGCGGCAGGCTCATCGGAGTCTCGCGCGGGACGATCACGAGCGGTCGCCGTTCTTTCAGCATCACGTCGGCCGCGCGCTCGATGAGGTTGCGAGACAGGCCATGGGCGACGGCCGCGAGCGTCTTCATCGAGCACGGCACGATCGCCATTCCCGAGCAGCCGTGGCTGCCGCTGGCGATGCTCGAGCCAAGGTCGCGATTGCTGTGCATCGTGACGGCGCCCGCGGCCACGCCCCCGCCGTAGCGCTCGGTCACGTACGGGACGAGCCGATCGAGCGCCGCACTCTCGCCCAGCTCGTCGCGAAGCAGCCGCCGCCCGTAGTCGGACACAATCAGCTCGACGCACAGCCCGCGCTCGAGAAGAGCGGCGAGCGTGCGCACGGCGTACAAGGCGCCGCTCGCCCCGGTGATGGCCAGGATGAGCGATGACCGCGCGCTAGCGGGCATAGAGCGCCACGGCCAGCACGAGCAGATAGAGAATGCCGACGTAGCCGTTCAAGTCGAACGCGCGCTTCACCTGCGAGAGATCATGGGCCGACACGAGTGACTGCTCGTACACGAGCAACAGCGCGACGATGCCCACGCCCGCGAGATAAATCGGACCAAGCGGCGCGACGAGCGCCAGAGAGAGGAGGCACGCCACGGCGACCGCGTGCATGACGCGTGAAATCAGGATGGAGGCACGCACGCCGAATCTGACGGGAATCGAGCGCAGCCGGTGCGCGCGATCAAAATCGAGATCCTGACAGGCATACAGGACGTCGAAGCCGCCGACCCAGGTGCCTATCGCAGCCGCCAGCAGCCAGGGCTCCCACCCGCCTCGCCCGCCGGCAGCCAGCCACCCGCCCACCGGCGCCACCGCCATCGCCAGACCCAGGAACAGCTGCGTCCACGTCGTGTAGCGTTTGGCGAGGGAGTACCAGAACACAATCGCCAGCGCGATCGGCGAGAGCACAAGGCACACGACATTCAGCCGCGACGCAGCAAACACGAAGAGCGCGGACGCCACGCCCACGAACCAGGCAGCCTCGCGCCCGCTCATCGCCCCGCGAGGCAGCTCCCGCCCGGCGGTCCGGGGGTTCAGGGCGTCCATCCGCGCGTCGGCCAGACGGTTGAAGCCCATCGCCGCACTTCGAGCGGCCACCATTGCCACCACGATCCACGCGACCGTCGTCCACGTAACCGGCGACCGCTCGGCGGCGAGCAACGCTCCGGCGAGCGCGAACGGCAGCGCAAACACGGAGTGACTGAAGCGCACGAAAGACGCGTAGGTGCGAAGACGCGACAACATCACCCCTCGGTGACCCACCGAATCTGGGCGGGCCGAATCCCGCTCACGAGGTATTCTTCCACATCGTCGACGTCAGGTGAGAGATCGACGGCGATGAGCCGCGCCCGTTTCGCCGGCTCGATCGTGCCGTAGTCTGCATCGAAGCCGAGCGCGCGCGCGCCTTCGATCGTCGCGCTCTCGAGGAGCGCCGTCGCGGGGACGGCTGGCGCCAACGCCCGCATGGTGGCCAGCTCCGCAAAAACGTTCAAGTCCGGCGAGCTCGCGAGACTGTCGGTACCGATCGCCACGCGAACGCCCGCGTCGTAGAAGTCCTGAATCGGCGGCGCCCCCGCCCCGGTATGACCGTTGCTCCGCGGGCACGTCACCAGCGTCGTCCCACGCGCCTTGAGGCGCCCGAGATCGTCGAGCGTCATCTGCACCCCATGGACCGCCAGGACATTGGCCCCGAGGAATCCGCTCTCATCGAGAAACTGGACCGGGGACACGCCGGGAGGGGTCCAGGCGGGATCCCAGGCGCCGACGTCTTCCAGCAGCCTGCGCCAGGATCCGAGCCCCGTCCGAAGGAACTCGGTCTCCTCGGCCGACTCGCAGAGATGGACGCTGCAGGGCCTGAGCGCATCGCGATCGACGGCCTCGCGAATCGCGCGCAGTACCAACGGTGCGACCGAGTACGGCGCGTGCGCCGCAAGGCTCGCGCGCACCCACTCGGTGGGGGCGAGCGCCTCGATCTCAGCTGTCGCCGCGTCCACGAGCGCTCGTGGATCCGGCGCATTGAATCGAATCAGCTCGTAGAAGACGATCGCCGCCAGGGCGCTGCGCGCGAGCGGCTCGAAGGTCACGAGCGTGTTGCTGACGTCGCCAACGACAGCAGTACCGCTGGCTCGTGACTCCACGATCGCGCGATCGATCGCGTCAACGATGTCGGCTGCGCGCGGATCGGGCCGCTGACGCCGGGCCGCCATCACATTGCGGATCCACGTTACGAACTCGGATGCCGGAGGGACCTCGTCGTGCAGGTATGACAACTCGAGATGGGTGTGCGCGTTCACCAGGCCCGGCATCAGGGCGACATCGCCCAGTTGCTCATCGTCGGCAAGGTCCGCCGGCCGGCCGCGCCCGACAGCAACCACCCGGCCGCCGTCGACCGCGACCCAGCCGTCCGCAATCGGCGGCGAAGCAACCGGCAGAACCCACCGAGCGTGATAACGGATCAACGTGATGTCGGCGACACGACCCGGAGCCGCTTGCCGCCGCGGCTCCTGGCCTCGTACCCGGCCAGCTCAGCCGGGATTGACGTGTCGCCGTCCGAGCGCGCGGTCGCAAGCTCCAGCATGCGAGGGACGTCGCGCTCGCGAAAGAACGGATCGCCGAGGATCTCGTAATGCATGTTCCGGCGCTTCGCGGCGAAGCCCGCGTTCTCGATGTTCCGGACGATCTCGACCTCGTCCATGCAATAGCTCGCGCCCGCCGCGCGGACGACGTTTTCTTCGATCATGACGCTGCCCATGTCGTTCGCGCCGAACGCGAGGCTGAGCTGGCCGACCTTGCCGCCCTGCGTGACCCACGACGCCTGCAGGTTGTCGAAGTTGTCCAGGACGATGCGCGCGGTGGCGAGCGTCCGCATATAGTCCACTCCGGTGGCCTCGTCGCCGGCGAGCACCGTGTTGTCCGGCTGATAGCTCCAGGCGATGAACGCCGTGAACCCCCCCGTCTCGTCCTGGAGCGCCCGCAGCCGCAACAGGTGCTCGATCCGCTCCTCGTCGGTCTCGACCGTCCCATACATCATCGTGGCCGTGGTCCGCAGCCCGGCCCGATGCGCCAAACGCATCACGTCAAGCCATTCGTCCGCCGACGCTTTGCCGTAGCAGTGGAGCAACGTGCGAACCCGGTCGACCAGGATTTCCGCGCCCCCTCCGGGAATGCTGTCGAGGCCGGCGGCGACGAGCCGGTCGATAATCGCCGCCACCGGGAGCTGCGTGAGCCGCGACAGGTGGATCACTTCGGGCGGCGACAGGGCGTGAAGCTTGAACGTCGGATAGCGTTCCTTCACCGCCCGAAACAGATCCTCGTACCACCTGAGCGGCAGGTCCGGATTGTGGCCGCCTTGCAGCAGCAGCTGAACGCCACCTACGGCAACCGTTTCGTCGATCTTGCGGAAGAGTTCGTCGAAGCCAAGAACGTAACCTTCGGGCGACCCGACGTCGCGATAGAACGCGCAGAAGCTGCACTTGGCCACGCAGACGTTGGTGTAGTTGACGTTGCGATCGATGATGTATGTGACGATCGATTCGGGATGCTTGCGCGCGCGGACCCCGTCGGCGAGCCGGCCGACGAGCGACGTCGGCGCGCCTCGATACAGCTCGAGCGCCTCCTCACCGGTGACGCGGCCTCCGCGTCGCACCTTTTCCGCGATCAGATCAATGCTCAAGAATCAGTTCAACCCGAGTCAGTAGAAAACGACCGGCTGCGCGCGCTCGACGACGCCGATCTCGGCGGCGTACCGATAAAACATATCCAGCGCCGCTTGCTCCTCGTCGTGGAGATAGTACTTGATATTATCGCGCAGGTACTCGGCGCCTCGTGCCAGCCGGTCGGGAGAACCGGCGAGATACTGCTGCGCGAGCTCCTCAGGCCGCTTGACGCCTTCATCTCGGGCGTCCTGAAGGGCGCGAACGTCCGCCGGCGTCAACGCCTCGGGGCGACCGGCCCAGAACGCATACACGAACGGCATTCCGGTCAGCTGCTGCCAGGCTTCTCCGAGATCGACCTTCAGCACGCGTGGGTCGCCGCTCCCTTCGAGGAAAAGCGCGCTATCGCCGATGACCAGCGCGGCGTCCGCGCGCGCCAGCACGCTGCTCAGATCGGCGCTGGGGAGAGGGCCGGAATTGAGCTCCGGCGTCGCCGACTGCCAGCTCTTTTCGAAGGTTGGGTGAATCTTGAACAATCGCGCGCAGAGCACGCGCACCAGCGCGACCGAGGTCCGCGAGCTCGAATCCATCGCGATGGAGCGAACCTCGCCGATCGGCTTCGTGGTGAACAGCGCCACCGACGCCACAGGTCCTCGCGACGCGATCGCCAGATCAGGCACGACGCGATACGGGCCGCCCCGCAGATACTCAATCGACGGGATGAGACCGACGTCGATCGCGCCCTCGTGCAGCAGTGCCGCGCACGTCGACGGCACGTCGTACCGAACGCGGAATCGTGGGCATCGATCGAGACCATAGACGAGCGGGCGCGCGTTCAAGTAGCCGACCGCCCCAAGGCGGATGGGCAATGGGGGCTGCCTCATGCGGACGCGACGTCGAAGCGCCCGTTGCGCTCGACCGGCTCCTGCCCCGCGGCTCGAATGTTCCGCCGAATCTCTTCGAGCGGCGCGCGCCGACGGCCTTCGGCCGTCTCGTCCATCGGCGACACGCCATCCACATCGTCCGCGCCGACGGTCAGTGCAACCTGCGCGAGCTTTGGACCATAGAGCGTCCAATCGACCTGAATCGACGGCACGTTGTCGCAGATGATCCGCGCGAGCGCGACACGTCTGACGTCGTCATACCCCGTGGTCGGGGCGGCGGGGTTGGTGCGCTGCGGCAACGGCGCAAAAGCGCGCACGACGGCGACCGCGCGCTGAAGGTCCGCGACGTCCTTGAGTAAGCCGAGGGCGTCGACAGGCGGTGACTGATCGATGGTCAGCCGCGCCAGGGCAAGCCCTGCGATGTTCACCTCCTCGACCGACCGGCGGGCATTCTGCAAGCGATCGAACGGCGCCTCCCCAACGAGCTCGAGGCCGGCTGCGCGCAGATCCTCGAGCAGCGCGCGCAGTGTCACGCCTTCGCGACTGGCCACGAGCTCGAGATCCGCGAGCGAAAACCCGGAGAGCGGCACGCCGTTCGCCCTGGCCGCGACCTGGCTCACGCGCTCCACTGCCGCCTCGAGACTCGGCGGCGCGCCCCCAATCCGGATCTCGCCGGTGGCGGAGGGCCAGGTCGCCTCTGCGCCCACGTCCGCGCCGATTCTGGCCACACGAACGAACGTCGTCCGCACGCCGTGGCGCCCGCGGCGCACATCGTCCGCCGCCATCCCCAGGGTGATGATGTCGTGCGACGCAGCGAGGCTTGTCAGCTTGTCCTGTTCGGAGGCAGGCATCCGATCGAGCTTACGCCACGCGGGCCCGAAGAACAAGGCGCCGGGTGCGGCTTACCGGTCGCCCAGAATGACCGGCAGACCGGTCTTCGCGCTGCCGATGACGACCACTTTGGCATTGCTGCTCGTCGCAAGCTTCTCGGTCGCCTCGATGCCCTTCCACTCGAGCAGCTGCGGGCTGATCCCCTGCGCGACGATGCGCTGGAAATCGGCGATGCCCTGACCTTCGATCCGCTTCCGTTCGGCCTCCTGCTGTTCCTTCTGGAGCACGAACTTCATCTGCTCCGCCTCCTGCTCGCGCTTCAGCTTTTCCTGGATCGCGTTGGCCACGACAGGCGGAAGGCCAATCTTCCTGAGCAGCACCTGCTGCGCGACGACGCCGCGCTCGCCGGAGAGGCGACGGAACAGCTGCAGAATCTCGCCGGCAATCTTCTCGCGCTCGGCCGAATAGAGGCTCTTCGCCTCGTACGACGCGGTGACCTCGCGGATCGCGGAGCGGAACTGGGGCTCGACGATCGTGCCGACGTAGTTGCTGCTGACCGTGCGATAGATGTCAACGGCCTTCGACGGGTCTACCTGAAACAGCAGCGACGACTCGAGGCTCAAGATGAGGCCCTCGCGTGACGGGACGTCCGCAACTTCCTTGATCTCCTGCGTTTGCACCGACATTTTCACGACGCTCGTGAGCGGCATGACCAGGTGGATGCCGGGAGACAAGGTGTTGGAGGAGACGCTGCCGAAGAAGTCTTGGACGCCGACATGGCCCGCTGGAACGGTTCGAAACGGTCCGCCCGCGATGAGAAGCACGAAGCCGAGGAGGACGAGAACGGCCAGCGCGCTACCCCTGAGCCCCCGCGCGCCCGGCGCGTCGATCACATCGCTTCGCATGGGGAGATACCTCCGGTTCTGTATCGGCGCGGCCGGGTGCGTGCGTTAGGGACGGTTCACCGTTACTTGTGTGACGCGTGCGTTGACGTTATTTCGTGACACGCGCCCATATGTTCGAAGCTCGACGCCCCACTGCCTCCGTCGTCGCCACCCTCGCCGGCCAGGCGCGAGCATAACCTTCCGACGCCCACTTCTTCGTGGCGTCGATGCCCATCTTGCCGCCGTACGCCGGCAAGTCGGCGGCGTCGTCGAGATCGTCCACGGGGCCCCGCGTCATCTGGACGTCGCGCATCGGATCCATGTGCGTGCCGACGATCCACGCGACCTGACTCAGGTCATGGACGTCGACGTCTTTGTCGACGACGATGATGGTCTTCGAGAACATGAGCTGGCCGAGCCCCCAGAAGGCATTCATGATCTTCCGGGCGTGTCCCGGATACCGTTTGTCGATCGACACGAGCACGAGGTTGTGAAAGATCCCTTCCGCGGGGAAATGCATGTCGACGATTTCCGGGAGCGTCTTCTGAATGATGGGCAGGAAGATCCGCTCGCTCGCGAGACCGAGGTAGTAGTCCTCCATCGGCGGCACGCCGACGATCGTCGTGAGGTAGGTCGGCTTCTTCCGTCGCGTCACGCAGGTCAGATGAAACACGGGAAAATCGTCGGGTTGCGAATAGAGGCCGGTATGGTCGCCGAACGGCCCCTCCCGCCGCCGTTCGCCCGGCTCCACGTACCCCTCCAGCACGATGTGCGCGCTCGCCGGAACGTCGAGATCGACGCTCACGCATTTGACCATCTCGATGCGTTTACGCGAGAGGAATCCGGCCAGCAGCAGCTCATCCACGCCCTCGGGCATGGGGGCCGTCGCACAGTAGGGCAGCACCGGCTCCGCCCCGAGCGCCACCGCCACTTCGAGTCGCCTGCCGAGACGCTCCGCCACACGATAGTGCTGCGCGCCGCCCTTGTGTCGCTGCCAGTGCATCGCCGTCGTCCGGGCGTCAAAGACCTGCATGCGATACGTGCCGATGTTGCGGATGCCTGTGGACGGATCCTTGGTGAAGACCAGGGGGAACGTGATGTATCTGCCGCCGTCGTCAGGCCAACACTTCAGGATGGGGATCTCGTCGAGCGTGCCGTCGCGGGCGACGACCTCCTGACAGGCCCCATCATTGACGACCTTCGGCATGAGGTCGCGAAGACGGCCGACCATGGGCAGCATCTTCAGGGCGTCCATGATGCCGGACGGCACCTGCGGTGTCATCAGCTCGTCGATTTCCTTGGCGAGGTCGTCCAGGCTCTTCACCCCGAGCGCGAGGCACATCCGCTCGTACGATCCGTAGAGATTCGTCGCGACCGGCATGGCGAAGCCCGTCGGCTGCTCGAATAACAGCGCCGGTCCGCCGCCAGGCGACTTGCAGGCGCAGTCGGTGACGGCGGCGATCTCCAGATCGGGGCTCACCGGCTCCGACACGCACGCGAGGAGGCGACGCTTGCGGAGATCGGCAAGAAAGTCGTTCAGATCTGAGTACACGCCGCCATCTTATCCGCGATCCGCTGCGCCAGGGTCAGCGCGCGGCGGCCCTGGTCGCCGGTGACGAGCGGTTGGCGCTTCGACCGGACGGCGTCGACGAAGTCGGCGAGCTCTCGCTTGAGAGGCTCCTCGTTGGCCACGTGGAGCTCACCTCCCTGAATGGACGGGACGGGGCCTGCCCCTTGCTCGAGCCGCCAGACCTCCACTCGCTGGCCTGCGTAGTCGATGGAGACGTAGGCAGCCGGTTGGAAAAAACGGATCTTGCGGACTCGATCGCGGCTGATGCGGCTCGCGGTCACGTTGGCGATGCAGCCGTTCTCGAACCGTACTCGCGCGTTGGCGATGTCCACATGCGGCGTGATGACCGGCACGCCCACGGCCTCGAGCGACTCGACTTCCGACTTCACGATGGACAACACCACATCGAGGTCGTGGATCATCAGATCGAATACGACGTCAATGTCCAGGCTGCGTTCCGGAAACGCCCCAAGCCGATGGACTTCGATGAAGCGAGGGTCTGTCAGGAGCGGCGCCGCCGCGGAGACCGCAGGATTGAAGCGCTCGGTGTGGCCGACAGCCAGTGCGACTCCGGCCGCCAACGAGGTGTCGATCAAGACGTTTGCCTCGGCCAGGGTCCGCGCCAGCGGCTTCTCGACGAGCACCGGCACGCGCGCGCTCAGGAACGCGCTTCCGATCTCCGCATGAAGCGCCGTCGGGACAGCAATGGTGACAGCGTCGACGCGGCCCAGGACGTCGCGGTAGTCGAAGGCAGGCGTCGTGCGACTGGCCAACGCAATCTCTTCGGCCCGCGCCCGGTTCACGTCGACGACAGACACGAGATCGACATCGGGCATGGCCGCCAGAATGCGCGCGTGGTGGCGCCCCAGATGACCCACGCCGATGACGGCCACTCGCAGACGGTCGCTCACTCGGCGGGCCTGCCTACGATCACGATCCGCGCCTCGTTGGCCGCGTGGATAATCGCCTCGCCGTCGATCATCAGCGTCTTGCCCGCGTCGACCGACAGCAGCGTGGCGCCTGCCGCGCTCATCGCTTCTATCGTCGACACGCCGACGACCGGGACGTCGAAGCGCATGTCCTGGTTGGGTTTGGCGACCTTCACGACGCGCGTCCCCGCGCCAGCAAGCTGACCGGCGCGCGCGATGACCGCATCGGTGCCCTCCATCGCCTCGATCGCAACGACCGCCGCTGACTTCACGACAATCGTCTGTCCGATGTCGAGACCCGCAATCGCGTCCGCGATCCGGTAGCCGAACTCGAGATCCGCGTGCTCCTCATCGCACGGGGCGCGCGCTGTCAGTACGCCTTCGCCGGCCATCAACGGCGCGAGAAAGGCCGTCGAGTTGATCAGGTCGATCCCATGGTCCCGCAGAACATCCGCCACGCCGGAAATCAGGGCATCGGTGTTCCTGGCCTTGAGACGCACCAGGACGCTCATGAGCGTCATGTCGGGGACCACGTCAGCGAAGAGCTTGGTGTGCTTGACCTGCCCGGCCATGACCGCCTGCGTGACGCCCGCGTCCTTGAGCACCGTGATGCACTGGCCCAGTTGGCCGAGCGAGATCCAATGGACGGCCGCCTTGGGCGCCCGGGCGGCGACGTCAGCCAACTCCGGAAATGTCTCCTCTTTCAGCGCGATGACGGTGACGTCGTGCCCCGCGCCCCGGGCCGCATCCAGCACAAGGAACGGAAAGCGGCCGTTTCCGGCAATCAAGCCGAGGCGCATTTTGGTCCTTGGACCATTATTCTTCCGCGAGCACTTCCTCAGCCCGCCGGGACGCCCGCCGCAGAATGACGCCGCGCTGCGACGTCCGAATGAAATCGAGCAGGTACTGAACTTCGGCGCACGCGAGCGAGCGATCGCGCTCGATCTGCTGGAGCGCGTTGGTCGTGTTCAGCTTCGACTGCAGCAGATACCGGAACGAGCGCTTCAGCTTGGCGATCACGTCGGGCGCGATCCCGCGCCGCATCAAGCCAATCGTATTCACGCCGAAGATCCGCGCCGGACGGCTGCCCACGGTCCGGGCGAACGGGAGCGCGTCTTTTGTCACGACCGAATAGCCGCCGATGAACGCATGACGCCCTACGCGGCAGAACTGGTGCACGCCCGATCCCGCGCTGATGTTCGCGAAGTCATCCACGAACACGTGCCCCCCGAGCGTCGCCATGTTGCCGAAAATCGTATCGTGACCGACGTGACAGTCGTGCGCCACGTGCACATACGCCATGAAGACATTGCGATCGCCGATCCTCGTCACGCCGCCGCCGCCGCGCGTGCCGCGATGGATGGTCACGAACTCGCGGAAGATGTTGCGCCGGCCGATGACGAGCCGCGTCTCCTCGCCCCTGAACTTAAGATCCTGAGGCACTTGCCCGATCGACGCGAAAGGATAGATCTCGGTGTCGTCCCCGATCTCCGTCCAGCCGTCGACGACCGCGGACGCCCCGATGCGGCAGTTCGCCCCGATCGTTACGCGCGGGCCGATCATCACGTGAGGCCCGACGGTCGTTCCTTCGCCGATCTCCGCGCGATGATCGACGATGGCCGAGGGGTCGATGAGAGCTCGGTCGGACTGAACGACGAGCACGAGCTCCGCCTCCGCTACGACCTGGTCCTCGACGTAGGCGGCCGCCTGCGCGCGCACCACCGACGACCGCCGCGCGCCCAGCGAGACCTGCAGCCGCAGACGGTCGCCTGGAACCACCTGGCGCCGGAATTTGGCGTCGTTCACGCCGCGAAGATAGACGTGCTGGTTGGGACGCCGGCCATCACGCTCGAGGATCAGGATGGCCGCCACTTGCGTGAGCGTCTCGAGCATGAGCACGGCCGGCAGCAGCGGGGCGCCCGGGAAGTGGCCCTGAAAGTACTCCTCGTTGACCGTGACGTTCTTGACCGCAACGAGACGCCGGCCGGGGTCATGCTCTGTGATCGCGTCCACGAGCATGGACGGATAGCGGTAGCACAACCGATCAAGAAGGACAGGAATATTGATCACACGTACCGGTCAGAGCCTGAAGAGTGACGGCAAATTGTAGCAGAGCGTGCTGCGCGCCGCCGTCCCTCCCGATCTCCACCGCATCCGCGGGTATCCGCCCGACGCCTACGGCTTGGGCGGCGTCGCGGTCTTGCCGACGTCGAGCTTCTTGATGATCTCTGCGGACAGATCGAGGCCCGGATCCACCCATGCGAAGCCAGCGTCGCCGGCGTTGAAGACCAACTGCAGACCCTTCTCCTTCGCGAGCTGGTCGATGAGCGGCTGCACCTTCCGGGCGAAATCGTTCTGGACTTCGTTTTGTAATTCCTGGACTTCTGCCTGAGCGTCCTGCTGGAATCGCTGCAGTTCGAGCTGCTGCTTCTCGATCTCCTTCTCGAGCTGCCCGCGCGCAGCGTCGCTCATGACGCCACCGCTTGATTGCAGCTTCTGCTGGTTGTCCTGCAGGGCTTTCTGCCGCTGCGCGTTCTCGGTCTGCTTCTTTTGCGTCAGCGCCTGCACACGCGTCAGGGCAGCTTTCCCATCGCTCGATTCCTGAAAAATCCGCTGCGGATTGATGAAAGCGATTTTCGCCCCGGCCGGAAAGGGCGGCGGCGGCTGGGCGGGCGTTGGCGCGGGTTGAGCTGGGGCTGGCTGCTGCTGAGCCGGCGCTGGCTGGGGCGCGGGAGTCGCGGGTTTGGTCTGGCCCGCAGGGCCTGCCGGCCTGGGCTGACCCGCCGGGTTGGGTTGACCGGCGGCCTGGCCGACCGCGGAGACGGCACCGAACGTAACCAGGACGGCGGAAACCAACGCGGCAATCGCGGAAACCTTCATTACACAAAATCCTTTCGCTGAACTACGGAAGTTCTTGATTCTACAACAGATTCAGAATGTGGACCCGACGGCAAAGCGGAACTGGAACGCCTTCTGGGGCTGCAGGCTGCTGTCGTAGACACCGCTTCGTTGTGGATTGAACGCAAAGATGAGCCGGAAGGGCACGTTCAGCACTGGCATGAAGAACCGGACCTCGAGCCCAGTGGACGTCTTGAAATCGTGCCACGCGAAGGGGAGAGGCGGCGTTTGGTACACGTTGTACCCGCCCAGCGGCACGAACGGGATGGTCGTCGTTGTCAGCCCGGGCTGCACCTGGCCGGCATCATAGAACGCGATGAGGCGGACCGGACCGGCGATCGTGAACTGCTCCTCGAAGTTGAACAGCAGGCTCTTGTCGCCGCCCACGATCAAATAGGGCGTGGCCGGGTCGGAGGGACCAATCGTGCGGATGTCGAACCCGCGGACGCTGTACTCGCCGCCGAGGAACAGCTTCTCGAAGATCGGCAGACTCTGGGTTCCGGTGAACGAGTGGATGTACTGGAACTGGCCGCGCATCCCGAACACCAGTCGATTGGTCTGCTTGATGTACCACACGCCTTCGACGATCGGTTTGTAGAAGTTCGTGTTGCCGCCGATACCGGCTAGATCGACTGACAGCGTGAGTCGTTTGCCGGTCGTGGGGAAGATCGGCTGGTCGACCGAATTGTAGACGACGCTCGGCGTGATCTTGGAGACGATGCGCTCGCCGTTCGACCCGATGAGCAGTGAATCGGCCAGGAACGGATTCCGCTGCTGGACGGTGGGGTCCAGGTAGATCTCGTTGACCTCGCTGACGCGAACTCGCTGATAGCTGTAGTTGGTGAACATCCGCCAGAAGCCGCGGCCGAGCGGAAACCCCAGCGTCAGAACGCCGCCCGTCGACTGCTGCGTGTATTGACCGACGTAGCGGATATTGGTGCGGAAGACCTGCGCGCCGAGCGTCATGTTGCGGTCGAACATGAACGGCTCGGTGAAGCCGACCGAGTAGGTCTGCGCGCGCGATCCCGACTGCAGCGAGATGTTGAGGCTCTCGCCGCGCCCGAGGAAGTTCGCGGTCTGGAAGGACAACTGGCCGAACACTCCTTCGAATTGGGAGACGCCCGCGCCGAACGTCAGCTGATTGCGGTTCTGCTCCTCGAGCTTCAGCTTGACGTCCACCTTGTTGGCCTCGCCCGGCGTCTTGTCGACGGCGACGTCGTTCTTCCCGGCGCTCGCCTCGAGCGGCTTGAAGTAGCCCAACTGGTTCAGCCGCTTGACGCTGTATTTCAGCGCCTCGGTGTTGAACACGCCGCCTTCGACAAGCCGCATCTCTCTCCGGATCACCGGATCGTGCGTCGTCGTATTGCCGGTGAACGTGATGCGGTTCACGAAGAACTGCTGCCCTTCGACCATGCGCAGCGTGACGTCGACGATCGCCGGCTGCTTGTCTGCCGGCTTGGACGGCTCGGGCGCCGCAAGCGCGGCGGGCGCCGCCGGCTCGTTGGGATTCGGCTCGTCGCGAAATTTGTAGTCGGGGAACCCGGTGAACTCGAAGTAGCCGCCCGCTCCGTAGATCTCCCTCGCCTTCTCCATGCCTTTGCGGATCTTTTTCTCGGAGTAGTACTCGCCCGGCGCGGTCTTGAAGAGCGGCTTGAGGTAGTCGGACTTGACGACCGTGTTGCCGGCCACGTCGAACGTGCCGACCTTGTATCGCTCCCCTTCTGTGACCGGAATGAGGAGATCGATATACCGCTTCTTCTTGTCGTCCGAGTCGTTGACGACTTTCAGCTCGGGAACGCCGACATTGGCCTTGATGTACCCGTTGTCGCGGTAGAAGGAGACGATCTTCTCGGCATCATCGTCGAACTTGGCTTCTTTGTAGGTGCGGTCCCCCATCATCCCCGCGATCCAGGTCCAGAGGTGCGCGAAGTCCTCGAACCCGCCGTTCTCCTTCGTTTCCTTCAACTGGCTTTTGAGCTGTGCATCGCCCATCGCCTTGTTGCCCGTGAACGTGATGTGACGGATTTCGACCTTCGGGCCCTCGTCCATGTGGAAGGTCAAATGGACGAGTTTGGTCCCGCCAGGAATATCCTGAATCTCGGGCGTAACGCTGGCGAACTGAAAGCCCTTCTCGTGGAGCATCTCCTGGACGATGCCCTGGACCTTGCGCACGAGCCCGGGATCGATGAAGGTATCGAGGCGGATCTGGGCGTTGGCGTCCTTCAACTTCTCATCGATCTTCGACGTCTCGACCGCCTTCGACCCCACGTAGTCGACGATCTTGACGCGCTGGCGCTCCTCCATGTTGTAGGTGACGATCTTGCCGACGGTGCCGTTGGCGAACTTGTAGTCGCTGACGTCCACCCACAGGTTGTCGAGAAAGTTGGTGCCCCAGAGTCGGCGAAAGTCCTCCTCGATTGTGGTTTCGGCCTTGTCGTCGTAGGGGATCCAGACGCCTTCGGATGGTCGGCTTTGCTTCAGCTGAATGTAATACAGGTAGGTCTGCGGCTCGATGACGGTGGCGTTGCCCTGCGCTTCCCAGCACGGGGCAATGAACAGCACGACGGGAGGGGAACCAGCGGGCGGCACGGCGCGTGGCTGCGCCTGCTGGCCGCACACGGTGACCGGGGGACCGGCGGCTGTCGAGAGGTCGGGTTGTCCCTGGGCTCCTGCGGGGACGGCCACGAGGGATAGGGCGGCCGCCCACAGAGCGGAGGATTTCGACATTCGCTTGATTTTAGACTGAGAAGCTGGACCTTCGGCCGGCGTTCTCAGCCCGGGAAAGCTCAAGCAAGCTTTCGCCCGGCTTCGACCTCCCCCGCGGGCCGGTACGCCAGTTGACCCGCGTCCAGGTACACCTCGATCTCCCCGCCGCGTAGATGCCCTCGGATGAGCTCTTCGGACAAGGGATCCTCGACGTACCGTTGGATGGCCCGGCGGAGCGGACGCGCGCCGTACGAGCGGTCCTTGCAGGTCAGCTCGATAATCCAGTCGACGACTTCCTGCGTCAGCACGATGCGGAGCTTGCGGTCGAGAAGGTTGTCGTTCAACTGGTTCACGAGCAGCCCCATGATTCGCCGCAGATCGTCGTCCGACAGCGCCTCGAAGACGATGATCTCGTCGATGCGGTTGATGAACTCGGGATTGAAGGTTCGTTTCACCTCGCCGAGCACCATGTCGGCGACACTTTTCTCGATCGTGACGTTGTCTGCGGACTGGAAACCCATCGAGCTCTTCTTCTGAATGAAGCGAGCGCCGATGTTCGACGTCATGATGATGATGGTGTTCTTGAAGTTCACACGGTTGCCGAGGCCGTCGGTGAGGTGGCCGTCCTCGAACACCTGCAGCAGGATGTTGAAGATATCCGGGTGCGCCTTCTCGATTTCATCCAGCAGCACGACGGAATACGGGTTCCGCTTGACCTTCTCGGTGAGCTGCCCGCCCTCTTCGTGCCCGACGTAGCCGGGCGGTGATCCAATCAGCTTGCTCACCGAGTGCTTCTCCATATACTCGGACATGTCGAAGCGGATGAGCGCGTGATCGCTGCCGAACAGGAAGTTGGCCAGCGCGCGCGCCAACTCCGTCTTGCCGACGCCGGTCGGACCCAAGAACACGAAGCTCCCGACGGGACGGTTGGGATTCTTCAACCCGGCGCGCGAGCGTCGAATCGCCCGCGAGATGGCCGAGATGGCCTTCTCCTGGCTGATGACGCGCTTGTGAAGCTCGCTCTCCATCCTCAGGAGTTTGTCGCCCTCGTCCTGATTGATGGACGCCATTGGCACGCCGGTCCACTTCGACACGACCTCGTCGATCTCGGCCTTGCCGACGATGACTTTGCGGGCCGACGACTTGACGTCGAACTTCTCACGCACGAACTGCAGGTTCTCGCGCGCGGCCATCTCCTGCTCGCGGTAAAACTCGGCCTTCGCGAAGTCCTTCTGCGACGAAGCGCTCTCCCACTGCTCGACGGCGACGCGAATGCTCTTGTTGATCTCGCCGAACTCCTCGCTGTAGCCCGCCTCGCGCAGCTTCGCGCGCGCGCCGGCCTCGTCCACGAGATCGATCGCCTTGTCGGGCAGGAACCGGTCGGTGATGTAGCGGTTCGACTGATAGACCGCCGCCTCGATCGCCTCGCGCGTGTATTCCACGTGGTGGAAGCTCTCGTAG
>DATKHR010000016.1:0-2517 GCA_035510155.1 Vicinamibacterales bacterium
CTCGCCACCTCCATCGTCTCGTCTTCGTCGACCATGCCGGAGAGCGCGCAGCCGCACTTGCGCTTGATCTTTTCTGCATCGGGCGCAGGCGTGCGCAGGCCGACAGCGATGTCGTTGGTGAAATGGTCGCCCCCCACGCCAACAACGGCCGTGTGCCAGAGACTCCCACGTTCGTAGATCGCGATGTCGGTCGTGCCGCCGCCGACATCCACGAGCGCCACGCCCAGCTCCTTCTCGTCCTCGGTGAGCACGGCCTCGCTGGCGGCGAGCTGCTCCACCACGGTCTCCGCCACTTCCACCCCGGCCCGGTTCACGCAGGCCACCACGTTCTGCGTCGAGCTCTGGCTGCCGGTGATGATGTGGACGTTCACCTCGAGCCGCGCGCCCACCATCCCGACCGGCGCGCCAATGCCGTCCTGCTCGTCAACGACGAAGTCCTGCGGCAGCACGTGCAGGATTTCGCGTCCGGTCGGCAGCGACACGGCTTTCGCCGCGTCGATCGCGCGCCGGACATCCTCGCGCGTGATCTCGCGATTCTTCCCGGCGACCGCAATCACACCGCGGCTGTTGAAGCCCTTCACGTGCGGACCCGACAGCGCCAGATGGACCGAGTCGATTTCCACGCCGGCCATCAGCTCGGCCTCCTCGATGGCCTTCTTGATCGAGTCGACGGCGGCTTCGAGGTTCACGACGATGCCCCGGCGGATCCCGTGCGACTCGGCGACCCCGATGCCGACGATGTCGAGACCGGAGCTCTCGAGCAGCTCGCCGACAACGGCAGTGACCTTCGAGGTGCCGACGTCCAGACCGACCAGATACCGTTCTTTTCGCGCCATTGACTCGTTACTCGCGCCTCGCAGCTCGTGGCTCGCGGCTCGTGGCTGATGGCTTGTGGTTCGTGGCTCGCGGCCGCACGTAAATCCGATCGTCGAACCGCAGATCGACGTAGTCGATGTCGGCCACGCGCTCGTGTAGCGCGGCCGCCAGCTCGAGGTACGATTCCAGCCGCGGCAGGAACTGGTCCTCGCCAAGCCGGATCACGGCGGTATCGCGGTTCAGAATCACGGACACGTTGTGTACGTCGCTGACGTCGATCTGCGACAGCCGGCTTCCAATCCGGGGCTTGACGTTGATCGCGGCAATCACGCGCGCGGCGAGTGCGGCACGCGCGGTGTCGGCGGTCGAACCGTCGGCGCCTGACTGAGCCGTGAGGCCGTCCACGATCGGCAGATCGAAATCGGCGTACTGGGGTCCGTACTCATCGATGATCACTCCACCCTCGTCGATGAGATACAACTCGCCATGAATGCGGCCGACGGCGACCGGCAGGCGCTCCGACACCACGACTTCAACGGTGGACGGCAGGGTGCGATGCATGGCGGCGTCGCGGATCCACGGCGTCTTCAAAAGCCGCTGGCGCCAGACTTCGAGATCGGTCCAGATGAGGCTTCCACCGACGAGGCCGTTCAAGGTTGAAAGCACTTCGCCCTTTGAGAGGCGCTCATTCCCACGCACGGAAATCTTCTCAATCCGAAGGGCATGCGATTGCGCGGCGATATCGGTCGCCCGGTACAGCACATAGGCGACGACCGACGTGGCCAGCGCGTAGCGAACGACAGGCCTCGCGATCGTCTTCCAGTCGCGTCGCCGACGTCCTGGCTTGACGTGCGCGCGCCTGAAACGCCTGTCGGCCGGGGCGGCAACGGGGCTCATGTGCGTTGACCCTCATACTGAGGAGGTACGTGCCCGCCGACGGGCTGCAGCGCCTCCACAATCCGCTCGGGCAAGGTGCCGATTGACCCGGCGCCGAGCGTGATCACGACATCTCCGGGACGCGCAGTATGCGCCACAGCCGTCACGACGTCTTCGAGTGCCGGCACGACCTCGATCGGACCGCGCACGTCGCGCCGGATGGCCTGGACGAGCGTGCCGAGCGTGATCCCGGGAATCGGGTCCTCGCCGGCGGGATAGATGTCAGTCAGCACCACGTGGTCGGCCGGCGCGAGCGCCGGGCCAAACGCGGTCAACAGCTGCTCGGTTCGCGTAAACCGATGGGGCTGGAAAACAACGATGATTCGTCGGCGGTTCAGCGTGCGGGCAGCCGCGAGCACCGCGGCGATCTCAGTTGGATGATGCCCGTAGTCGTCAACGACGAGGATGCCGTTCGGCTCGCCGTGCACCTCGAAGCGGCGTTCCGCGCCGCGGAAGGCGCGAAGACCTTCGGCGACCCGCTCGAAGGGCAACCCGAGCTCCTGTCCGACCGCGATGGCCGCCAACGCGTTCTGCATATTGTGGCGACCGGGCACGTTCAGCGTGAGCTGGCCCAGCGTGGCCAGGGGAGGGGCAGGGGGTGCGGGAAGGTCAGGAAAAGCAGGAGACGCAGGAGGCGCGGTGGGGGCGCGTTCGGGCCTGACGAGTGGGGCGTGGCGACGCTCGCGACGTTTGATCGTGGCGGTCACGCTCAACGGCATGAGCTGCACGTCGCTTGCCGTGATGTCGGCATTCGGTGAGTCCAAA
>DATKHR010000017.1:0-2042 GCA_035510155.1 Vicinamibacterales bacterium
TGAGTCCTTCCAAGGACGCGTCGCTTTCCTTCGAGTGCCTCGATGTACAACCGTTCCGCCTCCGCATACCGGCCCATCATGTGATACGTGGTCGCGAGATTGTGCATGCTCCGAAACAGATCGGGATGATTGTCTCCATATGTGCGACGAATCACAGCCAACTGCTGGATGTAGAGCGGCTCGGCGTCTGAGTATTTTTTCTGCTGCCAATAGAAGCTTGCCAAATTGTTGAGTGAATCCAAGGTATCAGGGTGCGCTACACCCAGGACCCTTTGCTGGTCACCGAGTGTTTTTCGCAGCAACGGTTCGGCGTCGGTCCACCGCCTTTGCATGAGATAGAGGCTTGCAAGATCGTACTGAGCGCGAAGCGTGTCACGATGCGCGACTCCAAGAGTGTTTGGGTTCAGAGTTAGTGAGAGCACTCAGAGCTGAAAAATAGGAGACACTTCCGAGCCACGGGAGGAGGATCCCGATGCGCAAGGAAGGCAGCACTGCCGGCACGCCCGAGAAGGTCGTCGAGGAGATCCGACGGAAGACGCGGCGCCGGTTTTCGGTCGAGGAAAAGATTCGGATCGTGCTCGAAGGGCTGCGGGGCGAAGAGAGCATCGCCACGCTGTGTCGGAAAGAGGGCCTGGCGCCGAATCTCTACTACCGCTGGAGCAAGGAGTTTCTCGAAGCCGGGAAGAAGCGACTGGTCGGGGACACGACGCGCGAGGCGACATCGAGCGAAGTGATGGCGCTGCGGAAAGAGAACGCGCGGCTGAAGCAGCTCGTGGCCGAGACGGTGCTCGAGAACCGGCTGCTCAAAAAAACCGCGACGGCTGCCGATTCGGACGACGAGGCGTCCGCATGACGGCGGCGGAGAAACGCGAGGCAATCCGGCTCGTCGAGGAATCGGATCTGTCGGCGCGTCGCACGCTGCGGGAACTCCAGATCCCCTCGGCGACGTTCTATCGCTGGTATCGCCGCTATCGCGCCCAGGGACTGGAGGGGCTGCAGCCGCGCCCCGCAGCCGCGCGCCGCTACTGGAATCGCATCCCGACGGCGATTCGCCAGCGCGTGGTCGATCTCGCGCTCACGGCGCCGGAGCGGACGCCGCGGGAGCTGGCGTGGCAATTCACCGACCGGGAGGGGCATTTCCTCTCGGAATCGAGCGTCTATCGGATTCTGAAAGCGTATGACCTGATCACGAGTCCGGCGTTTGTCGTGCTCACGGCGGATAAGACGTTTCGGCATCCGACGCACCGGCCGAATGAGCTGTGGCAGACCGACTTCACCTATCTCCACGTCGTCAGCTGGGGCTGGTACTACCTCTCCACGGTGCTCGACGATTACTCGCGCTACATCCTGGCCTGGACCCTGCGGACCTCGATGGGCGCGACCGACGTCATCGAGACGCTCGATCTGGCGCGCGCGGCCGCCAGTGTCGAGCGCGTGCCGGTGATCCATCGGCCGCGGCTCCTGAGCGACAACGGCCCCTGCTACGTCTCCGGGGAGCTGGCGACCTATCTCAAAACGACCGGGCTCGCGCACACGCGCAGCGCGCCGTATCATCCGATGACGCAGGGCAAGATCGAACGCTACCATCGGTCGCTGAAAAACGTCGTGAAGCTCGATCGGTACTTCAGCCCGTGGGAACTGGAACGGGCGATCGCTCGCTTCGTGGAAGCGTACAATCACCGGCGGTATCACGAGTCGCTGCAGAACGTGACGCCCGCCGATGTCTATTTCGGCCGCCAGGCCGCCATCCTGGCGCGTCGGGAAGGGATCAAACAGCGCACGCTGCAGCGACGGCGACAGGAGAATTTACGAACGCCGCATCATGCGGCCACTCGCTCAGACGTGTCTCTAAGAAACAGCCCAGAACTCTCTCATTAACCTTGACGACGTACACGACGGTGAAATTTTTTTGGAACGAACTTAACACTGTTACGTCATAACACGGTGTAAAGGTCATGAAGGTCCCCATCTCCGAGCTCGCATGGCGCAACCTGGTGCACGACAGGGTCCGCCTCCTCGTCACCGTCACCGGCGTCGTCTTC
>DATKHR010000018.1:0-58211 GCA_035510155.1 Vicinamibacterales bacterium
CCTAAGAGGACGTGCGCATGCTGCAAGAGGTTAAGGGCTTGGCGCCGGTGCACATCGTGGCCGGGGCGCGAGCGCACGCTAAGGGATGGTTCGTGAGAGTCCGGGCCATCCAATGGCGTGCCATCGTTCTCCATTCGAGCGCCGCGCTGGCCGCAAAATTTGCGCTCGTCTGGTTCAATGTCTCTCACATTCCGCGCACCGAACACCGGTTTTCTTGAAGGATGGAGGCTGTATGACGGACCTACACCAGAAGATGTTTGTCACCATGTCGAGTTTGCTGTTTCTCGTAATCGTGCTGGCGTGGATCGAGAGAGCCGGTGCGCACGAGCAGAATCAAGAGTGGACATTGACGCTCCAACCTGACGGGCAGCCTCCGGCACCTTACGGCCTGACTGGCCAACAGGGAACGGTCAGGATTGCTGTGGAGGACGACGGCTCCGCGCTGAACTTTGCGTTGTCGGGCCTGAGGCCGAGATCGGTCCATGGAGTGTGGCTGTTGTTGAAGACGGCGACAGATCCGAACAAGGATTGTGGCGCGGCAAACCAGCAATCGTGCGAACCGCCCTTCCGGTCGTGCGTGGGTGTGGTGTGTCAGGTTCTAGACCCGGCAACGGGACAAAACACGGCGGTGTATTCCTTCACTCCGGCCGCGGCCGACACTTCGGGGTTTACGGCGGGGAACGGACTTGACCCGAACGGGTTCGTCACAAACGCACGGGGAGACGCGAAGGTTCAAATCAGATTGAACTACAACGTTTTCGGTGACGCGGTGTCCCCGGTGGTGCTCCAGGCCCTTGTTTCCCAAAGCGTCGCGGTCACAACCACTCTCAACTTGTGTGAGGCGTCGAGTGCCGCCCGGGTGCCTTCACGAGTGGATTCGGGCTACATGCGCACATTTGACCCGACGACCATTCCCGACCCGCCTGGCGTGTCGCCGTCCTTTCAGGTCTTGCAAGCCCGGCGACGGCCGCGGCTGGTTCGGGCCAGCGTCGCCGGAGTCGATGTCGTCGATCATTTTGACGGGTTGACGCATGGCCACGTGCCAGGCATGAACGTCGCGAATCCGGCGTTTGCGAGCTGCGGCGATTTCGCAGGCCGGTTGTCGGGGAGTCTGGAGGACGCCGTCCCGAGCCGTGACAAGTAAAACGGAGTCCGTCGACAACGAGATTCAGGCATCGGGTCTCTAATCGGGTCATTTCCTTCGATTAGGTCAGGGGTGACTGGAGAACGCGGATGTTTCTGACCGTTTTCGAAGAACGTGTGTGCCGAGCGCAGTTCAATCGAATGATCGATGCGCGAAGGAACCGGCTCGAGCTCGTCGCGGGGCCAAAGTTGATCGTCGCCAACTCATGAAACTCGGGCTGTTGGCGACGACCGGCTATCTGACGCGCCGGTCCGGACTGAGCGCACGCGCTGCTTCGCCTATTCCTCTTCAGACTGCTGGCGGTTGATCCCGGATCTGCTCTTGTGTCACTTCCAGCCCTTCACTGTTGTTGGAGCATTTTCACCTCACCTCTGTGGACGGACGCCGAGTTGCGCGTCCACCTGACATTCGCAGATAAGACAGTGAGAAAAAACCGAACACGTCTGTCTAACCTACAGGCAGCCTGCGAAATCAAGAGCCCGCGAGGTGTGGGACATGGATTTGCTTCGCGTCCATCGCGATGGAGGCAATGTCTTCGTGACATTCCAGATCGAAGGAGTTGTCTCTTGGGGAGACGTCTACGTCGCCGACGCCAATGAGATCAAGAATTCCAGGACAAACGCGCAGATTCACACCTATCCACTCGGACTTGGTGCGGGACGGGATCATCAAGTGCGCGTGGCTGGCGTTCTTCCCGCGCTCGGATGTCTGGAAAGCCTCCCGATGAAGAAGCCGCCGGCGTTCGCTGTCAGGCGAAGATATGGCAAGTCGACAGACGGCCAATGCGAGGGCGTCACACCCACGAAAAAATATGTGCTGCGGGACGCGAGGGCAGGTTTTTTTGCGTGTCGGTTGTTGCCACGATGCGTCGATCGTCGGACGACAAGGCAGATCCTCAGCGAGACGAAACCCGTGACGTCCGAGACCTCTTCCATGATCCGGTAGGGAGCGCATGAGCTTCGTCAACGTGTTCGGCGAACGCGCGTCAAGAGCCCGTTTCAGGCAGATGGTCGCCGCGCGCAGGAACCGGCAGGATCTCGTTGCGGCGCGCCTCGATCGCCGTCAACTGATGGCGCTGGGGCTCCTGACGAGCGGCGGCTATCTCATCTCGCGGTCCGGGCTTAGCGCCCGCGCGGCCGCGCCAATCCCGACCGAGCAGCCCGGGAGTCCGCCGACGCGATCGTTTATCGAACCGTTGCCGATCATGCCCATCAAGCGCCCGGTCCGCGCGCTCGGTCCCAAGCCGCAGGTCGATCCGAATAAGACCGCCGGTGAAGCGAGAACGCAGCCGCATCAGGTGTTCGCGCTTTTCCCACCGAAGGTGTACTACCACATCCATCAGCGGATTGCCCCGACGAAGCTGTCGCCGGATCTGCCCATGCAGATGCTGTGGGGATTTGACGGCGTGGTTCCCGGTCCGACCTATGTCGCGCGATACGGCGAACCGGTGCTGGTTCGCAATGTCAACGAGCTGCCGGACGACAACGGCGGATTCGGCATTCCATCGGTGACGACGCACCTGCACAATGGCCACACGCCGTCGGAGAGCGACGGGTTTCCGTGTGATTTCTTCGAACACGGTCACTGGTACGATCAGCATTATCCGAACCAGCTGGCCGGCTGTCTATCGACGCACCAGGCGACGGGGGGTGACATCAACGAGGCGCTCAGTACCCTCTGGTATCACGACCATCGCGTCGACTTCACGTCGCAGAACGTCTACAAGGGGCTCGCCGGCTTCTATCTGCTGTTCAACGAATTCGACACCGGCGACGAAAGCACGGGCTTTCATTTCCCCAGCTTCCCGCAGTTCGACATTCCGATGGTGCTCGCCGACAAAGTTTTCGATGAAGAAGGACGCCTAGCGTTCGACCTCTTCAACCTCGATGGGATCCTCGGTGATCGCTATACGGTCAACGGCAAGATCCAGCCGTTCTTCCAGGTGCACCCGCGCCGCTACCGCTTCCGCTGGCTGAATGTGGGGCCGTCGCGCTTCTACGAGCTGTTCCTGACCAATCGCGACGATCCGCGCGCCCGCAACCCGTTCTGGCTGATAGCCAACGACGGCAACGTGCGACCAGCGCCGCTGCAGATTGAAAGCGTCCAGATCGGCGTGGCCGAGCGCGTCGACGTCATCGTCGATTTCAGCGAGTTTCCCGCGGGCACGTCGCTGTATCTGGAGAATCGGCTGAAGCAGATCGACGGACGCGGTCCGCTGCCACCGCCGGACAACATTCTTCCACCCGGCACGGGCAACCTGCTGATGCGGTTCGACGTCGTCCTGCCGCCGATCAGTGAGGGCAGCCAGGACCCGGCGACGATTCTCAAGTACTACGACCAACCGGACGCCACCGAACCACCACGCGCGATCCGGACGTTCAAATTCGATCGACTCAACGGCCAGTGGTCGATCAACGGTCAATTCATGGACTGCGAGACGACGCGCTTCCGCGTGCAGAAGAACAGCGTCGAGCACTGGGTCCTGACGAATCTGTCCGGCGACTGGACCCATCCAATCCACATCCACTTCGAAGAGCACCAGATTGTGTCGCGGAACCGAATCGGGCCGACACCATTCGACGTCTGTCGAAAAGACGTCACTCGGCTGCGGCAGGACGAGCGGGTCGAGCTGTTCTTTCGCTTCCGCGATTTCGTCGGACGCTATCCGCTGCACTGCCACAACACTGTTCACGAGGACCACGCGATGATGCTGCGCTGGGAGATTACCGAGAGCGGGGATGCGATCCTCGTCCCATAACGTCGAGGGAGATGCGATGAGCCGCATGACGAGAAGAGAGTGGCTGGCGAGACCGGCGATCGCGTCCGCCCTCGGCGGGGTCCTGACCGCGGCCTCGTCCACGGCAAAGACAGCGAGCAATGCGCTCACGCCCCGTGAACGGATTCGAGCGCGGTACTTCCCGAACGTGCCACTGCGCACGCATGACGGGAAGGCGGTTCGCTTCTACGACGACCTGATCAAAGGAAGGATCGTCACTATCAATGTGATGTACGCGACATGCGAAGGCATCTGCCCGAGCATCACCGCCAATCTCGTGAAGGTGCAGAAGCTGCTCGGCACGCGCGTCGGCCGCGACATCTTCATGTACTCAATCACGATCAAGCCAAAAGAAGACACCCCGAGCGTGCTCCGCGATTACATCACAACGCACGGCATCGGACCGGGGTGGACGTACGTGACGGGCGAGGCCGACGATGTCGAGCTGCTCCGCCGCAAACTGGGATTCACCAACCCCAATCCGAAGCTGGACCAGGACACGTCGCAGCACATTGGCAACGTGCGGTACGGCAACGAGCCGCTGATGCTCTGGGCCGCGTGTCCGGCGCAGGCGGACCCGGAATGGATCGTCAAATCGATTTCGTGGGTGATACGGCCAGAGCCCCGAACGACAATCTCGCCGACGAAAGGAGCGAGCACATGATGGCGTCGAAGTCGCCGAAGATTCAGCGTGCGCTGCGGATGAGCGGCGCGGCGGTCAGCGGGCTCCTGATACTGGCCGGCGCGCGATCGGCGTTGCTTCGCGCGGATTTTCTTCGATACAATCCGCCGCCCTTCGACTTCAGCGACGACTTCTACAGGATCAACGGGATCGATCCGACGCAGATTCCAATGCGCGTCGGAAACCCCGATCGCCCGCAGGAGCACTGGGCGCTGGATTCGTCGAACACCGATCCGACGCGGCGAGAGGTTCGAGTGAAGGAAACGACCGGGGGGTTCGACAAGGACGGCCACCTTATTTACTACAGCATCATGGGGATTATCAGGCCGTTCACGTTCACGAACGATGCCGCCGGCGCCCACGCACGAGAGATCGCCGACAACTTCCGCGCGTTCATCTTTCCCAAGACGCCGCGTAATCCGGATGGCAGCCCAGGCGCGGTCATCCAAGATCCGGGACCGCCGAATCGGAGGCAGGACAATCTGTTCGAAACCAAGACGGGCTATCTGTGCGAGAACCTGCTCGGTCTGTGGGTGGTCGAGTTCGTCGTCTATACACGAGCGGCGCTGACGACGAGCGCAGGCCAGATGACGCTCGCAAACCTTGCTGCGAGGCACGGCACCGACCTGGACGGCACGCCGGTCATCAAGCGCCTCCAGGAAATCAAAGATCTGCAAGCGGCTGGGTTCGTGGAGCTGCGCGAGAACTCGGATACCGCGCTCACAGGGCCACCGCGGTGGGTGATATGACCGGTCATTCCAGACTCCCGGTCAGGGGGTCTCGCACTCGACGCGTTTCTGGTTTCCGTGAAGCGACCGAACCTCACCAACGTTTTCGTGTCGCCTGAGGTGAATGCCAATTTTCAGTGTCTGCAGACGACTGGTCAGTTCTGCACCTGCACTGCGCAGGACTGCGATCAATAGGTGGAAAACAGCGAACCACACTCGTGAAGGGAGGATGCAGATGCGGAAGCGATGGTTAGCGGTCGCAGCTCTTTTGTGGCCTTCGAGACCCCGATGGCTCTAAGCGCGCAAAGCCCGAACGCGGCGGATCACGATTTTGCTCCCGTCAAAGTCTTCGGTCCCAACATCGTCGTTGGCGTTGCGCAGCTCGTGCGCAACAACAACGGGATCACCTGCGTGATCCACACGTCCGGGCTGGTGCCGGGCGACGCGTACAGTGTCTGGTGGGTCATCCCAGACGAATCGCTGACCTTGAACGCCACCGGGGGCCTCGCCGGCGACGACGGAACGGCGACATTTGCGGGGCGGTTCTCGACTGGTGCCATTCCGCCAGCGATGGTTCGGTGGTGTTGAGTAGTGGCGACGGCTTCTTCGATCAGCCGCGCACCGACATGGTCGTCGTCATCATCCGGCATCACGGTCCGCCGATTCCGGGCTCGATCAGCCAGCAGACCGGCAGTTTCAACTTCGGCTGTGGGGTAGGAGGCTGTCAGAACGTTCAGCGGGCAGTGTTCCTGCCTTAGAGCGTTTTTCGATTTGTACTTAGTACGGCTGTCATGGTACTCCTCTCGGGCGGAGGTGGTGATGGCGCCGTATTCGATGGACCTGCGAGAGCGCGTGGCGCGGGCGTGGGATGTCAGCGGGGACGCGGAGGAGGTTGCGGCGACGTTCGGGGTCAGCCGGGCGTGGGTCCATCGGTTGATCCAACGCCGCCGGGAAACCGGCTCGATCGCCGCGCGCAAGCAGACGAAGTTTCGGTCGCGGGTCTGGGCTGGGCAGCAGGACCGGCTCGCCGCGCTGATCAACGCGCGGCCGGATGCGACGCTGGGGAATTGCGGGAGGCGTTGCCGACCTCCGCTCTACCGTCCCGGAGGAGTGGCCGCGAACGTTTTAGGTGACCTCGCGAACGCAAAAAAAACATGGTCCGGGGATGGCTTGCGTACTGGATATTGGTGACGCCACACGGCGATCCCGTTTAGGAAACTGATCGACAGGCGCCATCCCTGCTCTGGTTTTTCCCGCGAGGAGGTGGATTGTGTCGCAGCGTAGAAAGCGGTCCCGCCGAGTCACCCGACACCTACCTGTCAACCGTCCATCCTGATGCGGCGGGGATTGACATTGGGTCGACGTTTCACGTGGTCGCCGTGCCGCCCGAACGCGACAGCAAGGCCATCTAAGGCCGGACGCGGCGAGCCGTCGCTGACGCCATCGGCGGTGCGCTGAAAGGCTGACGAGGAGATCGAGATGAGCAAACGAAAGCGTGGCCAAGGTGAAGGAAATATCTACCTACGATCGGATGGTCGATGGGCAGCCCGCGTCAGCGCCGGATATCGATCTGGCAAACGCGCGCGCTCTGGTTTTACGGCCAATCGCGCACAGAGGTGGTTGCGAAGCTAACGGCGACGCTCCGCAGTCAACAGCAGGGCCTACCAGCAATCCTCGAGCAATATACCGTCGCGCAATTTCTGACACGATGGCTCGAGTGACTCAGTCAAAGCGAAGGTGCGTCCGAAGACTTACGCGAGCTACACGCAGCTCGTCCGTCTGCATCTTGGACCTGATCTCGGCCACGTCGCCATGCGTGTGCAAGTTTTCTGTTAGCACAAGGCGTTCCGGCTAGGGTAGTGATGGACATTCTCGGCCACTCACAGATCAGCCTCACGCTGAATACTTACTCCCACGTGATGCCGGCGCTGCGCACTAACGCGGCCGAGAAGATGGACGCAGTCCTGGGACCCGCGATTTGACAGCTTGCCAATTCCGGTGGGCGTCAACCGAGCACGAGGCTGAGGGTGTCTCTGAGAATCGATAGTTTTGTTAGGAAAATCTGGAGCCGGCGATCGGACTTGAACCGATGGCCTGCTGATTACGAATCAGCTGCTCTACCAACTGAGCTACGCCGGCTCATCGACTGGACCCTCGATTGTACCACGCGGTCAGCGAAGCTCTGTCCACACCTCCCGCCGTACGAGATCGCGCATGCCCGCGGAGCGCTCGCTGTTCGCCTTTCGTTGCGCCTCATCCGGCACGACGCGCGCGGTGGCCGCGTCGAGACCGGCGCCAAGCGCTTCGGCGGCCGCAGCGTTCTTCAGCCGGAACATGCGCAGGTGCGTCCAATCCGCTGTCGTGCCTGCCGCAGGCATGACCGTCCGCACTTCTTCGAAGACGCCGGCCCGCCGCGCGTCTTCGTCGATCGGCTCCGCAACTTTCTTGATGTACTCGTTGTAGGCGTCGATCTGCCCAGGCCTGGCTTTCCAGTAGTACGCGACGAACACCGCACCGCCCGTACTGCTTGACTGTTGCGCAGCGAGGTATCCGTGGTCGAAGACAACAGACAACAGCAGCGCCGCCAACATCATTTGCCTCATTGGTTGTACTCCACATCGGTGACGGGCTCGAGCCATTCAGTCGTGAGATTGACGTTCACAGCAAGATGGACGCCGCGAGCACCGGGTACAGCCCCGTGCCAATGTTTTTCGCCTGGTGCGAACACAACCGCGTCCCCGAGACCGAGATCGACCAATCTGTCGCCGTGCGACTGCACGCGTACCTGACCCTCGATCACCAGAAGCCACTGCGGTCCGGAGTGCACGTGCCAGTTAGTGCGTCCGCCGGGCTCGAACGCGACCTTGTAGATGTGCACCGGCGTGCCGGCGTCATCGCCCGCCACGCGCGCGGTCCGCGCGCCGCCCGTGAACGTCGCGCGATCCGCGGATCGGAAGGGTGCGTCCGTCGCGCGGAAGACCTTCATCTCTAATCCCCCGTAGGAATCCTAATCACTTCTTTTTGTGAACATCAGGCCGAGGATCCGGGACGAAACCGTCGCGATTCGGCATCCGTACCTGCGGCAGCGTCGTCTCGTTCAAGACGTCGTTCTCACCGACGATGCCATTGAGAAACAGGACATAAGCGGTCGTGCCGTAGACCTCGCCGGTTGAGAGCGTTCCAGGGTGATCGAACGGCATGGCGCGACGGATGTAATCCCAGAGCGTGGTCGCATACGGCCAGTAGCTGCCGACGGTCTTCAAGGGACGGCTGGCAGGCGTGGCAACCTTCAACGAGCCCTGGCCGCCGGAGAGGACGTCTTGAGGGCCTTCGGTGCCCGTGAGTCCGTGGCAGGTGACGCACCGCCGGGTATACGCGTCTTTCCCGGCCGCGGCCGTCCCGCTACCGGACGGAAGCCCGCGACCGTCGGGCAGCACGTCGATGTCGATGGCCTTCAATTCAGCAGGCGTCGGCGGGCGGCCGACGCCGAAAGACGGCGCCTGAGCGCGAGGCTCGGCCGATGCCGCGCACGCCAGCGTGATGGCGACGAGCGTCTTACGCCCGATTGCCGTTGGTAATCTTCCCGTCACTGGCGACCTTCCATATCTGAATCGCGTTGTTGTGATAGTTCGAGTTGACGCCGCGCACGGCCACGAGCTCGGGCAACGACGGCTGCACATAGCCGGTCTCATCCGTACATCGCGAGGCCAGGAGCGATTCGCGCCCATCCCATTGCCAGGACCATCGGAATCTTGTGTGCGCCCGTGGCAGGACGGGCGTTTGGAGCACGGCGGTTGTCCAGCGCTGACCGCCGTCGACGGTGATCTCGACCTTCGTGATCGCTCCGCGGCCGCTCCAGGCGAGGCCTGTCATCTCGTACAGTCCTGGACCCGGGAGGGTGTCACCGGCGGACGGGCGTGTGATGAGCGACTTGGCTTCCATGTCGAAGGTGAACTGACGAGCCGTACCGTCGGCTAACAGATCGGTGTACTTGGAGGTTTCCTCACGCGTCATTGCGGGTCGGTCCAGCACCTTCACCCTGCGGAGCCACTTGATGTTGACGTTCCCCTCCCAGCCGGGCACCAGCAGGCGCAGCGGGTAGCCCTGCTCGGGTCTGAGCGGCTCCCCATTCTGGCCGTACGCGACCAGCACATCGGCCAGCGCTTTCGCCATCGGAATGCTGCGCGCCATTCGGCAGGGATCGGCGCCCTCGGCCAGGATCCAGCTGCCGGCCGGCTGCAGCCCGCATTCCTTCAGCAGCAGCGCCAGCGACACGCCGGTCCACTCGCTGCAGCTCGTCAAACCGTGCGCCCGCTGCACGCTTGCCTCTCCCGAGCCACGCCACTCGCTGGAGCTGTTGCCCGAGCACTCCAGGAAGTAAATGCGGGAGATCGACGGCAGCTGCTTCAATTCAGCCACCGTGAAGACGAGCGGCCGGTCGACGAGACCATGGATCGTGAGCGTGTGCTGGGCCGGATCGAGCTCCGGCACGCCGGCATGATGCCGCTCGAAGTGCAGCGACGAAGGCGTCAGGATGCCGTAGGTCTCGTGAAGCGGCGTGCGACTCGCGGCCTCTTCGAGCGGGACCTTCGTATTCTGATTGAAGAACCGGCTCGCGTTCTCGAAGCGTGCGCGCGCGCCGTACCCGCTGACCGGCGCGCCTAGCGCGCGCGGCTCGGCGGGTGGCCCCGAGTCTCTCGACGTGCACGCGGCAATGGCGGCGCCCCACGCGGCGCTCACTCGCAGGAACCAGCGTCGCCGCCGCCCCCCTGGAGAAAGAGACGAGAGAGACGGGAGCGACGAAGGCGACGAAGGCGAGGAAGGCGAGGAAGGCGAGGAAGAGGACGATGTCGACAAATTGTCCGGCTGCATGAACGGAAATTATGCGCTATGATGCTTGTTTAAGCTATCGCCAGGAAACCGATCTGTGGACACCGCCCATCTGGTTGTACGCGGCGCGCGCACGCACAATCTCAAGAACATCGACCTCACGCTTCCGGTCGGTCAGTTGATCATCGTTACTGGTGTCAGCGGCTCCGGAAAGTCATCGCTGGCATTTGACACGATTTACGCAGAAGGGCAGCGACGATACGTCGAGTCCCTCTCCGCCTACGCCCGGCAGTTCCTGGAGCGCATGGAAAAGCCAGATGTGGATCGGATCGACGGCATTGCGCCGGCAATCGCGATTCGCCAGAAGAACAGCGTGCGGAATCCCCGCTCGACCGTTGGAACCACCACCGAAATCCACGACTACATGCGGCTCCTGTTTGCACGCGTCGGGCGCACGTTCTGCAGGAGCTGCAGTCGCGAAGTCGTGCGCGAGACGGCGGAGGTGGTCGCGCGGCAGCTCGGCGAGCTGCCGGCAGGGACGCGCCTCCTGCTCGGATTCGACCTTCCCGTCGTCGAAACCACGGCAGCAACGGAGGCGCGCGAGGTCGACGAGCTGGCCGAGATCGCCGAGGAGACAGAGTCGACGGATGCCAGGGACCCGGCCGGGCGCGCTCCGGAAGCGACTTCCGCCGCTGGTCCGCCTGCCGCGGCCGTGACAGCCACCATCGAGAGCCTGCGCAAGAAGGGATTCGCGCGCCTGCTCGTCGATGGCCGGGCGGCGGCGTTCGACGACGTCAATCCCGCAGCGCTGGCGGACCGGTCGGTGCTCAGGGTCGTCGTCGATCGCGTGCAGCTGGACGGGCCCGGCGCTCATGCCGACAACGGCCAGCGGCAGCGGCTGACCGATTCGATTGAGACGGCGTACCTCGAGGGTGGCGGCGCCGCGTGGGCCGTCGAAGTGAGCCCCGAGGCCCAAGCAGCCCATTCGGTCACGCATCGTTTCTCCGAGCGCTTCGAGTGCCGGAACTGCGGCATTACTTACGAAGACCCGCAGCCGCGGCTCTTTTCGTTCAACAACCCGTTTGGCGCCTGTCCCACCTGCCACGGGTTCGGCAACATCATCGAGCTGGACATGGACCTCGTTGTGCCGGACGCGACGAAGTCGATTGCTCAGGGCGCCATCGAGCCGTGGAGCAAGCCACATTACAGGGCACAGCTCGCGAATCTGAAGCGCGCCGCGAAGAAAGCGAAGGTCCGCCTCGACGTGCCGTGGTCGGATCTCTCCGAAGAAGAAAGGCGATTCGTCGTTGACGGCAGCCCGACGTCGTCCGACTACGACGGCATCCGCGGCTTTTTTCGTTGGCTCGAACGCAAGAAATACAAGGTCCACGTTCGCGTGTTCCTGAGCCGGTATCGTGGGTACCTCACGTGCCCGGACTGCGGTGGCGCGCGCCTTCGGCGCGAGGCGCGTGACGTTCAGGTCGCGGGCCGCACGATCGACAAGGTGTCCGCCCTGACTGTTCGAGAGGCGCAGAGCTTCTTCGCCGAGCTGAAGCTCACGCCGAAAGAAGAGACGATCGCCGAGAAAGTCCTCAAGGAGATCCGCCGCCGGCTGTCATTTTTGAGCGACGTCGGGCTCGACTATCTCACGCTCGATCGTCTTTCATCGACGCTCTCGGGTGGTGAAGCGCAACGGATCAACCTCGCGACCTCGCTTGGGTCCGCGCTGGTCGGCACCCTGTACGTTCTCGACGAACCTTCGATTGGGCTGCACTCGCGCGATAACCTGCGCCTCATCGCGATCCTCCGGCAGCTCCGCGACCAGGGCAACACGGTGCTGGTCGTCGAGCACGATGCCGACATGATCCGGGTCGGCGATCACATCGTCGATCTCGGTCTGGGTGCCGGCGAGCAGGGCGGTCGCGTGGTGCACTCGGGCGCGCTGGACGCACTGTTACATGAGCCACGATCGCTGACGGCGAAGTATCTGCGACAGGAGCTGGCCATCCCGGTGCCGACCTCTCGCCGGCGCGGCACGGGGCAGAAGGTCAGGCTGCTCGGCGCCACGGAGCACAACCTGAAGAACGTCGATATCGCCATCCCGCTGAATCTGCTGACGTGCGTCACGGGCGTCAGTGGCTCCGGCAAGTCGACGATCGTCCACGACGTCCTTTACGCGGCGATCAAACGCGCGAAGGGCGCATGGGACAAACGAGTGGGGACGTTCAAAAAGCTCGAAGGCGCGGAGTTCATCACGGACGTCGTGCTCGTGGATCAAGCGCCGATCGGCCGGACGCCGCGTTCGAACCCGGTGACGTATCTCAAGGCGTTCGATCCGATTCGAGAGCTGTTCGCGGCGACCAAGGACGCGCGCTCGCGGGGGCTGACCGCGAGTCACTTCTCCTTCAATGTGCCAGGCGGGCGCTGCGAAGCCTGCCAGGGTGAGGGTGAAGTGCGTGTGGAGATGCAGTTTCTCGCGGATGTCTTCGTTCCGTGCGACCAATGCGACGGCAAGCGCTTCAAGCCGCAGGTCCTGGAGGTTCGCTATCGCGGCCGCTCGATTCATCAAGTGCTGGACCTCACTGTGCGCGAGGCGCTGACATTCTTCAGCAGCTCGCCGAAGGTCTTGCGCCGCCTCCAGGTCCTCGATGAGATCGGGCTCGGCTACCTTCGCCTCGGCCAGCCAGCAACGACGCTCTCCGGCGGAGAGGCGCAACGGATCAAGATCGCCGCGCATCTGTCGTCGCACACTGGAGAGCGGCTCCTGTATATCCTCGACGAGCCCACGACCGGGCTGCATTTCGACGACATCGCGAAGCTCCTGACCGCCTTCCGAAAGCTGCTCGAGGCCGGACACACGCTGCTTGTTATTGAGCACAATCTCGATGTGATCAAGACGGCCGACTACATCATCGATCTCGGGCCCGAGGGCGGCGAGGACGGGGGATCGGTGGTCGCGACGGGGACGCCCGAGCAGGTTGCCCAGGTTGACGGCTCGTATACCGGCCGCTACCTCAGGCCGGTCCTGGCTGAAGGCCGGTCCCACGCGTACGCAGCGGGGCGATAGACGTCAGTCCCGATGCTGCAGGCATCGTGAAGGTCCCTCGAGCGTTCTACGATCGCGCCACGCTGGACGTTGCCCGTGATGTGCTCGGCAAAGTGCTGGTGCACAACCGCCGGGGCGCTCTGACGAGTGGCGTGATTGTCGAAGTCGAGGCCTACATCGGCGAATCCGACCCGGCATGTCATGCCGCGCCGGGTCCGACGCGCCGTAATGAGCCGCTGTACGGCCCGCCTGGGTATGCGTACGTCTACCTGAACTACGGCATTCATGCGCTCGTCAACATCGTGACGGAGCCGGCCGGTTCGCCCGCCGCGATTCTGATTCGTGCGCTCGATCCGCTCGACGGGGTGCCCACCATGCGCCGCCGCCGCGGGCGGGCGATGAAAGGACGACGGTCACGATCGAGCGGTGGGGGGATGCCAACGTCGGAGCTCTGCCGTGGACCCGGGAACTTGACGATGGCCATGGGAATTACGCTCGAGGACAATCGCGCGGATCTGGTTGGCGATCGACTCTTCGTCGAAGACGTCGAACGCGACGTGGCGATTGCACCGGGCCGCGTTTCGTGGGGCCCCCGCATCGGGATCCGCCTTGGCGCGGAGCGTCCCTGGAGGGTCTGGATTGCAGGACATCCCGCTGTTTCGGGCCGCTCTTGACGTCGTCCCCCCGTCAGCGCCACACTATCTGCCGTGGTCGGTGCCACCTGCATGTGTTGCGGCTGTTGTTGTTGCGGGCTTGTCAGCCCCCGCACCAATGGTCTAGCCATATGCACACCGGCGATCACTCGATGATCTGACCGCAGACAGAAGGCGAACCCAAAGGCCCGGGAGGCTTCACCTCTCGGGCCTTTTTGTTTTTATGCGTGACCTGTTGCCGCTGTTTCTCGATCTCAGGGGACGAGACGTGCTGCTCGTCGGGGGAGGTCGCGTCGCTGCAGCCAAACTCCGTCAGTTGCTGGCTGCGGGCGCGCACGTCCGTCTCGTGTCGCCGTTGATTCGCGCCGAGATCGAGCGGGTCCCGGTGGCTGCGACGTCGCCAGGTCGCGACGACGAGCGCACCGCGGGGAGCGGGTCGAGCCTGGAGATCATCCGCCGCGCCTTCCTTCCCACGGATGTGGATGGGGTCTGGCTGGCGGTGGCGGCGGCGACGCCGGAGGTGAACCGCGCGGTGGCCGGGGCGGCCAACGAGCGGCGCGTGTTCGTCAATGCGGTGGACGATCCCGACAACGCCACGGCTTACATGGGCGGCGTGGTGCGGCGCGAAGACGTGACGATCGCCATCTCGACGGGCGGCGACGCGCCGGGGTTGACGTCGCTCGTCCGGGAGGCGCTCGACGCTGTACTGCCGAGTGACCTTCATGACTGGATGGAAACAGCACGAGCACAGCGTATTCGGTGGCGCCGCGACGGTGTCCCCATGGCGGCCCGGAAGCCGCTGCTCCTGCGTGCGCTGAATGCCCTGTATCGTGACGTGCTTCACGGTGACGAACTGCAGAGTGAGGCAAGCCAAGATGACACTCGGCGGGCGCATGGCCCGCAGACCCCGCTGAAATGTGAGGCGCCGTCGGGGGAGACGTGGAGCGCGCGGATTCCTTGGCTCAACTCACCGGAGGACTCGTGGCGGTGACCGGGCACGTCTCGCTCGTGGGCGCCGGCCCGGGAGACCCCGGGCTCCTGACGCGGCGCGCCATCGTGCGACTGCGGCGCGCCGAACTCGTGCTGTACGACGCGCTGGTAGACGAGCGCGTCCTGCGCTACGCGCGCCGGGCGCAACGTTTCTACGTGGGGAAACGCGCCGGGCGTCACGCGATGTCGCAGGACGCGATCAACGCGCTGATGATCCGCGCCGCGCGACGCGGACGCCGTGTCGTGCGGCTCAAGGGTGGAGATCCGTTCGTGTTCGGCCGCGGCGGCGAGGAAGCGCTAGCGCTTCGACGCGCCGGCGTACCGTACGACGTCGTGCCGGGGATCTCGAGCGCCATCGCCGCACCGGCTGCCGCCGGTATTCCTGTCACGCACCGCGGCCTGGCGACCGCGTTCCTGGTCGTGTCGGGCCATGACGAGCGCGCCTTTGCGGCGGCGACGAAAGGGATCGCGGCGAACCAGCTGACGATCGTCGTCCTGATGGGCATGGGGCGCGCGTCCGCGATTGCGTGGAGCCTTGTGAATGCCGGCTGGGCTCGGGGCACGCCGGTGGCCGTTGTCTCAGACGCCTCGACGCCCAGGCAGCAGGTGTGGCGTGGGACGCTCGACGAGTTGGGAGCAGGCATTCCCGCCGCCCAGGCTGGGTCCGCGGGCACTATCGTGATCGGCGACGTCGTGAACGTGAACATGCAGGCAACGCTCGATCGAGTCGTTGCGTACGGGAGCTAGTCATGTCCGTCTTGGATGATCCGAAGACATTCGGGCGCGCGCGCCTGTCGTTTGCCGACGCGCGCGACATCGACGAGTTCGTCACCACGCTCGAGCGCTTCGAGCGCGGCGAAATCACACCTGATGAGTGGCGGCAATTCCGCCTCGTCCGCGGCACCTACGGCCAGCGACAGGCGGCGGACGCCCAGATGTTGCGGGTGAAGATTCCTCAAGGCGTCCTCAGCGCCGGCCAGATCGAGGCGCTTGCGGACGTCGGGGAGCGTTACTCGCGCGGGTTCGGCCACATCACGACCCGCCAGAACGTCCAGTTTCACTTCGTCAAGCTGCACGACGTCGAGCCGGCGATGCGCATACTTGCCGATGCCGGCTTGACGACGAGGGAGGCGTGTGGCAACTCGGTCCGCAACATCACCGCCTGCCCGTATGCCGGTGTCGCGGCGGACGAGCGGTTCGACGTGACACCTTACGCGGAGTCGCTGACCCGATATCTGCTGCGGCGCCCCATGAGCTCGACGCTGCCGCGCAAGTTCAAGATCGGGTTCGAAGGATGCTCGACCGATCATGTGATGACCTCCGTCAACGACCTCGGGTTTCGGGCGGTCGTGAGCCCGCACGGTGGACGCGGCTTTCGGATGACGGCTGGCGGCGGGACCGCCATCATGACGCGTTCGGGTGGAGTGGTGCACGAGTTCCTGCCGGCCTCCGAGATCCTCCGTGCTGCCGAGGCGGTGTTGCGCGTGTTCAAACGCTTCGGCGACTACCAGCACAAACAACGCAATCGCATGAAGTTCATGATCCGGGAGCTCGGATGGGCGCGGTGGCGCGAGGAATACGATCGCGAGTTGACCGCGTGCCGGCTCGAGGGCACGGTTCCCAGCCTTGACATCGATCCGCCCGCCACTGAGCCGGAGCTTGACGGTATGTCCGATTCGCCGCCGTCTATCGGCGATATTGCCGCGCGCGTTTCCGCGGCGCGCATCTCCGGTCCCGGACTCACGCCGGTTGTCACGCCGATTGCGCGGGTGGCAGAGGAGTCCTACGCGCGGTGGCGCGCGACCAACCTGCGTCCTCAGAAGCAGCCGGGGTACGTGCTGGCTGTTGCGACGGTTCCTCTCGGGGACCTGACAAGCGAGCAGATGCGCGTGATCGCGGAGCTGTCAACGGCTTACAGCGACGGATCGGTCCGCGTCACACCTGAACAGGACCTGCTGTTCCGCTGGGTGAAGGCGGGTGACGCACGGGCGCTCTACAGCCGGATGGCGGCAGCGGGGTTGGGACTAGCCGAGGCCGGCACCGTAGCTGACGTGACCAGCTGTCCCGGTGCCGAGTCGTGCCGTCTGGCGGTGACGCAGTCGCGCGGCCTCGGCCGCCTCGTCGAGGCGCATTTGCGGGAGCGACCTGAGGTGGTTGCGGCGGCCGACGGCGCGCGAATCAAGGTGAGTGGGTGCCCGAACGGCTGCGGCCTCCACCACATCGCGACGATCGGGTTCCAGGGCAGCGTCCGCCGCCTCGGGGCCAAGGCGGTCCCCCAGTATTTCGTCATGGTAGGAGGCGGCGCAGTCGACGACGGGGCGACCTTTGGTCGGCTCGCTGCAAAGATTCCAGCCGGCCGGATCCCCGAGGCCGTCGACCGGCTCGTCGCGCTCTATGTCCGCGAGAAGCAGGGAGGGGAGTCGGCGCCCGCCTTCTTCCGCAGAGTCGCGCTCGAAACCGTGAAGCCCGTGCTTGCGGACCTCGAGCGTCTCGACGAGGCCGATGCGGTCCCGGCCGATTTCATCGATCTGGGAGAGGCGGCGGAATTCCAGCCCGAAGTCATGGAGGGTGAGTGCGCAACCTAGGAAGCGCGAATCACCCTATTTACATACGTCGATGCAATTGATATAGTCCTCGGGACAACTGAATACGCACTTCTTTATCCAGAGTGGCTGAGGGACAGGCCCGACGACGCCACGGCAACCACGCGACGATTTCGCAACGGAGTGACCTCCGAGCAGTGTCGCGGTTCAGGTGCCAATTCCTGCCCCGGGTCCGGGACGGACCAACGGGGAAAGATGGAGGAGGATGTCTGTGGTCCGCGTCGCGCTCCTTGGTTTTGGCACAGTCGGCTCCGCCGTGAGCCGCCGGTTGATCGAATCTGCCACTCACGCCGACAACCCCATCACTCTGACTCACATTCTCGACCGCCACGCAGGTGAAAAGGCCTTCGCGCCCGAGTCCGTCGCCCCTATCGTCTGGACGACCTGCATCGACGACATCCTTCACAGCGATGTCGACATCGTCATCGAGGTGATTGGCGGTATCGAGCCGGCGCTGGAGTGGGTACGGCGTGCGCTCGGGACTGGAAAGTCGGTGGTGACCGCCAACAAGCAGCTGGTCGCCCGGCACGGGCCCGAGCTGTGGGCGCTCGCGTCGCGTCAGGGCCGGCAATTCCGCTTTGAAGCGGCCGTCGGCGGGGCGATGCCGATCGTTCGGGCGATTGTCGACGGTCTTGCCGGCGATCGGTTGTCGCGACTCGTGGCGATTCTGAACGGCACGACGAACGCGGTGCTGTCGCGGATGGAGGCCACGAGCTGCTCGCTCAACGAGGCCCTCGCCGATGCCCGAGACCGCGGGTACGCGGAAGCGGACCCACGCGCCGACCTCGACGGCGACGACGCGCGAGCCAAGCTCGCGATCCTGTGCGCGCTGGCGTTCGGTGTGCGTGTAGAGGCGAGCGATATACCAGCGCGTTCGGCGCGGTCGATTCAGGCCGGTGATTTCATCGAGGCGCAGCGCCGGCAGAGGACGATTCGGCAGCTCGCGCACGCCGAGTACGATCGCACGCGGTCCAGGTTGTCGGCGTGGGTCGGCCCCGTCTTCGTCTTGGCCGACTCGGTGTTCGCGCGCGCGACCGGCCCACAAAACGTCGCGGTCGTCACCGGGGAGCACTCGGGGGAGATCGGCATCTTCGGCGCCGGTGCCGGCGGGGATGCGACGGCGGTGGCGATTCTCGGCGACGTCGTGTCGATCGCGCGCGATCGCGCGGCGATCGTTCCACCGCCGCGACTGACGTCGGATTTCACCCTCGAGGTCTCGAACGGCGGGGCGTTCGAATGGGCGGGTGCCTTCGCGGCATCCCCAGCGCAGCGACTGCGCGGTAGTGCCGAGGCGGGCCCCGCAGCGCAGCACGTCGGTCTGGGTGCAATGGCGGGTGCCGTAGTGGAGGCCATATGAGCGCGCTTGTCGGGTTGCAGTGCCACTTGTGCAAGACGGTATTCCCGTTGGAAGCGCTGTATGTGTGCGATCGCTGCCTCGGCCCACTCGAGGCGGTCTACGACTACCGTGCGGTCCGAGTGACGCGCGAAGAAATCGAGCGGCGCCCGAAGAACCTCTGGCGGTATCGCGAGCTGCTGCCAATCACTGGGTCCGCGAGGACCGGGTACCACTCGGGCTTCACGCCGCTCGTACGATGTACTCGGCTCGCGGATCGTCTGGGCGTGCAGGAGCTCTACGTGAAGGACGACTCGGTGAACCATCCGACGTTGTCGTACAAGGATCGCGTGGTGTCGGTCGCGGCAACGCGCGCGCTGGAGCTGGGCTTCAAGGTGCTGGCCTGCGCCTCGACCGGGAATCTGGCCAACAGCGTGGCCGCGCACGCGGCGCGGCTCGGCGTCGAGTGCTCCGTCTTCATTCCCGACAACCTCGAGGCAGGGAAGCTGCTGGGGTCGGCGGTCTTCAACCCGACCATACTCGCGATTGCGGGCAACTACGACGATGTGAACCGGCTGTGTACGCAGGTCGCCGATCGGTACGGCTGGGGCTTCGTCAACATCAATCTGCGCTCGTACTACGCGGAAGGCGCGAAGACCTACGGCTTCGAGATTGTCGAGCAGCTTGGCTGGCGGTATCCGCGGCATGTCGTGGCGCCGGTTGCCGGCGGCACCCTCCTGCCAAGGATTCTCCGCGGATTCCGCGAGCTTCGCGAAGTCGGCCTCGTCGACGGCGATCTGCCGCGCATGTATGCGGCACAGGCTGAGGGTTGCGCGCCCGTCGTCCGTGCGATCGAGGCTGGTCTCGATTATCCCGAGCCCGTGCGCCCCGACACGCTTGCGAAGTCAATTGCGATCGGAAACCCCGCGGACGGCTTTCAGGTGATCCAGTCCATCAAGTCGACGGGCGGGACCGGGACCGCCGTATCGGACAGGCAGATCGTAGACGCCATCCGTCTCCTCGCCGAGACGGAAGGGATCTTTACGGAGCCGGCGGGAGGCACGACGCTTGCGGCGGCCATCGAGCTCATCGCTCGCGGCGTCATCCCTCGCGACGAGTCGATTGTCGTCTCGGTCACCGGCAACGGTTACAAGACCAGCGAGGTCGTTGCCAATCAGCTGACAACGCCGGTTCGTTTGTCACGCCGTTTCAATGATTTCGAGGCGTGGCTCGAATCGCGCCTGACCTCAGCGTCGAGCGCGCGAGCTTGACGTCGAAACGATCGGGAGCTTGAATTCCATCGCCCGGCCGTTGCGCAGCACCTTGACCGTCGCGGTCGTGCCGATCTTCGCGTCCGCGACGACGCGTGAGAACTGTGCCGGATCGGAAATCGTCTGGCCATTGAATCCTACGATCACGTCTCCAGGTCTCAGTCCGGCGTCGTAAGCCTCCGACCCGCGGTTCATGCGGGAGATGACTGCGCCGCTCGTGCTCGGGGCTCCAACCTCTTCAGCAAGCTGGGGCGTGAGCTTTTCGATTCCCACATATCCGATCGACCCACGGCGCACCTCGCCGTAGCTCATCAGATCGCTCACCACTCTCCTCGCGAGATTGCTCGGCACGGCAAAGCCAATGCCCTGGTAGCCGCCGCTCTGGCTGAAGATGCCGGTGTTGATCCCGACGAGCTCCCCTCGTGTGTTGAGCAGCGCGCCGCCGGAGTTGCCCGGATTGATGGCGGCGTCGGTCTGAATGAAGTCCTCGTAGTCCGCGAATCCAAGCTGCGCGCGCCCGGTCGCGCTGACGATGCCGGCGGTCACGGTTTGGCTGAGCTGGAACGGGCTGCCAATGGCGAGCACCCATTCGCCGACCTTGAGCAGCGACGAGTCGCCCCACGGCAGTGCGGGCAGGCCGGCGACGTTGACTTTGACAAGGGCGATGTCGGTCGCGGGATCCGTGCCGATGATCTTCCCACGCACCTCGCGCTTGTCTGGCAGCGAAGCCGTGACCTCGGTGGCCGCTGCGCGGACGTTCTCGCCGATGACGTGGTTGTTGGTCACGATGTAGCCGTCGGGCGAGATGATGACGCCCGACCCCAGGCTGAGCGATCTGCGATCGCGCGGCGCGAACATGTCGCTGTCCCCAAAAAAGTAACGAAAGAACTCGTCGTCTGGAAACGGCGATGTCTGGCGCGACCGCACGACCGTCACCGAAGAGATGTTGGCGACGCCTTTGACGGCTTGGGCGGCCACGCGAGTGAAGTCCGGCCCCCCGTTAGCGGCGGAGACGGGAGCGTTCGTCGCCGCGCGAGACGGATCGGTCGGCCGCGCCTGGGCGTTGAGGGTCGGGGCAGCTTCCTTCCGGTCGATTACGCCGGAGGCCGCTTCCAGGAGCCGGCCGGTCGCGCGCGAGTCGGCCGCCATGCGCATGCGGTCCGTGACGACCAGACCCGCGACGAAGCCCGCGGCGACGAGAACCAGGGAAAGCAGGAACCTGCGGAACATCTCACGAAACGGCGATCCGGCGTGTCCCCCGATCTGTTGCTTTCGGCATCGTCACTGTCAAGACGCCGTCTTTCAGATCCGCGCTGATCGCGTCGATATTGATCGGTTCCGGGAGAGCGAAGGCCCGCGAGAAGCTGCCATGACCACGCTCGACTCGGTGGTATTGTTCGCACGAGACAGGTTTGTGGGGGCCGGCGGCCGCGCGGGCCCCCCGGATGACGATGCGGTTGTCCTCGGCGTGGAGTTCGATCTGATCGCGCCTGAGGCCAGGCAATTCGGCGGTGAGGACGAACTCGTTCGGCGTTTCATACAAGTCCACCGGGGGCGTCCAACCCGGGGCGTCGGCGCCGACGAGATGACCGAGCTGCTCGTGGAGCGCGAGGAGGTCGCGCAGCGGATCCCAGCGCGTAAGTGCCACGTGTGGCATCGTAGCACGGACCGCCGGCCTTGCGAGTGTGGTCGGTCGTATCCACATGTGCTACGATTCCAAGGATATACGGACACCTGATGGCTTCATCTGTTCAAGCGACGCGGCTTCGGAAGGGCATGCTGATCAAGCAGGGGAACGATCTCTTCCGGATCATGGACCTGCACCATCTCACGCCGGGCAACAAACGGGCGCATATACAGGCTCGGATGCGGAACATCCGCACCGGCACGCTCGCGGACCACAAGTTCCGCGCGGAAGAGGACGTCGAGCGCGCCGTGCTCGACGAGCGCGAGATGCAGTATCTCTACACCGACGGCAACCATTACTACTTCATGGATACCTCGACCTACGAGCAGATTCACATCTCGGCGGAAGCCATGGGCGACTCCAAAGACTATCTCATCGCGGACGCGATCATCCGCGTGGAGTTCTACGATGTCGAGCCGGTCGGCATTGAGATGCCCCAGACCGTCGACCTGATCGTGAAGGAGACCGTCCCGGGCATCAAGGGCGCGACCGCCAGCGCACAGGTGAAGCCGGCGACGCTCGAGACCGGGCTCGTGATTCAGGTGCCGCCCTTCGTGAATGAAGGCGACCGGGTGCGCGTCAACACCGAGACCGGGGAATACCAGGCGCGGGTCTGACCCGCGGCGCCTCATGGATGTTGCTCGCGGCAGACCGCGCCACGGGTGGATCGAGGTCGTGACCGGCAGCATGTTCAGCGGCAAGAGCGAGGAGCTCATCCGCCGCCTGCGCCGCGCGCAGATCGCCAAGCAGAAGGTTCAGATCTTCAAACCGCTCGTCGACGACCGCTACAGCGGCGACCACATCGTCTCGCACAGCGACATGCGCATCCCGTCGGAGACCGTCACGTCGTCCGAGGAGCTGGTCGCGCGGGTACGCGACGACACCGAGGTCGTCGGCATCGACGAGGGGCAGTTCTTCGACGCGAACCTGCCGGCCGCGTGCAACCGCCTGGCGGATCGTGGCAAGCGCGTGATCGTGGCCGGGCTGGACCAGGACTACCTCGGCCGCCCGTTCGAGCCCATGCCGCAGCTGCTCGCGATCGCCGAGTACATCACGAAGACGCTCGCGATTTGCGTCGTGAGTGGCGACCCGGCCAACCACACCCAGCGCCTCGTCGCGAGCAGCGATCGCGTGCTCGTCGGCGCGTCGGGGATGTACGAAGCGCGCTGCCGCCGCTGCTTCGATCCGCGCCTCGCTGACGCCAAGCCGTAGCCCGCCCCACATTTTCGTATGATCGGGGCGTGAACGTGCAGCCGGTGCTGCTCTTTCTCGGGGCGGCTTTCCTGGTCGCCAATGCCGTGCGCATCGCGGAGTACTTCCAGTTCCGCAGGCGCCGCGACCGGGCGCTGCTGACGTGGACGGCGTCCCGGCCGCCGTACTACTGGCTGAGCCTGAGCATCGGGGTCGTGCTCGGGGGCCTCATTGCGCTCAAGATCTGGTCCAACCGCGAGGCCTTCCGGCGGGGGGACATTCATCGGTATCCCTTCGGCGAGATCATGATGTTCGTTTACTACGCGTACCTGACGCCGCTCATCGCAAGAATCCGTCGTGGGTTCTATCAGGACGGCATCTGGACGGACACCTCGTTCATCCGGTACGCCGACGTCGGCGGCATCAGCTGGCGCGTAGGAAAGCATCCGGACGAGCAGCAGATCACGCTGCTCATCACCTCCAAGCTGCGCAATCTGGCCCGGCGTCTCATCGTGCCCGCCGACAAGTATGCGGCTGCTCGCCGTCTGCTGCGCGACAAGATCGGCGATCGGGAAATCCACTTCGGCGGGACCGGCCTCGATCTCGGCGTGGAAGACGACCGCGACAGAATCTAGTGCAAGGTAGAAGCGGCGGGCGGCCGCCAGAGCTGCGGGTTGGCGGCCGCGAACGCCTGTGGCACGTGGCTCATCGACGGCCGCACAGCATACACACGCGAATCTGGCTTCACATCGACGTTCCTGAAACCTCGAAGCGTTCGCGGAATCGGCGGACCGTCTGCGCGCGCAATCGGCGTTTCCTTGAGCGTGATAAGCAGAAACGTCGAGCTGTCGTTGGCCTCGTAAACGAGCCAGGCACCATCTCTGGGGTTCGCCGTCCGGATGGCTCTCACGAACCTGCCTTCCTGGCCGGGATGGATCTGAAACGTGGTCACGCGCAGCACGCGCATCCTCGAAAAGTCGGCCCGGCTCGCGGGCCGATCGATGTCATCTCGCCGCGTGGTCAGCGTGCTCTCCGACGACTCGGTCAATTCCGTCAGGCGCTGTTGGAGCGCAACGAGGTCTGGGTGGGACTCGATGGCTTGGCGGTAGGTCTCCGCAGCGCGGTCGGGGCCTTCCGGCGAGTCGTAGAGGTTGAGGTAGAGGATGTCGTTCGAGTCTTTCGAGGACTGGAGGCAGATCCAGTGGAGCTTGACCTTTGCGCGTTCATACGCGCGAACAATCTGCGCCTCGAGCGAGGCGTATGCTCCTGAGCTCCGCGGCTTCACTCTGACTCGCACGAGGTTGAGAAACCTCGGGCGGGCCCCGGCCGGTGGCGGTCCCGGGTCGCGTCCCTTGGCCGACCGGGAGACGGGGGGCGCTCCGGCGGCCGGCTCCAGCGCGGCCGATGCGACGCGGCCGCACACGAGCGCAAGGAGAGCGCCGGTGCACACAGCTCGCGCGGCGAGTGTGGCGGGCACGGTTAAAACCTGGACGTGAAGAGGCCGATGAGCCCTGGGCCAGTCGCCATGGGATCTCCAAGCCAATCGGGCGGCATGAGCCACACGAATGCAAGAATCGCGATCACCCAGAGATCGTAGGGGAGCGTCGCGCGGTCATCGGTCCAGAAGAACGCGCGATTGAAGACACCGGCCAGCCCGTCCTTGGATGGCAGGGGGAGGCGATTGAGCGCGAGATACGTGTAGTAGATACGGTTGGCCACCGCCAGAATCGACAGCACGAGGATGACCCAGAGGACGCCGGCCATGCGGTTCGTAAACGCGCCGATCATGAAGAGGACAATGCGCTCGGGTCGCTCCATGAAACCGACCTTGCACTTGTCGACCAGCGATTCGGCGCGGGCGCGCGCATAGCTCGTCATGATGGAAAAGATGAGCGCAAGCGCGGCGACCATGACATAGTCGGTGCGTCCCATGCTCGAGTAAAGGTAGATCAGTCCCACGAGCAACGCGAGATCCGAAAACCGATCCAGCGTGGAGTCCCAGAAGGCCCCGAACTTCGACTGCAGCTCCAGCTCGTGCGCGACCTTGCCGTCGATGAAGTCGAAAATGTTGGCGACGATCATGATGACCCCGGCCAGCATGAAGCGTCCGAGCGCCAACGCCCACGCGGCCAAGACGTTGATGACCACGCCAACGAAAGTCAGGACGTTCGGGTGGACGCGGAGCTTCACGCACGCGCTGATGATCGCCCGCAGCGGGAACAGGCAGATTGCGCCAATTGCCCCGGTGAAGGTCATCCGGCGGCGCTCGCCTCCACCGAGTGAGGTCGAAGCCACACTTTCAGGGCTGGTCACTCGGACCGACGTTGGCACCGAGGAGCTTATAATGGAAGGTTCAGACACCGAGCGAAATCGCGACATAGTAGCGTATGCCCATCCATGAACTCAAGGATCAGATTGCGCGGCTCCCAGAGCAGCCAGGGGTGTATCTGTACTTCAACGCCCTGAGAGAGACAATCTACGTGGGCAAGGCGCGTGCCCTGAGGGACCGCGTACGCAACTACCTGGGGGCTTACGGAAACGACCCGAAAACCGACGCCCTGCTGGATGAGGTCAGTCGGCTGGAATACATCGTCACCGATTCGGTCGTCGAAGCCCTCGCGCTCGAGAACAATCTGATCAAGCAGCGAACGCCCAAATACAACATCCTGCTGCGCGACGACAAGAACTACCCGTACTTGCAGCTGACGACCAACGAGGCCTTTCCGCGCGTCCTCGTCGCCCGCCGCGTCGAGCGTGACGGCAGCTTCTACGCAGGCCCGTTTCTGCCGGCACATTTTGCGCGCAAGACCATGGCGCTCACGCACCGGCTGTTTGGCATTCGATCATGCAACGAGGTCATCACCGGCAAACGGAACCGTCCCTGCCTGGAGTACGACATCAAGCGCTGCATCGCACCGTGCGTCGATACGCTGTGTTCGACCGCGGAATACGACAGCGCGGTCCAGATGACAAAGCTGTTTCTCGAGGGGCGCAACGAGGAGCTGGTGACCGAGCTCCGCCGCCGCATGCTGAACGCTGCGGCCGGCGAGCGGTTCGAGGAGGCGGCGCAGGCACGCGATTCGATGCGGACGGTCCAGACGCTGCACGACCGCCAGCAGAAGATGGCGACGGCCGAGCTCGGTCACCGCGACGTGTTCGGCGTCAAGCGCGGACCTGCGGGCGTGGTCATCCAGGTCTTTCAGGTCCGCGGCGGTCGCGTCGTCGAACGCGTGGAGTTGGGGACCGACGACGCTATCGTGGGATCGAGCGAAGGCGAACTGCTTGTTGCCGCCATCCAGCAGTTCTATGAGGCGCGAAGCGTGCCGCCCGAGATTGACGTGCCGGTCGAACCGGACGAGCGAGAGGCGCTCGAGAGCTGGCTTGGCGGCCGGGCCGGGCGGCGCGTGAAAATCTTCATGCCGCAGCGCGGGGAAAAGCGCGGCCTGGTCGACCTTGCGAGCCGGAATGCCGCCCTGGCGTATCAGACGCGGTTCAATCAAGCGCGGGCCGCCCAGTACGATGCGCTCGAGACGCTGCAACACGTGCTCGCGCTGCCCGCGCTGCCGCGGCGCATCGAATGTTTCGACATCTCGACGATTCAGGGCAGCGAGACCGTCGCGTCGATGGTCGTCTGCGAGGACGGCCGCATGCGCCCCTCGGAGTATCGGAAATACCGGATTCGCGGCGATTCGCAAATCCCGCTCCTCGCATCCGGACAGCGAAGCCGCGGGAGCCACGAACCCCGAATCCCGCTCCTCGAATCCCGGCAGCAGGACGATTTCGCCGCGATGCACGAAGTCGTCGGGCGCCGGTGCCGCAAGCTGCTCGAGCAAGGGGGCCCCTTCCCTGATCTCGTCCTGATCGATGGCGGCCGCGGCCAACTGTCGGCGGCGTACACGGCTCTCGAGGAACTGGGGCTCGCAAACCTCGTGGCAGTCGGCATCGCCAAAAAGGAAGAAGTGCTGTTCACGCGTGATCGGGAGGAGCCAATCGCCCTCGCGACGCATGATCCGGCGCTGCTGCTCGTGCAGCGGATTCGCGATGAAGCGCACCGTTTCGCGGTCACCTTTCATCGCCGGGCGCGCGCGATTCGTGATCTGCGATCCGAGCTTGATCGTGTGCCCGGGATTGGGCCGCGCCGGCGCAGGACCCTGCTGACGACGTTCGGGAGCCTCGCTGGCGTGCGGCGGGCCACTCGGGAAGAGTTGGCGGCGGCCGTAGGCCCGCGCACGGCCGACGCCGTCCTTGCGTTTTTCGCGAGTCGGCCTTAACCTTTTACCCCAACCGTTAACCCTTTGCCGGACATCAATTTCGCGCAAGTCTTCATTTCTTTTGCCGTGCTCCTCTTCTCGTTGACCGTGCACGAGACGGCGCACGCCTGGACCGCGGACCGCCTCGGCGATCCCACGGCGCGGCGGCTGGGGCGCGTCTCACTCAATCCGGCCGTTCACGCCGATCCCATCGGTACCGTGCTCTTTCCGCTGGTGGCTCTGATCACGGGCGTGGGGATCATTGGCTGGGCGAAGCCGGTGCCAGTGCAGACGCGGCAGCTGGGACATCCGCGTCGGGACTACATCCTGGTTGCGGCCGCGGGTCCCGCCAGCAATCTGATCCTCGCGTTCGCGGCGGCGACGCTGCTGACGACACTTCCCGTGTCGCCGGCCGTCGGCGCAACGACCTCTTCGGCGCCTGTAGCGACGATCCTGGTCACGACAATGCGGCTGAACGTGTTGCTGGCCGTCTTCAACATGGTCCCGATTCCACCCCTCGACGGGGGCAATGTCCTCGCCGGGTTGCTGCCGCCGCCGCTGGCTTCGACCTACAACCAGCTGCGACGGTACGGGTTTGTCCTGCTCTACCTGCTGATTCTCACTCCTGGCTTCGACATTCTCGTCGTGACTCCTTACCGCATGATCTTGTCCTGGCTGCCTGCGAAGTGACCTCCTCGGCCAAAGCGCGCGTCGTGTCCGGCATGCGCCCGACCGGTCGTCTGCACCTCGGTCATCTGGTGGGCGCACTCGGCAATTGGGTTTCGATGCAGGACCAGTACGACTGCTTCTACTTCGTCGCGGACTGGCACGCGCTGACAAGCGATTTCGCCGATCCGAGCCTGCTGACCTCTTACGCGTACGAGAACGTCGCCGATTGGATCGGCGCCGGGCTCAACCCGGAAAAGAGCACGTTTTTCGTGCAGTCCCTTGTGCCGGAACACGCGGAGCTGTACCTCCTTCTTTCGATGGTCGTGCCGGTGCCCTGGCTGGAACGCGTGCCCACGTACAAGGAACAGCAGGAGAGTCTGAAAGACCGAGACCTGTCGTCCATCGGGTTCCTCGGTTATCCGCTGCTGCAGACGGCCGACGTCGCGATGTACGACGCGAGACTCGTCCCGGTCGGCGAAGATCAGGTCGCGCATCTGGAGCTCGCGCGCGAGGTGGTCCGCCGCTTCAACAACTTTTATGGGGACGTGCTCATTGAGCCGCAGCCGCTCGTGAAGACGGGCGGGTTCGGGCGCCTGCCGGGGCTCGACGGCGGGAAGAAGATGAGCAAGAGCGTTGGCAACACGATTCACTTGGCCGATACGGCCGATGAGGTCGTCAAGAAGGTTCGGCAGATGTACACCGATCCCAACCGTGTCCGTGCTGACGTGCCCGGCACGGTCGAAGGCAACCCCGTATTCGTCTACCATGACGCCTTCAACCCGGACAAAGCAGAAGTCGAAGACCTGAAAGCGCGCTACCGCGCCGGGAAGGTCGGGGACGTCGAGGTCAAGATGAAGCTGGCGGCCGCGTTGAACGCCTATCTGGAGCCCATCCGGCAGCGCCGCGCGGCCGTGCTCGCCAGACCCGATCGCTTGAAAGAGATTCTGTTCGAAGGGTCGAAGCGCGCCCGGAAGGTCGCCGTCCGAACGATGGAACGGGTGCGCGCCGCGATGAAGGTCGCGTACACATGACGGAGACGCATTCGGATTTCGAATCCGCGCCAGACGCGTTCCCGGTCAAGCTCGCGTCGTTCGAGGGACCGCTCGATCTGCTGCTGCACCTCATCAAGACGAACGAAGTCAACATCCACGACATTCCGATTACGCTCATCACGAAGCAATACCTCGAGACGATGGAGCTGATGCACGAGCTGAACCTCGATGTCGCTGGCGAGTTCCTGGTGATGGCGGCGACGCTCATCCACATCAAGTCGAAGATGCTGCTGCCGCGCCCCGAGACGGCGGCGGCCGTCGAGGCTGAGCAAGAAGATCCGCGTGACGCGCTCGTTCGCCGGCTGCTCGAGCACCAGAAGTTCAAGGCCGCGGCAGGCATGCTGCACGAGCGCCAGCAGCTCCGGGCCGCCCAGTGGCTCCGTCCTGACGAGCGGGTGGCGGCCATCACCGGCGAGGACTACGAGCCGGAGCTCGAGGTCGACCTGTTCAGCCTGTTGGCGGCCTTTCAGCAGGTCGTGCAGCGAGCCAAGCTGCGACCCAAGGTGCTGCTTCCGCCCGAGCAGATTCCCGTCGAGGTGCGGATCAACCAGTTGCTGGCCCGGCTGTCAGAAACGGAAGCATGCGGCTTCGAGGACCTGTTCGCGGATGTCGGCGATCGCAGCGGGCTCATCGTGACATTTCTCGCGCTGCTGGAGATGATTCGGCTCAAGCTCGTGCGCGTGTTTCAGTCGACCAGCTTCGGTCCGATTCGGGTGTACAAACGTCCCAGACCCGCGGATGCGCCGCATCCCATCGGCGATCCCGAGTCCGGGCACGCGGACTCAGGGAGTGAAAAGAAACATGGATAAGAAGGCTTCCGCCGAGCTGAAGGCGATTGTCGAGGCGTTGATCTTTGCCTCACCCGAGCCACTGACGCCCAAACAGATCTTCAAGCTGCTCGAGGTGGAACCGCGCGAGGACGTCCAGGCGGCTCTCGACGAGCTGAAGCGCGATTACGACCGGCCCGGCGGCCTGCAGCTCGTCGAGGTGGCTGGCGGCTATCAGATCGTCACTCGGCCGGAGCTTCACGATTGGGTGCGCAGGCTCTTCCACGAACGGACGACCCAGAAGCTCACGGTGCAGGCGCTCGAGACGCTCGCGGTCATTGCCTACCGGCAGCCGGTCACGGCGCTCGAGATCACCGAGATCCGCGGAGTGAACGCTTCGGGCGTGCTGAGCACCCTGCTCGAGCGACACCTCATCAAGATCGTCGGCCGGAAGCAGGTTGTGGGGCGGCCGTTCATGTACGCGACCACCAAGGAGTTCCTGATCCGTTTCGGCCTGAATGATCTGGCCGACCTGCCCAGAGTCGAAGACATGGCCGAAGCCCTGGGCCTCGACACGCCCCTCCTCATGGAGCAGCCGGCGAGCGACGACATGCTCCCCGCGGAAGAGCCCGATGGCGCTTCAGGCGGAACGGGCGGCTCTATTCATTAGCTTTCGAATCTCTTGGGGCGTGAGCTCCCGCCACTGCCCGACTTTCAGGCGGGGATCACGAATGGGGCCGATCGCGACGCGCTTCAAGCGCGTGACCGGATGCCCGATAGCCTCGCACATCCTGCGGACCTGCCGATTGCGCCCTTCGTGAACGGTAATCTCGAGCGTCGCGTTGCCAGGAGAGGCGTTCCTCGCGGAAGGCCCGCCGGGCGTGTGCTTCACCAGAGCGACGTTCGCCGGTGCCGTCCGGCGGCCTTCGAGCCGGATGCCACGCGCGAGACGCTCGAGATCGCGGGCGTCGGGCACGCCCCGGACGCGCGCCTCGTAGACACGTGTCACGCCGTGCCGCGGATGGGTCAGCCGGGCGGCCAGCTCGCCGTCGTTGGTGAGGATGAGCAGACCCTCCGACTCGAAGTCGAGGCGACCTACCGGATACACATAGTCGCGCACGCCGAGCAGGTCGATCACGGTCGGCCTCCGCTCCGGATCCGATCGCGTCGTCACATACCCTCTCGGTTTGTTCAAGAGGATGTACCGATGGTGTTCGACGATCGCAATCCGCCGGCCGTCAACGCGGATGTCATCGCGGAAGGGGTCTGCCCGTGTGCCGAGCGCGCGCACGGGCGCGCCATTCACGGTCACACGTCCGTCAAGCATCAACCGCTCGGACGCGCGCCTGGACGCGACGCCTGCCTGGGACAGGATCTTCTGCAGCCGCTCAGCCCCCATGGAGGCGCATGGTAACCTTGGCGCGGGTGGGCCAGAAAGGGCGGGAAGCGCGGGAGAGGTAGGAAGCGCGGGAGGAGCAGGACAGGGCAGGACGGCGACAGGAATGCGACCTCTGATCATCGCCATCGATGGCCCTTCGGGCGCGGGCAAAGGCACCGTAGCAAGGGCGGTCGCAAGCGAGCTCGGATATCGTCACATCGACAGCGGGGCGATGTATCGCGCAGTTGGCTGGAAGGCGATCAAGTCAGGCCAGGATTTCGACGAGGACGCCGTCGCGCGTCTGGCCGAGCACTCGGCGATCGAGGTGACGCCGATCCGGGTGGCGATCGACGGAGAGGATGTGACCCGTGCGATCCGGACGCCGGAAATCGACCGAGCGGCGGCTGCGGTCGCGCGGCTGCCCAAAGTCAGATCGGTCCTGGTCGCGCGTCAACGGGCACTGGGATCAGGCGGCGCGATCGTCATGGAAGGTCGCGACATCGGCACGGTCGTCTTTCCGAACGCGGACGTGAAGATCTACTTGGATGCGTCGACCGAGGAGCGGGCGAGACGGCGGGCGAACGATCCCGCGCAGACGGGAGGACCTGCTGCGGTTTCCGAGGTCGCGACGCTTATCACCGAACGAGACGACATCGATCGCACGCGCGCGGCGTCACCCCTCTACGCTGCGGTTGATGCCACCCTGATCGACACGACGGGGAAGTCGGTCGACGACGTCGTTCGGGAAGTCCTTGGGGTAATACGAAACAAACATGGCTGATGGCTAAACTTCAGTCCCTGTCCCGATAGTCCTCGGCCGACGCGGGGTCGAGCTCCCATCGGTGCCGGTCCCGCTCGATGACTTTGTCGCCGGATTTCAGCTCCTCGTTGTCCTCATACTCCACGCCCAGCGCTTTGCCGATGTCGTCGACGACCTCCTGATCCGGCGTTGGATTGTCGCCGCCGGGCGCCTCGTCACCGCTGAAGTACGCGTTCTCGTAGTCCGCGTCGACGTCGCCGGCCGTCAGGCCCGGCGACATGCTGTGCCCATGCTTGCGCAGGTTGTCTTCGAGCTCGGCTCGGCCGCTGCGGGCCGCGGAGCTATGCGAATCCATGTCGAGCGATGATGGCGGCGTGGGGACGATTTCGTCGAGCGTGCGGCGAGCGCGGTCGAGTCGTGGGCGTTTGACCTCGCCGAGAGGGCGAGCAACCTTAGGGCGTTTCCCAGAAGCTCGGCGCATCGCGCCTTTGGACGCGCTCTTCCGAGAGGCCCGCACGACGGCTTTCGTCGGGGCTCGTTTCCTGGCGGCGGTTTTTCGTGCGGCTTTCGTCCGGGCGCGGGCCGCAGCCGTTTTGCGCGCCACTTTCGCCCCGGCTGGCCGGGAAGGGCGTCGAGGTTGAGAACGTGAGACGATCCGCCGACGTGGACGCTTCGGTCTGGCCATGGCTTCAGCCCTTTCGGAACCTTGACAGTTTGGCGATAAGTGTCGTACGCTCTGTTGCTTATCGAAATTCAGAAAATCCCAGCGGGGCGCCGGACCCGTCAGACCCAACCCCCGGCAATCGGGCGATCCATGAACGCTCGATAGAGGAGGACGCGCAAGGCATGGCGAATGTAGACGACGAGAATACCTCCGGAGACAAGCACGGCGCCGGGGGCGTTGCAACGACGGAGCGCCCGGAGCGCGAACGTCCGGACCGCGATCGCACGGATCGCGGCGGGCTGAAAGCCCGGCCGCGCGACGACGATGACCCGATTGATCCCACTGAGTACGCGAAACTTCTGGACATCTACGATAACAGCTTCCGGAACATCGCGGAAGGCGAGGTTGTCAAGGGGACGGTTCTCAAAGTGACGCCGTCGGAGGTCATCGTCGACGTCGGGTACAAGTCAGAGGGGATCATCGCGGTCAGTGAATTCCTCGACGAGACAGGCGAAATCACGGTGCAGCCCGGCGATATCGTCGACGTGCTGCTCGAGCGTACCGAGGATCGTGAAGGGTACGTCGTGCTCTCCCGCGAAAAAGCGGAGAAGATGAAGATTTGGGACGAGGTCGAGAAGGCTTACGCGGAGCGCAAGGTGGTCATCGGCCGAGTTATCGAGCGGATCAAGGGGGGACTGGCGGTAGACATCGGCGTCCGCGCGTTCCTGCCGGGCTCTCAGATCGATGTCCGCCCGGTCCGCAATCTCGACGCGCTGCGCGGCCAGGAATTGCGCATGCGCGTCATCAAGGTCAACAAGAAACGGGGCAATATCGTTTTGTCCCGTAAGGCTCTCCTCGAGGAGGAGAATGCCGAGAAGAAGAAGCACACGCTCGAGACGCTGGCCGAAGGCAAGGTCCTCAAGGGCGTGGTGAAGAACATCACCGACTACGGCGCATTCATCGATCTGGGCGGCATCGACGGTCTGCTTCATATCACCGACATGTCGTGGGGACGCGTGGGGCACCCGTCGGAGCTGTTCAAGGTGAACGACGAGATTGACGTGACGGTACTCAAGTACGATCCCGCAACCGAGCGTGTCTCGCTCGGCCACAAGCAGCTCATCACCGATCCGTGGGCGAACGTCATGGAACGGTATCCGGTCGGCGCGCGCATGAGCGGCAAAGTCGTCAGCTTGACCGACTACGGCGCCTTCGTCGAGCTCGAAGCGGGCGTCGAGGGGCTCATTCACGTCAGCGAAATGTCGTGGAGCAAGCGCGTCAAGCACCCGTCCAAGATTCTGAACGTGGGCGACACGGTGGACGCGATGGTCCTCGGCGTGGATCCGACAGCGCGCCGCATCTCGCTCGGCTTGAAGCAGGTCGAGACCAACCCATGGCACGAACTGGCCGAGCGGTATCCGGTCGGGTCGAAGATCCAGGGGAAGGTGAGGAACCTCACGGAGTTCGGGGCGTTCGTCGAGGTGGAGGAAGAGATCGACGGCCTCATCCACATCTCCGACATGTCGTGGAGCAAGAAGGTCAAGCACCCGTCCGAGATCCTGAAGAAGGGCGATGTCGTGGACGCGATGGTCCTCAACATCGACGCCGAGAACCAACGCCTCTCGCTCGGCTTGAAGCAGCTGGCCACCGACATCTGGGACGACTTCTTCACGCGACATCACGTCGGCAACACGGTCGACGGCAAGGTGGTCCGCATGACGAACTTCGGCGCGTTCGTCGAGCTGGATGAGGGCATCGAAGGGCTGATCCATGTCTCGGAGTTCGACGATGCGGCGGGGAAGGACAAGGTCGAGCTGACAGTCGGCGAGACCTATCCGATGAAGATCATCAAGCTGGCGCCGGCAGAGCGGAAGATCGGGCTGTCGATTCGCGCGTTGAAGTCGGATGAGTTCCGCGCGGATTGGGAGCAGTACCAGGACAGCGCAGGCGACGGCACGGCGACGCTGGGGGATCATTTCAGAAATCGGTGACGTCGCCACGACAGGAGCACTGCATGACCAATGGCAGCATGACGAAAGCGGAGCTGGTCGAAGAAGTGTCTCGCGTCTCGGATCTGACGAAGAAGCACTCTGAAGTCATCGTCGACACCGTCTTCCGCAGCATCATCGAAGCGCTGCATCGCGGTGAGAAGATCGAGTTACGGGGATTCGGGAGCTTTCGTCTGCGGAAGCGCGAGCCGAGGAAGGGGCGCAACCCCAAGACCGGCGACAAGGTGGACGTGCCGCCGAAGAAAGTGCCGTACTTCAAGCCGGGGAAGGAGCTCAAGGAGCTGATCAACCGGGAGCCCGCCCCGCCAGGCTCGTCAACCTCGCCGGCCGGGGGCACGCCGCCCCCCGATGCGCTCGCCGTGTAGTGGAACGTCTCTGGTCCCCCTGGAGACTCGCTTACGTGAAGAGCGCAAGCGGCGATCCATCAGACTGTATCCTCTGCCACATCGACATAGCCGACCAGGATGAGTTGATGCTCATCCGCGGCCGGCTTTGCTACGTCATCCTCAATCTTTACCCCTACAACAACGGTCACTTGATGGTGGTGCCGAACCGACACGTCGCCACGCTGCAGGCGACGACGGTCGGAGAGCGCGAAGAGCTGATGCGGCTCACACGGCACGCCGAGATGGCATTGACCGAGGCGTACGCGCCTCAGGGCATCAACGTGGGCATGAACCTCGGACGGCCGGCGGGTGCCGGCGTCGTGGATCATCTCCATATCCATCTCGTGCCTCGTTGGAGCGGCGATACGAATTTCATGTCGGTCATCGGGGAGACGCGGGTGTTGCCGGAGTCGCTCGGCGAGACCCGGAAGCATCTGCGGCCCATCTTCGAGCGTCTGTGGGGCGAGCAGGCATGAATCTCGAGCTCACCGAAGAGCAGCAGTCCTACAAAGAGAGCGTCGAAGAGTTTGCGCGTGAGGTCGTAGTGCCGCGCGCCCAGCTGATTGATCGCACGGGCGAATACCCTGCCGATGTGATACACGCCGCCGCGCGACTCGGGCTGCTGGGCGTGACGATCTCGAAGGCGTGGGGCGGATCGGGCCGGGACTATCTTTCCTATGCCCTCGCGATCGAGGCCATAGCCCGCGCGAGCGCGACCGTCGCCGTCGCGCTGTCGGTCACCAACTCTCTCGTGGCCGAGATCGTGGCGCATGCGGGGCGCGATCAACAGCGTGAACGCTGGCTTCGACCGCTGGCTGCGGGCGATGCGATCGGCGCCTTCGCGCTGTCGGAGCCTGACGCGGGCACGGACGCCGCCAACCAGAGGACGACGGCAGTTCGGAACGGTGGCGGTTATCACGTTCGAGGCCGGAAGGTCTGGGTGGCGAACGCCGAGGAGGCGACGGTGGCGATCGTCTTCGCGTGCACCCGTCCCGGGCTGCGCGGGCAGGGCGTCACGGCCTTCCTGGTGGCGATGAACACACCGGGGATCACCCGCACGGCGCGGGCGGACTCGTTGGGCGTCCGCGGGCTCGGGTGCATGGATCTCGACTTCGACATCCAGGTAAGCGACGAGCAGGTCCTCGGCCGCGTCGATCAGGGATTCCGTCTCGCGATGTGGGCGCTCGAGGGTGGACGCGTGGCGATCGCCGCGCAAGCCCTGGGCATCGGCGAAGCGGCCATCGCCGAAGCGATCAGTTACGGGAAGCAGCGGCAGCAGTTCGGCCAGCCCATCGCGAACTTTCAGGCCATCCAGTGGATGCTGGCCGATATGGCCACAGAGCTGGAGGCCGCGCGGATGCTCACATGGAAAGCGGCGTCCGCGAAGGACCGTCAGGAGAAGGTGGCGCTTGAGGCTTCGATGGCGAAGCTCGCGGCCTCCGAAGCTGCCCACAAGGCGGCAGACAAGGCCATGCAGATTCTGGCGTCGGCCGGCTACCGCCGCGGGTCCATTGTCGAGCGGCTGTTCCGCGACGTCCGCGCGACGGAGATTTATCAGGGGACGTCGGAGGCACAGCGTATGATTATCGCCGCCAACGTGTTGGCGACCGGCTAGGGAGGCTGTATGAGGTTGAATCGCCGTCAGTTCGTTCGGACCACGACGGCCGCGGGCGTTGCCGCGGCGGCCGCGACGAAACCAATCTTCGGTGAAGGACCTGCCGATCGTGAGCCCCAGAGCCGGTCCCAGCCCGACCGGGGGCCGACCATGCTGACGTCGACGAGCGTCAAGCCGGTGGTCATCTCGTCGTCGAACGGCAACAGATTCAAGAACGGTGGAACGAAGACCTGCGTCGAGACGGCGTTCTCGATGGTCGCGGGCGGCGCCGACGTGCTCGACGCGCTCATCGCGGGCGTGAACATCGTGGAGCTTGACCCGCTCGACGACAGCGTCGGTTACGGCGGGCTGCCGAATGCGGACGGCGTCGTGCAGCTCGATTCCTGCTGCATGCACGGTCCAAGAAAGCGCGCGGGCGGCGTCGCCGAGATCGAAGGCGTGCGTACGCCCTCGAAGGTCGCCCAGCTCGTGATGGACATGACCGATCACCATCTCATCGTGGGCAAGGGCGCCCAGGACTTCGCGCGCAATATGGGCTTCACAATCGAGGCCGATCTCAACACGGAGAACTCACGCAGGAAATGGCTCGAGTGGAAGCGCCGCACCGATCCGTTGCACTATCTCTCGCCGAAGGATCGCGAGCAAGCGTACCGTCGCGTGGCGATGGACATGATCGCGGAAGGCTGGGTTGATCCCGAACACTACTACGGGACCATCAACTGCGACGGCATCAATGCGAAAGGCGAAATCTGCGGCGTGACCACCACGAGCGGCCTCTCGTGGAAGATCCCCGGCCGCGCAGGCGATTCACCGATTCTCGGCGCCGGCCTGTACGTCGACGGCGAGGTTGGCGCGGCGGGATCGACCGGACGGGGCGAGGCCAATCTGTACAACCTGTGCTCGTTCATGATCGTCGATGAGATGCGTCGCGGCGCGCACCCGAAAGACGCGGCGCTCACGGCGCTGAGGCGCGTCGCCAAGAACACGATTGAGAAACGCCTCCTCAACAGCAAAGGCCAGCCGAACTTCGGCCTGAGTTTCTACTGCTTGAACGCCAAGGGCGAGTACGCCGGCGTCACGATGTACGAGGCGACCTACGCGGTGTGCACGGAGAACGGCGCCCAGACGGTGAAGACCGAGGCGCTGTACGAAGGGCGCCCGACGGACTGAGTTAGTTGATCCGCTCGACCCGTCCGGATGTGAGCCGGTATCGTGCCGCCGCGAGTCCAGTCCAGGGGTGGCCGGGCGGGATGATGCGGGCCTCGAGCGGCAGGTTCGTCACGACTTGGACGGCCGACGAGGCGAGCGCGCCGAGCGCCGTGTCGAACGTCGCGTACCCCCCCGGTTCGTCCTCGAAGAGAACGGCGCCGGTAGAGCCAGGGACGGGAGGCGCCGTCGTAAGCGCCTGTACGATGCGCGCCGAAAGGCGGGCGGGCTGCACCCAGCGGTCGTTCCGGCGCTGATAGACAGGAACGAACGCGAGCATGGCCACAAGCGCGACGCCGAATCGCAGATCGCCCCGCGCGCGCCGGCCGCTCCCGTCGCGCATCGCCTCGACGAGCGCCGCGCAGATCACGGCGGCACCCACCGACGGGAATACCGCGTAAAGGCTCGATCGGACCGGAAGCCAGACCGTCACGGCGTATCCGCCGACGAGCCACGCGAGGCCGGCGGCGAGCAACTGTGGCAAGCGCGTGGGACCGGCGGCCCCGAGCGGCAAATCGCGGTGAAGCCGCGCGCGAATCGACGCCAACCCGTAGGCGACACCCGCGACCAGCGTCATGAAGGCAAAGAACGTCACGCTGCGGTCGAAATAAGACAAGGCGTTGACGCCCACGACGCGGGGGTCGGCGGTGAGCCGGTAAAACGATGGCGCGGTCGATGGCATCAGCGCCGGCGTTTGCGCGCGCGCCGCGATGTAAACAACGAGCGGCGCGAACAGAGCGAGTGCGTCGTGGATTCGACCGAAGCGATCTTTCCCCTCGCCACTTCCGAGCGCGAAGAGCCAGACGAGAAAGACGAAGGGCAACGCGACAGCCTCCTCCTTCGAGAAGAGGGCAGCCAACAGCCACGCCGCGCCGATCCATCGCCGGCCGCGCAAGAACGCCAGCATGCTCACCACGGCAAACAACGTGAGAAGAAGCGACGTGCGCCCGCTGAGCCACACCACGGCCATGTTGATCCCGTGGGGATTGAGCGCCCAGGCGAGCGCTCCGGCCGCCGCCGGCGCCCGCCCAAGGCCGGCGGCTCGCAGCAGGGAACAAATGGCGGCGGCGCACGCGATGTAGAGGGCCAGGTTGGTGAGGCCGTAAGCCCTGGCGTCCAGCCCGAACAGCGCGTAGTCCGCCGCGAAGCTTGCGGTCACAACTGGACGGTAGAAGTTCGGCAGGCGCGGCAGAACGGCCCGCGCCGGTTCGGCCAGGGCCGTGCGCGCGTCCGCCAGCCAACGAAAATCATCCTTGACGAAGCCCTGTCCGACGGCTGGCAGGTAGACAGCGGCGACGAAGACCAGGCCGACGATGCTCGTCAGCGTGACGAACCGCGTCTCGTTCACTTGCCGAGGATTTGTTTGGCGATCGTTTCGAGCTGCAGGTTGGAGGTCCCTTCGTAGATTTGACCGATCTTCGCGTCGCGATACAGCTTTTCGACCGGGTACTCCTTCACGAACCCGTTGCCGCCGTGCAGGTTCACTGCGAGCGACGTCACGCGCTCCGCGACTTCGGACGAAAAAATCTTGCACATTGCGGCTTCCGAGAGAAACGGCAGACCCGCGTCATGCAGGCGCGCTGCGTTGTAGACCAGGAGGCGCGCGGCTTCGAGCTCGGTCGCCGCACGCGCAAGCTGGTGCCTGACCGCCTGGAAGTCGGCGATCGCCGCGCCGAACTGCTTGCGATCTCTCGTGTACTTGATCGTGTGGTCGATGGCCCCTTGCGCCAGCCCGACCATCTGGGCGCCGATGCCGATGCGCCCCTCGTTCAACGTTTCAATCGCGACCTTGTAGCCTTTGCCGACCTCGCCAAGGACATTCGCGCGGGGCACGCGGCATTCCTCGAAGACCAGCTCGCAGGTGCTGCTCGCGCGAATGCCAAGCTTGTCCTCTTTCTTCCCCACCGTGAAGCCCTCGGCGCCGCGCTCGACGAGAAACGCCGTGATCCCCCGATATCCGGCCTCAGGGTTGGCATTCGCAAAGACGATGAAGAGATCGGCTTCGTTGCCGTTTGTGATCCAAAGCTTGCGCCCCGTGATCGTCCAATCACCGCCCCGTTCGCGTGCCCGCGTCGCCATCGCGAACGCGTCGCTGCCCGATCCCGCCTCCGACAGGGCGTAGGCCCCGATGACGTTCGAAGCCATCTTCGGCAGGTATCGGCGCTTGGTATCGTCGCTGCCCCAACGAAGCAGGGCGTTGATCACCAGGGTGTTCTGCACGTCGACCAGCACGCCGATCGAGGGATCGACGCGGGAGAGCGCCTCCACGGCCAGGACGGAATGAAAAAAGCTGGCGCCGGCCCCGCCGTAGGTTTCCGGAATCTCGATCCCCATGACGCCGAGCTGGAACAGCTTGTCGAGGAGCCCGCGAGGAATCTTGGCGTGCTCGTCCATCTCCCGGACAAGCGGCCGGATCTCACGATCCGCGAATTCGTAGACGCTGTCACGGAAGAGGCGCTCGTCCTCGGTCAGTGTCGTCAACGCTGCCAGTCGCGCGTGGGATTCAGTCGTCACGAATGCGCTCCGCGGCTGATGGTATCATTTCGTTACTTGTCGAATAGATCGTAATATTGAACATGGTCGCCATGCTGCTGAGATCCAGCGCTGCCGTCGCGATCCTGTTGATGCTCGGCGTGCGTGGTGATGCGCAAGCGCCCGCGCAACCGTCGCGCGGACAGCCGCCATCCACACAGAACCCACCCTCGCAGCCGGCAGCAGGACAGCAGCCGGCCTCCGGACAGCAGCCGGCCTCCGGACAGCGCGCGTCCGGACAGCAGCCGCAGTCGGGGCAGCCCTCTGCCGACGCGCAACAGCCACCGACCTTCCGCGCGGGCATCAACTTCGTCCGCGTCGACGCCATCGTCACCGACAAAAACGGGAATCCGGTCGACGATCTGCAACTCGCGGACTTCGATATCACTGAGGACGGCAAGCCGCAGAAGATCGAGTCGTTCAAGCTCGTGAAGCTCGACGGCGGCGCCTCGGACGCGAACAAGGAGCCGCCCAGGCCGATCCGGACAGACTTCGACGAAGAAACGGAAGCGTCAAGGGACGACGTGCGGTTGTTCGCGATTTTTCTGGATGACTACCACGTCCGTCGCGGCGCGAGCATGGTGGCGCGCGCGCAGCTGTCCAAGTTCGTCGAGACCCAACTCGGCCCGTCGGACATGATCGGGATCATGTATCCGCTCGAGTCGACGGCCGCGGTCCGGATGACCCGGGACCATTCCGCGGTCATGCGCGGGCTGGAACAGTTCCTCGGCCGCAAGTACGACTATCAGCCGAAGAACCAGTTCGAGGAACAGTACGCGTACTACCCGACCGAGACCGTCGAGCGCATCCGCGTTCAAGTGTCGCTCTCGGCGATCAAGGCGCTCGTCATCCACATGGGCACGTTGAAAGAGGGGCGCAAGTCGCTCATCCTCGTCAGCGAGGGATTCAGTTACATGGTCCCGCCCCAGATGCGCAACGCCAACGCGCAGATGCCGGGGTTCGGCAACCCCAGTGCGTACAACCCGCAGGCAGGCGTGAACGACGTCAATGAAGACCGGGCAGCGTGGTCCGCGAGCATGGATCTCGAGACCGATTTGCGCGAGATATATGACACGGCCAATCGGAACAACGTCGCGATCTATAGCGTGGATCCCCGGGGACTGCCCGGGTTCGAGTTCGACATCAACGAAGGGGTCGGCCTCCAAACCGACTCGAAATACCTCAACGCCACGATGGATACGCTGCGCGTGCTCTCCGAAAACACGGATGGCCGCGCCATCGTGAACCGCAACGACCTCGTGGCGGGGATGCGCCAAATCACGAAGGACAGCAGCGCCTACTATCTGATTGGCTACAGTTCGTCCCAAGCGCCCTCCGACGGCAAGTTTCACGAGATCAAGGTCCGCGTGAAGCGCCCCGGCATCCAGGTGCGGGCGAGAAAGGGATACTGGGCGCTGACGGCCGCGGAGACGGCGCGCGCCTCGGCGCCGCCGAAGGCCGCAGTGCCCAAGCCGGTCGAGAACGCGCTCAACGCGGCCACGGCGCGCCCCTCGAGCGCATCGGTCGTTCGCACGTGGATTGGAACCGCCCGCGGCGACAACGGGAAGACGCGCATTACGTTCGTGTGGGAGCCCATCCCGAAAACACCTGGAGATGTCGGCTCGAACCGCAGTGATCCGCCGGCGCGCGTCGCGCTCATGGCCGTCGGCTCGGATGGAGCGCCGTTCTATCGCGGGAAGATCGAAGCCGGTGCTGGAGGTGGCGCCGTCTCGGCCGTCGCCGGATCGACAGCGCCGACAAGCTCGACTCGCGGCGGAACGGTCAGCTTCGACGTCGACCCCGGCAAAGTGCAGCTGCGCGTTTCCGTCGAGGGATTGGCGTCCGACGTGCTCGACACCGAGACGCGTGAGCTGACGGTCCCGGATCTGACCTCTCCACAGGCCCTGCTCGGGACGCCGGCGGTCTTTCGTGCCCGCACGTTGAGGGACTATCAGCAGCTCAAGACCGACGCCGCAGCCGTTCCGATCGCGACGCGTGAATTCTCACGCACGGACCGCATTGTGATTCGCGTACCGACCTATGGCCCTGCGGGCACCAAGCCGTCGCTCAGCGTCCACCTGCTGAACCGCGCGGGCCAATCGATGTCGGAGATTCCCGCCACGGCCTCGCCGAGAGACGATGAACAGCAGATTGACGTGCCCCTGAGCGCGCTCGCGCCCGGCGAATACCTGGTCGAAATCAAGGCCACTAGCGCAAGCGGCGACGCGCAGGAACTGGTGGGCTTCCGCGTCGTCAGTTGAGCCGGCATGCGCGTCATCGTCGTACTGATAGGACTCGCGATGCTGCAGGGCGGCAGCCGCCCTGGAGTGGAGTCTGCCATCCGCAGCCCGCAATCGAGTTCCCTCGTCGTTCGGATCGACGTGATCGCTGCGGACGCGCGCGGCCGGGTGGTGGACAATCTCAGGCCGGCCGACTTCATCGTGCGCGACGAAGGCGTGGTGCAGCCGCTCGAGAGCGCGCCGTTCCTGAGGCCCACCGCCGACGACGGGCGGTTGATTGCCCTGTTTCTCGACGAATACCACGTCAGCGCCGAGGCGACGACGCGCGTGCGCGAGGCGGTTGCGCGTCTGGTCGACCAGTTGCTCGCGCCCGAAGACATGCTCGTCGTCATGAAACCGCTCGATTCGCTCTTCACGATCAAGCTGACGCGAGATCGAGACCTGGCGCGCGCGGCCATCGAGAGCTTCGAAGGGCGGCGTGGCGATTACGCGCCCCGCAACAACTACGAGCGGAACTTCATGGCTGGCGTGCCGCAGCGGATCGAGAAGGCCCGCACGCAGGTCGCGTTGTCGGCGATCAACGCCCTTGCCGTCCATTTTGCGGCGTTCACCGATCGCCGGAAAACCCTCATCGTGGTGAGCGAAGGGATGGCGGCCGGCGAGCAGCGCCGCGGACTCGAATACTTGCCCACAACAGAGACCATCGTCCGGTCGGCGCAGCGGGCGAACGTGGCAATTTATACCGTCGACCCCGCTCAACACGAAGACGAGGCCGATACGATCCCGGCGCTGGCGGCGGCTACCAATGGGCGGGCGACGTTCGCCGATCTCGATGGCGGCCTGCGTCAGGCGATCAACGATGCGAGCGGGTATTACCTGCTGACCTACCACGTCCAACGCCCTGAGGATGTGCGATTCCACGAGGTGCAGGTACAGGTGAAGCGGTCCGATGCCCGGCTGCGCGCGCGCACGGGTTACTTCGCGCCTTCCCCCGACGATGCCCTGAGAGCAACCTTACTGGCGCAAGCGAGTCAGCCGAAGCCGGCGGTACCGCTCGAACCGGCTCCGCATACCAGCCCGTTGATTCGGCCGTGGTTCGGCACGTCGAGGGGAGAGAACGGCAAGACGCGCGTGACGTTTGTCTGGGAGCCGGCGGCGCGGCTGACGGGCGAGCGAGTCCGCCACGTTCCCGCACGCGTCGTACTCTCTGCGCTCGCCGCAGACAACTCTGTGCTGTTCGAGGGCGCGGTGAATGCCACGGGGCCCGCGCTCATCGATGATCCGGCCACCGCTCCGTCGCGAGCCATCTTCGATGTGACGCCTGGCCGCCTCCGGTTGAGAATGTCGATTCAGGACGTGGGGCAGCAGGTGCTCGATTCCGACGTGCGGTCAATCACCATCCGCGACATGCGGAGCGGGGTGCTGATTGGCACTCCGGAGGTCCTGCGCGCGCGCAACGCGCGAGAATTCCGCGCGCTCGACACGAGGCAGTCGGTACCCGTGGCGTCCCGCGAGTTCAGCCGCGCAGAACGCTTGCTCGTCCGGTTTTTCACGTATCCCGCCGAGGGCTCGCCGCTCTCGGTATCTGCCCGGCTGCTCAGCCGGATGGGTCCGATGCGGGACCTTCCGATCACGACTGGAGACGGCGGCATCAATGAAATCGATCTGTCGCTCGCGGGCCTCGCCGTCGGTGAGTACGTCGTCGAGGTCAGCGCGTCCGGTACCTCGGGCAGCGCCAAAGATGTCGTCGACTTTCACGTGACGACGTAAGCCTCCTAGGCGTACATGCCGCGCATCCGCGTCACCGTTGCCACGCGGCCGATCGCGACGATGTAGGCGGCCGTTCGCATGTCGACGTTGTATTTGAGCGCCGTTTGGAGGACGGCCTCGAAGGCCTCGCACATCTTGGCTTCGAGCCGCTCGTTCACTTCCTTCTCGGTCCAGAAGTACCCGTAGCGATCCTGGACCCACTCGAAGTAGGAGGTGGTCACGCCCGAGCTGTTGGCGAGAATATCGGGCACGATGAAAACGCCCCGTCCGTGCAGGTAGCGGTGCGCCTCCTGGTCGGTCGGGCCGTTGGCCCCCTCGATGATGACCTTGGCCTGAATGGCCGGCGCGTTGTCCATCGTGATCTGGTTCTCAAGCGCCGCGGGAATCAGGACATCGACCTTCAACTTGAAGAGATCCACGTTGCCGAGAGGCTCGCCGCCAGGAAATCCCGCGACGGTCTTGTTCCGGGCGACGTACTCGATCAGCTTGGGGAGATCGAGGCCCTTCGGGTTGTAGACCCCGCCCTTCCAGTCGCTCACCGCGACGATGGTCGCCCCCATCTCGCGCGCAAGGAGCTCCGCTGATATGGAGCCCACGTTGCCGAACCCCTGCACTGCCACCGTCGCCCCGCGAATGGCGAAACCGAGGTGCTTGGCGGCTTCGCGTGTCGCGATCATTACGCCACGCCCCGTGGCTTCCCGGCGACCCGCCGATCCGCCGATCTCGAGCGGCTTGCCGGTGACGACCGCGGTGGCCGTGTGGCCGACGTGCATCGAGTAGGTGTCCATCACCCACGCCATCACCTGCTCGTTCGTATTGACGTCGGGGGCAGGGACGTCCTTTTCCGGTCCAATGGCGTCGATGATCTCGGCGACGTAACGTCGAGTCAGCGCTTCGATCTCGCGCTTCGACATCTTCGCCGGGTCGCAGACGATGCCGCCCTTGCTGCCGCCGAACGGGATGTGGGCGACGGCGCACTTCCAGGTCATCCACGCCGCGAGCGTCGTGACTTCGTCCAGCGTCACCCCGGGGTGGTACCTGATGCCGCCCTTCGCCGGCCCGAGCGTGACGTTGTATTGGACACGATAGCCGGTGAAGACCTCGATCTCGCCGTTGTCCATCTGGACCGGGCACGACACCATGATCTGCCGCTTGGGGTGGGTCAGGATCTTCCAGATTCCGGGCTCGAGGTTGAGAAGACGCGCGGCGCCGTCGAACTGCCGGAGCATGCCGTCGAAGATCGAACCGTGGTTCGCCATGTCGCTCCCAGGACGGAAAACGGGTCAAGGTACCTTGGCACGTGTTGGCGAGTCAACACGTCAAGCGATGCACCGGGTGCCGACGGCGCACGCGCGGCAGCGAAGATGCCATAATGACCTTGCATGAAGTCCGTTACCGATGAACCCATCTTGAACCAGCCCCAGGAGCGCGCCGCCACATTCACCACGATTTCCGGACGGCCGATCGAGCGCCTCTACACCGCGGCGGATATCGAGGACGTGAGCTACGCACGCGACATCGCCGACCCGGGGGCGTTTCCCTACACACGGGGCATCCACCGGACGGGCTATCGGGGCAAGCTCTGGACCATGCGGCAGTTTGCCGGCTTCGGCACGCCGGAAGAGACCAACCGGCGGTACAAGACGCTGCTCGCGGCCGGCGGTACGGGCCTGAGCGTGGCGTTCGATCTGCCCACGTTGATGGGCCGCGATCCGGACCATGAGCTGTCGCTCGGCGAAGTCGGGAAGTGCGGCGTGAACGTCACATCGCTCGCCGACATGGAGACGCTCTTCGATGGCATTCCGGTCGGCGACATCACGACGTCGATGACCATCAACTCACCAGCCGCGATGATCTTCGCGATGTACATCGCCGTCGCGGAGCAGCACGCCGCGGATTGGCGAAAGATCTCCGGGACCATACAAAACGACATCCTCAAGGAATTCATTGCGCAGAAGGAGTACATCTTCCCGCCGCGCCCCTCGATGCGCATTATCACGGACATCTTCCGCTTCTGCGCGACAGAAGTGCCCAGGTGGAACACGATTTCGGTCAGCGGCTATCACATCCGGGAGGCCGGGTCGACGGCGCTCCAGGAGCTGGCGTTCACGCTGCGGGACGGCCTCGAGTACGTCCAGTGGGGCGTTGATGCGGGGCTCCACGTCGACGCGTTCGTGCCGCAGATGTCGTTCTTCTTCAACGCGCACAGCGATTTCTTCGAAGAGATCGCGAAGTACCGGGCCGCGCGGCGGCTTTGGGCGACCGCCATGCGAGATCGATTCGGCGCAAAGAACGAGCGTTCCTGGAAACTGCGGTTCCATACGCAGACGGCGGGGGTGTCGCTCACGGCGCAGCAGCCGTACAACAACGTCGTCCGCACGGCCATCCAGGCACTGTCGGCGGTTCTGGGCGGCACCAACTCCTTACACACCAACTCGCTCGACGAAGCACTGGCGCTGCCGACCGAGGCTACGGCGACGCTGGCGCTGCGGACGCAGCAGATCATCGCGCACGAGAGCGGCGTCACGAACACGGTGGATCCGCTGGGCGGGTCGTACTTTGTCGAAAAGCTCACCAACGATATGGTAGAAGGCGCTCGCGCCTATTTCGACGCCATCGACAAGATGGGGGGTATGGTGGAGGCGATCGAGCGTGGCTTCCCGCAAAGGGAAATCGCGGAGAGCGCGTATCGCTTCCAGCAGGCGGTCGAGCGCAAGGAAAAGGTCATCGTCGGCGTCAACGATTTCGTGCAGGCTGACGCGCCGGTGGAAATCCTCTACATCGACGAGCGCGCGGCCGACATCCAGCTCGGGAAGCTCGAAGCGCTGAAAAAGCGGCGCGATGGAGATCGCGTGGAGCGCTCGCTGGAGGCGCTGCGGCGGACCGCCCGGACGGACGCCAACCTCATGCCGCCGATTCTCGACGCGGTGCGCGCCTATGCGACGATCGGTGAGATGTGCGACGCGTTGCGCGAGGTCTGGGGCGAGTACGAGGAAGTGCCGAGCATCTAGGAACGAGCCACGAGCTTGAGCGACGAGTACCGAGCATCGATGCGAAAGCTGAGAGTGGTCATCGCCAAACCGGGCCTCGATGGTCACGACCGGGGCGCCAAAGTGATCGCGCGGGCGCTGCGCGACGCGGGCATGGAAGTGATCTACACTGGCCTCCGCCAGACGCCGGAACAGGTCGTGTCCGCCGCGCTGCAGGAGGACGCCGACGTCATCGGGTTGTCGATTCTATCGGGTGCGCACAACCACATCGCGCCCCGCCTGATGCAGTTGTTGAAAGAAAAGGGGTTGGATGATGTCCTCGTGGTCATCGGGGGAATCATTCCCGATGTCGACATCCCGCGGCTGAAGGAGATCGGGGTCAAGGGCGTCTTTCTGCCGGGAACACCCATGCAGGACATTGTCGACTTCATCAATTCGAACGCCCGGGCGCGCGTGTAACGCCGTGACCTCTGAAGTCCGGGCTTGGAAGCGCCGATAAGCGGACCGTGGCTCATACCATCCTCCTGGCCGACGATAGCGTGACCATTCAGCGCGTCATCGAACTGACGTTCGCCGACGAGGACGTGCAGGTGGTCGCCGTCAGCAGTGGCGACCAGGCGATCGCGCGGCTCAATTCGGCCCCCCCGGACATCGTGCTGGCGGATATCGGGATGCCCGGCAAGGACGGTTACGAAGTCGCCCGGTACGTTAAACAGTCCCCAAGGTTGTCGCACATTCCTGTCGTGCTGCTGACCGGAGCGTTCGAGCCCGTCGACCAGGCCCGCGCGGCGGAGGTCGGGTGCGACGGTGTTCTCGCCAAGCCTTTCGAGCCGCAGCTGGTCATTGGTCGGGTGAAGGAATTGCTCTCCTCAGGCGCGCCGCCTGAGGTGAGCGCGGGCGCGGAGACTCGCGGCGCCTCCGGCGAGTCCGCGCCGGACGGTCACTCTGAGCTGGACGACTATTTCGACCGACTCGACGTCGCGTTTGCCAAACTGTCGGGCAAAGGCGCAGTGCTTGCAGCACATCCGGGTACCCCGGACACGCTCGAAGCGTCGTCGGGCGCCAACACGGGGCCTGACTCGACTGCATCCGACTTCGAGTGGGACGAGGAGGCCGACCGAATCGCGGCCGATCAGGCGTCGTTAGCCGACCAAATCGATCAGTACACCTCGAAGCGTGCGCCCGAGTCGCCGGGGGACCTGCCGTTGTCGGTGGTGCCCTTTCTGGCGACGCCGAGCCAGCCGCTCGTCACAGAAAAGGCGTCCAGTCCCAAGCCGACAGTTGAAGTGTCATCGAGCCAGAGCCCGGTGGGTCCCGCAGCATCGAATCAGGCAACGTCCAGCCTGGTGCCGTCCAGTCAGTCGGTGCCCGGCCAATCGGTGCCCACTCAGTCTGTGTCCAGTCAGGTTGTGTCCAGTCCGGCTGTGTCCAGTCAGGCTGTGCCGAGTCAGTTTGTGCCCAGTCAGTCTGTGCTCAAACAGTCTGTGCCCAGTCAGTCGGCGTCCAGTCAGTCGCCATCCGGTCAGTTGTCGTCCGGTCAGACGCCGGCCGGGCAGGTCGCCTCACTCCCACAGCCGCCGCTCCAGAGACCGTCGCCTCCTGCTCGGGTCGAGCCGCCCTCACGTCATGCGGGCGTCGAGGCGGCGCCACCGTCGCCATCGTCAAGAAGCGCCACCCAGTCGCCCGCGGCCAAGCCGCCGCAGGTCAACGTTCCGGCGTCGATTGCAGAAGCCTTTGCGGCCATCCTCGCTGCGGAGCAGACCTCACCCACATCCGACGCTGCCCCGGCCTGGCCATTGTTTGGGGCGCCGTCACCGACGACGGGTCCGTCGGTGCCCGCAACTGTCGCCCCATCGGCGGAAGTCTCCGACGATTTCGTGCAACGCGTGGCCGACCGCGTGCTCGGTCAGATGTCCGATCAGGCCGTCAAGGAGACGGTGTCGAAGATCGTGTCCGACATTGCCGAGCGTCTCATTCGCGAAGAGATCGAACGAATCAAAGCATCGCTGAGATAATCTGTAATACGATCTCCTGATGCCGCTGCCGGAAAAGCCGGCCCTCGAGGCGCTCGAGGGGCTGGAGGCCAAGTGGATGGCGCGCTGGGAGGATTCGGGCGTGTACCGGTTCGACCGCCGCCGCCCCCGCGCCGAAGTATTCTCAATAGACACGCCGCCGCCCACTGTCAGCGGATCGCTGCACGTGGGGCACGTCTTCTCCTACACCCACACCGACGTCATCGCGCGCTTTCACAGGATGCGCGGGGAAGAGGTGTTCTATCCAATGGGCTGGGACGACAACGGTCTCCCGACGGAGCGGCGCGTGCAGAACTACTACGGAGTGCGGTGCGATCCGTCGCTGCCGTACGAAGCGGCGTTTCAGGCGCCGGCTCAGCCGGCGAAGCCGCCGATTGCCGTCTCGCGCCCCAACTTCATCCAGCTGTGCGAACGCTTGACGGTCGAAGACGAGAAGGCCTTCGAACGGCTGTGGAAGTTCCTCGGCTTGTCGGTTGACTGGTCGATGACCTATGCGACGATTGCCCGCCGCTCGCAGCGTGTCTCGCAGCTCGCGTTCCTTCACCTGCTCCGTCGCGGGCTGGCGTACCAGGTCGAGGCGCCAACCCTCTGGGACGTGGATTTCAGAACAGCGGTCGCGCAGGCCGAGCTCGAGGACCGCGACATAGCCGGCGCCTATCACCGCGTCAGATTCGGCGTGAGCGGGTCAGACCGCACGCCAGGACCGGGCGCCGGCGCGGTCGAGATCGAGACCACGCGGCCAGAGCTGATTCCAGCGTGCGTCGCGCTGGTTGCGCATCCAGATGACGAGCGGTACAGGCCGCTCTTCGGGCGAGACGTCGTGACGCCCCTGTTTGGCGCGCGCGTGCCAATTAAACCGCACGCCCTCGCGGACCCAGAAAAGGGCAGCGGGATCGCGATGATCTGCACGTTTGGTGACCTCACGGACGTCACATGGTGGCGCGAGCTCAGCCTGCCGGTGCGTGCGGTCATCCAGCCGGACGGGACGCTGCGGCCTGTTCAATGGGGCACCGACGGATGGGAAACGGTCGATCCGGCCCGCGCGCAGGGCCACTACGATGCCCTGGCGCGATTGTCCGCGTCCAAGGCGCGCACGAGAATCGTCGAGCAGTTGAAGGAGTCGGGCGATCTGATCGGGGAGCCACGCCCCATCACACACGCGGTGAAGTTCTACGAAAAGGGAGATCGGCCGCTGGAGATCGTCACCAGCCGCCAATGGTTCATCAAGACGCTGGAATTCCGCGACGCGCTCCTCGCGCGCGGGCGCGAGCTGCAGTGGCATCCGCCGTACATGCAGAATCGGTACGAGAGCTGGACCAACGGCCTGACCGGGGACTGGTGCATCAGCCGCCAGCGGTTCTTCGGCGTACCGTTTCCGATCTGGTACCCATTGACCGCTGACGGGAACGTGGACCACGCGCACCCCCTTCATGCGGCGGCCGATCGCCTCCCCGTCGATCCTTCGACCGACGTTCCCGATGGCTATCGTCCCGACCAGCGCGGCCGCCCGGGCGGGTTCGTCGGCGATCCGGACGTGATGGATACGTGGGCGACCTCGTCCCTGTCGCCTCAGATCATCTGCGGCTGGCCCGACGATCAAGATCTGTTCGGGCGCACGTTTCCGATGGACCTGCGCCCCCAGGCGCACGACATCATCCGCACCTGGCTGTTCGATTCCGTGCTGCGCGCACATCTCGAGCACGATTCGCTGCCGTGGTCGAACGCGGCGATCTCCGGATTCATCCTCGACCCGGACCGCAAGAAGATGTCCAAATCGAAGGGGAACGTCACGACGCCCATGAGCCTGCTGGAGGAACATGGTTCGGACGGCGTGCGGTACTGGGCGGCGAGCGGGCGGCCCGGCGCCGACACGAAGTTCGACACCAACCAGATGCGCGTGGGGCGTCGGCTGGCGATCAAGATTCTCAACGCGTCGAAGTTCGCGCTCTCGAATGCGGGACCTCAAGGCGCCATCACGGTGCCGGTCGACCGCGCGATCGTTCGGAATCTCGCCGCCCTCGTCGACGAGGCGACGCGCGCGTTCGAAGAGTACGACTACGCTCGCGCCTTGCAGCGGACCGAGTCGTTCTTCTGGCGGTTCTGCGACGATTATCTGGAGCTCGTGAAGGGCCGCCGATATGGGGAGCAGGGCGCCGACGCGGCCGGCTCGGCAACCGCGGGGTTGACGGCGGCGCTGTCTGCGCTGCTCCGTCTGTTTGCGCCGTTCCTGCCGTTCGTCACCGAGGAAGTCTGGTCGTGGTGGCAGGAGGGTTCAATCCATCGGGCGGCATGGCCGACGTCGGGTGAGCTGCTGTCCCTGCTCGTCGACAACTCGGACAACGTCCGGGAAGCCGACGAAGCGGCGTACCAGTGGTCGACGGATGTGATGTTCGAGGTCCGGAAGCAGCGATCAGAAGCCAAGCAACCGCTCAAGGTCCCCATCACACGCGTCACCGTGAAGGCCAACCCGGCCGCCGTTGGGCTGATGCCGCTCGTCGAAGCCGATCTGCGTGCGGCGCTGCGCGTCCAGGCCTTCGAGGCCACCGTCGGCGAACCGCGCGAGATCCTCGTCACAGGGTATGAAGGCGCCTGAGCCGTCGGCGGGGCCACGCCAGCCGCTCGTTGACCCGGTGGAGCCGCCGCGGAAGCCGCCCCTGAGGTCTCTGGCGCCGCTCGAGCCTTCAACGTACCGCGAGCTCGTTCGGCGCGCGTTGGAGGAAGACGTCGGCGCCGGCGACATCACGACCGAGGCGACGGTTCGGCCCTCGGCGCGCGCCCGTGGAATCTTCCTCGCCAAGGCTGCCTGCATCGTCGCTGGGCTCGATGTCGCCTTCGAGGCGTTCCGTCAGGTCCACGACCTTTCCGTGGGCGATGCTCGTCTCCCGGAGCCCGTCTTCAGCGTCTTCACACGCGACGGCGACGGATGCGCCCCCGGCGATGAAATCGCGGAGGTCATCGGTTCCGCGCGCGCGCTCCTCACGGGCGAGCGAACAGCCCTGAACTTTCTGCAGCGTCTCTCAGGGATCGCCACTCGGACCCGTCAATTCGTTGAGGCAAGCGGCGGGCGTATCACGATCCTGGATACGCGAAAGACGACGCCGACGCTGCGGGCGCTCGAGAAGTACGCCGTTCGCGCCGGCGGCGCTACCAGTCACCGCGCGGGTCTCTTCGATGCGTTTCTCATCAAGGACAACCATATCCGGCTCGCCGGCGGCGTGTCCGAGGCCGTGAAGGCAGCACGCGCGCGCCAACCGAGCCGGCCGATTGAGATTGAAGCTGAGACGCAGGCGCAAGTCGAGGAGGCGCTGGACGCGGGCGCCGACACGATTCTCGTCGACAACATGAACAGGGCTGACATTTGCGGTGCGGTCGCCCGGGCGAAGGGACGCGCGGCGATCGAGATCTCCGGAGGCGTCACCCTCGAGCGGATCCCGGAGCTGGCCCTCACGGGCGCCGAGTTCGTGTCCGTCGGCGCGCTCACCCACTCGGCTCCCGCGGTTGACATCAGCTTTGAAATCGAGCCGATCTGAACTGTCACTGGCAATCGACGGCGTGCGTGACCGTCTCCATGGGCTCGCGTCGTCGGTCCATTTCCTTCCAACCACCAGGTCCACGAACGACGTTGCGATGGCGCTGGCGGCCGGAGATGCGGAGGGGGCGGTCGGCGCTGTCGTAGTGGCCGGCGAGCAGACCGCCGGCCGTGGTCGGCGAGGCCACACGTGGTTCTCCCCGCCGGGCAGCGGCCTCTATGTCTCCGTCGTGCTCGCGCCTTCGCGCGCCCGCGTCGATCCGGCACGTGCGACGAGGCTGTTGACGCTCGCCGTTGGCGTCGCGCTGTCCGAGGCGATTGAAGCTTCGGCCGGCCTTCGAGCCGACCTCAAATGGCCAAACGATCTCTATGTGGCGGGGCGCAAGCTGGCCGGCATCCTTGCCGAGGCCTCCGGTCACCCGTCGGACCTGGTCGTCGTCGGCTACGGAGTCAACATTGCCGCGACGGCATACCCGCCGGATCTTCGCGATCGCGCGACGTCGCTCGAGTCGGAGCTCGGGCGGCCGATCGATGGGTCTGTCGTGTTCGCCGAGACGCTTGCTGCCGTGGGGTGCCGCTATCGCGATCTTCTCGACGGACGGTTCGATGCTATTCTCGACGCGTGGCGGAGCCGCGCGCCGGGCGCCGCCGGCGCGCAAGTGTCCTGGATCCATGCTGCGAAACCACGCGCCGGCGTCACGGCCGGCATCGATGAGGACGGGGCGTTGCTCGTGCGTTGCGACGGCCGGATCGACCGCATCGTCGCCGGCGAGCTGACCTGGCTGTCCGGGGGAGCGGGGGCCCCGGAGCGGGTCTGAGCAACTCATGCTGCTAGCGATCGACGTCGGCAACACCAACATCGTGCTCGGCGTGTTCGCAGGCGCGTCGCTCGTTCAGAGCTGGCGGCTGCAGACGCTGCGCGAGCGCACCTCGGACGAGCTCGGGCTCATCGTCGACGGGCTCTTCGCCCACAGCCACATCGATCGTGCGGCGATTCGCGGTGTCATTCTCGGTTCGGTCGTGCCGCCGCTGACGGGGACGCTGCGCACGATGACGGATCGATATTTCGGCATCTTACCGCTGACGATCGAGCCAGGCGTCGCTACGGGCATGCCGATCTTGTACGAGAATCCGGCCGAAGTCGGCGCGGACCGGATCGTCAACGGCGTTGGGGCCTGGGAACGGTTCGGTGGCGGCCACGACCGCCCGATGATCGTTGTGGACTTCGGGACGGCGACGACCCTCGATGCGATCAGCGCGAGAGGGGAGTATCTGGGTGGAGCCATCTGCCCCGGCGTCCAGATTTCCGCGGACGCGCTCTTCCAACGGGCGGCGCGCCTGCCACGGATCGACGTCCGCAAGCCGCCAAGCATCATCGGTCGGACAACGGTTGGCGCGATGGAGTCGGGCCTCTTCTACGGCTACGTCGGGATGGTCGAGGGTCTTGTGACCCGCATGAACGCCGAGCTGGGCGGCCATGCGATCTCGGTCGCGACCGGAGGGCTGGCAGAGGTGATCGCGCCGGAAACGTCGCTCATCCAGCATGTCGACCCGGACTTGACGCTTCACGGTCTGAGACTGGTGTGGGAGAGGAACCAGTAGATCCTGAGACGGTCGATTTCAGGCGGCAGATCGCCGAGTTCTGTCGTGAAATCGAAACCTATATTTGCAAGAAAAACGACGGGCATCTCATCCGCGTTGTGGGACCGTCGTTCGATCTCGTGTCCGGGTGGGCAGAACGTGGCGTGCCGCTCAAGGTGGCATTTGCCGGGATCGACCGCTATTTTGAGCGCTACTACCGCAGCGGTCCGCGCCGCCGGCCGGTGAGAATCGACTTCTGCGAGGCCGATGTGCTCGACGTGTTCGATGAATGGCGCCGCGCGACCGGTGTGAGCGGGCGGGCCGCGGTGGAGCCTCGCGTCCCGGGGCCCGGCTCGGCATCACGAACTCCACATGCCGAATCACGCCGTCCGTCTCTGCCGGCCCATTTGGAGCGCGTGCTGACGCGGCTGACCGCCGCACGTGCGTCTGGCACGGTCAACGCCGCGTTCGACCAGCTCCTCGATCGCGTCGCGGTCGAGCTGGACGCCGCACGATCAAAGGCCGGCGGGCTGCGAGGCGACGCGCGCGCGGCACTCGTGGCGCGGCTGGCCCGGCTAGACGCGGAGATGCTCGATGCCGCGCGCGACTCAGTGGGCCCGGACGCTTTCGGAACGATCCTCAAAGAGGCCGAAGAGGAGTTGGCGCCGTTTCTCGGCGGCATGTCGGTGGAGGCCCATGCACGCGCGCGGGCGGCGGCGATCGACCGCCTCGTGCGTGGTCGGCTTCAGTTGCCTACCGTGCTGTTCGAGTGACCGTTGACCCACGATCTTGTGACGCTTGGCGTCGAAAAACCTGCTGTCGGCGGTCCGATGGTCGGGCGTGCCGGCCGACGCGTGGTCCTCGTCACCGGCGCCATCCCCGGTGAGCGCGTCATCGCGCGGCTCGAGCGCGTCACCCGGAGCGTCGCCTTCGCGACGACGGTACGGGTCGAGGCCGCGTCTCCCGATCGCCGTCCGGCGTTCGACGATCCACGGTGCGGCGGGTGCACTTACAGCCACATCGCATATCCGCGGCAGCTTTCCATCAAGAGCGAGGTGATCGCCGACGCGTTCGCGCGCATCGGCCGCCTGGAGCTGCCCGGGACCGTTACGGTTGCCGCCTCCCCGGAGCGGGGCTACCGGATGCGGGCGCGGTTGCACCTGAGGGGCCGCCGGATCGGGTTTTTTCGCGAGGGTACACACGAGATCTGCGACGCCCGCCTGTCGCATCAGCTCCTTCCCGAGACATGCGACACGCTCGATCGGATCGCCGCCGCCGCGGCGTCGCTCGGCGACACGACACGTGAGATCGACCTCTCAGAGAACGTGGCGGCGACCGAGCGCGTCGCGCACATCGAGGCACCACAGCCGATGGACCCGCGCTCGGTCCACGGTATCACCAGCGTCCCGGGGCTCACGGCGGCCCCATATGTCACCGACGTCCTGACCGTCCGCGGCCGTCCGTTGTCGCTTCGCCGCCACGTTCTCGCGTTCTTTCAGGGAAATCGATATCTTCTCCGTGATCTGGTGGCGCACGTCGCGGAGCAGGTGCCTGCCGGCGGCTCCGTCCTGGATCTTTACGCGGGGGTGGGGGTGTTCGCGGTGGCGGCCGCGGTCCTTCGCGACGCTCACGTCCACGCGGTCGAGGGCGCCCGCGTCGCCGCGGAAGATCTTCGTGCGAACGCCGCTGCCGCAGGGAAGGGGATGACGACCATCCGAGCGGACGTCGAGGCGTATCTGGCCGGCGTGCGCGACTTCCGCGACCGGGCCGGGCGGCCCTCGCCTCAGCCGCTGGTCGAGACGGTCATCGTCGATCCGCCGCGGACCGGACTCTCCCGCGAAGCGCTGGACGGCGTGCTGCGCCTGCGCACGCCGCGCATCGTCTACGTGTCGTGCGACGTCGCGACGCTGGCTCGGGACTCACGTGTCATTGTCGACGGCGGATATCGCGTCGACCGGGCCGATGCCTTCGACCTGTTTCCCAATACTCCTCACGTCGAGACAGTGGTCGTGTTCCAGGGGAGGGCACATTGATTACGCGCCCTTGGCGGCCTCCAGGAAACCTTCGAAGAGAGGTCGGAACTCTCCGGTTCGCCAGAAATTTTCAGGATGCCACTGGACGCCCAGGCAGAATTTGGTCGACGGGTCTTCGATGGCCTCGATGACCCCGTCCGGCGCCGTCGCCGAGACCTTGAATCCGCGGGCCACCGCTTTTACCGCCTGGTGATGCCGGCTGTTGACCTCGCACGTGTCGGCTTCGACGAGCCGCTCGCGCATGAGCCGTGAGAGCAGCGAGTCCTTTTCAATCCAGATCTCGTGCGCCAGAGAATACGGCTCATGGGGTGGCACCGACAGACTGTGATCGAGCGCACCGGTCAGCTGCGAGGGAATATCCTGAATCAATGTGCCGCCGTACGCGACGTTCAGGACTTGAATTCCCCGGCAGATCGCAAAGATCGGCAGGTGTTGGGCGCGCGCCGTCCGGATCAGCTTGATTTCAAACTCGTCGCGCGCGGGTTCGACATCCAAGACCGACTTGTGCGTGGGCTCGCCGTACAGCGCCGGCGCCACGTCGCTGCCGCCCGTGAGCAGAAGCCCGCCGAGGTCGCGGAGCGCGTCGTCCACGGCCATCGCGGGGTCGAGCACACGCGGCTCGCCCCCAACGTGCAGGATAGCCTGCCGGTAGTCCTCGAGCTTCCGACTGGAAGTAATTCCGATCAGAGGCATGTCTTTCTCGCGACATCGACGCCCCACCCTGTCGCGGATGCCGCGGCGGGGGGCCCGGGTTGCGTCACATCCGGCTCGGTACCTCGATGCCCATGAGACCGAGCGCCCGCGTCACTTGTCCCAGGAAGTACACGACGCCCGCCGCACGCCAGCGCTTGCGTGCCGCGTCCTCCTCACCCAGAACGGGATATCGATGATAGAACGCGTTGAAGAGTTGTGCGAGGCCGAACGCATATTTTGCGAGCGTCGAAAACTCCAGCGATCGCACGACCTGGTCGACGATGTCGTCCAGCCGGGAGGCTTCGAGCACCAGGGCCCAGAGATCGGGCGCGGCGCCGGGCGCGCCCGCAGTCAACGCGTCCGCCGTCAGTTCATCCGGCGCGACGCCGTCGAGAGACGAAAGGACCGCCGCTTCCGATAAGCCCTCGCGTTCCTGCAGCTTGCGCAGGATGTTCGCGGCCCGGACTGCCGAGTACTGCAGGTACGGTCCGGTCTCTCCCTCGAAGCTCAATGCCTCCTCGATGTCGAAGACGATCAACTTGGACCTCGAGAACTTCAGCATGAAATAGCGGATCGCGGCGACGGCGATCTGGGCGCCCGTCGCGCGGCAGTCCTCTGCTGTGAACTCGGGATTCCGCTTCGCTACTTCAGCCGTGGCTTTTGCGGCCAGCACATCCAGCAAATCATCGATTTTGACGCCGAGCCCCCTGCGGCCCGACACCTCGACGAAGGGCTTCCTGGCCGCGTCGGTGTCCGGGTCGCCCCGATAGCCGAGCTCGCGTGCGGTGGCGTGCGAGAGCGCCACCATCTCGTATGAAAAGTGAATCGAGTTCTCGGCCTCGCGCGGGTGCCCGAGCGTCCGGAGCGCCTGGCTAAGGAGCGCCTGCAGGTACATCTGACGCGAGTCGATCACGTTGAAGGTGCGTGATGCCCGGCCGAACGCGGGGGCATGTGAGTCGCCGTCCTCAGAGGTCGTGGCCCACAGGGGACGGCCGTTGGTTTGCGTGCCGTACAGCCGATAGTGGAAGTCGCGCCCCAGAAGTCCGAGCTTCCAGAACTGGTTGGCCAGATCTTTACCAATGTAGGTAACGACGCCGTTGGAGCGGACGATGACCTTCTC
>DATKHR010000019.1:0-9562 GCA_035510155.1 Vicinamibacterales bacterium
ATGGCCGGGGTACGAGCGTGGGGGGGAAGCCCTGTCCGCGAGTGATTCCTCGGGCTGGGTGACCCGGCCCGCCAACCGATCGTCCGCGGGCGCGGCATCTTGTGAATCGAACAACGAGCGGCTGAACGACGCATCGTCGGACGTCATGCCGGCGGCGACGAGGCGCGCGGCCCCGATCACATTTGTCGCCTCGAGCTCCTGCACGACCTGGCGTGTCAGCTCGATGTCGATCACCCGTTTGTCCTCGCCGTAACCGAAGAGCAGAATCGCATCTGCAATCACGTTGATCGTTCGCGGCACGCCTTGACTGTGCTCGTGGACAATCGCGCTGACGTCGTCTGAAAACTGGAGCGGCGTGCCGATCGCGGCCCGCTTCAAACGATGGTTGACGTAGGCGGCCGTTTCATCGGCCCCGAGCGGCAGCAGGTGATAGCTGACGGTTATACGCTGGCGCAGTTGCTCGAGCTCTGGACGCGCGAGCAGATCACGCAGATTGGGCTGGCCGACGAGGACTATCTGGAGCAGCTTCGACTTCTCGGTCTCGAGGTTCGACAGCATGCGAATCTCCTCAAGCGCCGACGTGCTCAGGTTCTGGGCTTCGTCGATGACGAGCAAGGCCAAACGCCCGGACACGCGCTGATCGACGAGAAACCCGGCGAGATCACGGAGCAGCAGCGGCTTGCTGCGGCCGTCGCCCGGATCGATGCCGAAGTCCAGCATGATGGCCTCTATGAGCTCTCTCGCGTTGAGCATCGTGTTGACCAGCCGCGCGACGGAGGTCTGGCGATCGAGACCGCGCAGCACTGTCTGAAGGAGCGTCGTCTTGCCCGAACCGATTTCCCCGGTGATGACGACAAACCCTGCCTGACCCTCGATCCCGCAGCGAAGGTGGGCGAGCGCTTCGCTGTGGGCGCGGCTCGGATACAGGTAGTCGGGATCGGGAGTCAGTGAAAATGGCCGCTCTCGAAGGTTGTAAAACCGTTCGTACATGATGTCGCGCTCCTAGGGCGCGGCCGCCAGACATGGAAATACCTGGAAGCGGCTGAAGCTGCCGGGCGGCATCCACGGATACCGCGCGTGTCGACGGCCCTCAACGGCCGTCCCAGGCTGAACCGCACTCGACGCGCCGGTGCCTCGTCGGTGCGGCGCGTTCACGCTCCCTCCGGCATGGATGCGACCGGGGCGCGCCACCCAGCCATCAGGTTGCGCACCTGGGTAAAGAGGAATTGCCGCTCTCGTGCGCGCACGCTCACGAACAGGAACGTGATGCCGTACACCGCGGCCGCAGCCGCCATCTCACACACGACCGCGACCAGCGAATCGCCCACTTCGGCGCGGGTAACAGCGACGAAGACCGCCATGATCGCGAGCGGCCACACGGCTGGCCATACAGCCTCGGCGATCGCGTGCCGGAGCGGCACGCCGACGCGGCGGCAGCCCGCCGGAAACAGCACGATCAGCGCAGCTGCCGAGACAGGAGCGAGTGTTCCCACGGCAACACCCGCCAGGCCGATGCGCGCCACCAGCAACACGCTCAGGGCCACGTTCGCGAGCGAAGACGCGACGCTCGTTCGCGATACGAGACGATGCCAGCCCGCACCTTTCAGGAGCGTCGACGATGTGGAAGAAGCCACGCGAACGATGACGGTCAGGGTCAACAGCCTCACGACGATCACGCTGCCCTCGAAGCGTGGCCCTACCCAGGCGTGGACCAACGGCCCCGCCATCAGGATGAGCGCGCCGCCAACGGGCATAACCGTCGCGATCGAGAGTCGTGTACCGAGAAGGAAAATCGACCGCAGCCGGTCCAGCCGGTTCGACGTGTCATGGTCGACGATCGAGGGGAACAGGACTTCGTTCAATTGATTCGTGAGCCGTTGTGCGACTTCCGCCAGGCGCTGTCCAACGGCCCACACCGCGACGGCGCTGGTGTTCAAGAACGCGCCGACCACGAGCGCATCCGCGGAGTAGTTCAGTTTGTTGGCCCAGTCGATGAGCGCGATGTGAACGCTGAACGTGGTCATCTCGCTCAGCCGCCGGCGTTTGACCAGCCGCCGGTCGAGCCGCAGCAGCGGGAACACGCGATACGCGTTCGCCCCATACACGAAGTACGTCACCACCCGGACCGTCGTGGTCGCGACGATCACGCCTATCAATCCGAAGCCGGCGAGGAGGACCGAGACGTTGACCATTGCTACGACGAGGCTGCTGGCGGCGCCGACGATGTTGTTGAGGTCGTAACGTTGAAAACCGTTGATGACGCCGCCAAAGACGGCGAAGATCATTCCGAGCGCGACATTGACGCTGGCGACGAGCAGCACGATCCGTCCGAGGTGCGCCTGTTCCGGCGTCAGGTGAAACAGGCGTCCGAGCAGGAGAGCGAGGACTACGGCGACGGCGTAGGCGAGAATCCCGAACGCGGTAAACAGCGAGAACGTCGTGCTGAGGATTTCGTTCAGCGCGCCCACATCACCCTTGGCGCGGTACTGAGCCACGAACTTGACGAGTGCGCCGGAGTACCCCAGGTCGAGCACGGAAAAGTACGCCGTCAGCGAAGCGGTCAGCATCCACAAACCGTAAGCGGCCATGCCGAGGTGCGCGACGTTGAAGGGGAGGACGATCAGGCCCACGACCAATTCAACGGCAATCGCCACATATCGGGTCGACACGTTCCGCGCAACCACCCCCAGTTCGGGGACATCAGAGCTCCGGCGACGCGAATGAGCCGCGACGATCACTGCGCGCCCTTTCCGAGGATGATGACCTTGACGGTATCGAGCACGATCGTCAGGTCGAAGAACACCGACATGTGCTTGATGTAGTAAAGGTCGTACCGCAGCTTTTCCATCGCGTCCTCGATGGATGCGCCGTACCGGTACTTGACCTGCGCCCACCCGGTGATCCCCGGTTTCGCGACGTGGCGCTCCATGTAGAAGGGAATGGCGGTCGCCAGCTGCTGCACGAAGAAGGGGCGCTCTGGACGCGGACCGACGAAGCTCATGTCGCCCCGGAGCACGTTCCAGAGCTGCGGCAGCTCGTCCAGTCGGGTGACACGGATGAAGCGTCCGACGCCGGTCACCCGCTCGTCCCCGTCACATGCCCAGACGGGCGTGCCGTCCTCCGCGTCGGTCCGCATCGACCGGAACTTGCACAGCGTGAAAACACGCCCGTGCTCGCCGACGCGTTCCTGCCAGTACAAGATCGGTCCGCGGGAGCCGAGCTTCACCGCGACCGCGGTCAACACCATGAGCGGCGCGGCAAAGATCAGGCCCAGGACGGCGAGCGCGAGGTCCAGCGTCCGCTTGACGGCACGCGTGAGCCGCGACGCCTGGAATCCGTCCGAAAAGATCAGCCAGCTCGGCTTGAGGTCGTCGATCAGGATTTTTCCCGTCAGCCTCTCATAAGTCGTCGTCGCGTCCTCGACTCGAACGCCCGACAGCTTCGCCCTCAGCAGCGCCTCGATCGGCAACCGGCCGCGGCGATCGGTCAGGCTCACGACGACGCGGTCGATGTGGTGCTCTGCGATGACTCGCGCCAGATCCGTGATGCCACCCAGCATCTCGCGCGGCCGTTCCTCCGCGCTCACCGCGCCATCATCGACAAACCCGACCAGGCGGTAGGCGAAATTACGCTGCCTGCCGAGGTGCCGGGACAGCGCCTGCGCGGACTTGCCGGTGCCGACGATGAGCAGCCGTTCCTCGAGGTGTGAATCGCGCGTCAGCCCGTTGAAGATCCATCGCCACGTCGGCACTGCGATCAATGTGAGTGCAAGCGACGTCAGAAAGATGCCCGGGCCGATGATCAGCGAGGGGGTCACGAGCGAGATGACGGCGAGCGCGATCGCGCCCGCCCCCGTGGCCTGCAGGATCCGGACGAGCAGTTCGCCCTGGGAGTCGACCAGCGTCAAGTCGTAGAGGTCGTTGTAGTAGAAGCACAGGACGTACAACGCCGTGGCGAGCAGAACTCTCGCGGATATGCCGCTGTCCGGCGAGCCTTGGACGATGGCAGCGATGAAGATTGAACCGGCAATCAGCAACGCTTCGAAACCGAACACAGTCATCCCGCGGACGGAGACGTGTCGGTTGAACACCTGCATTGGCGCCACTTCTCCCGGTTCGGGCCCAACCCCCCGGGTGTTTTTGTCCTCGAGGGCCCCGCCCCATTGGGCTGCTACTCCAGGAGGCCCAACTCCCGATCTCTCCTCCCATCAGGTCGCGTCGTTCAGAACGATGCCGAGCACCTTTCCCGGATCGAGCGTCGACATGGTGTCGTGAATGGCCGGTTTTGGCGTGACGCCGGCGCGAACCACGACGACAACGCTGTCGACGACCGAGGTCAAGATCCCGACGTCGGCAAGCGGCAGCGCTGCCGGTGCATCGACAATCACCGTGTCAAACCGCGTGCGGAGCTGCTCGAGCGTGCGCCGCATGATGATCGACCCGAGCAATTCAGCCGGATAGATCGGGACCGGACCGGAGGTGAGCAGCGTGATGCCGTGATCCTCGAGTGAGACGCAGGCCTCGGCGATCGTCGTACGACCTAGGAGCACATCGGAAAGGCCCGGGCTGTCTGCCAAGCCGAACAGACGATGAAGCTGGGGTTGCCGCATGTTGGCGTCGACCACGCACACGCGGCGCTGGAACTCCTGTGCCATCGTGAGCCCGAGATTCGCGACCGTCAGCGTCTTGCCGTCGCCGTCGGACGGGCTCGTGACGAGCACGACGTTGACCGCCATGCCGGTATCGCCATGGAGGATCCGCGTCCGGAGCGCGCGGTACTGCTCGGCGGCAACGCTTTTAGCCGCGCCCGTGGCAACGAGCCGGCGGTCCAGCCTCACACCGGCGATCGACCGTCCTGCAGGCGCCGTCGCTCCTGGTGCTGATGATCTCCTGCCGGCGGCGTCGACCGCGACGGGATCAGCGACGATTCGACCGGCGGCGGCCGGATCGGCGACGGCCGCACCGGCGGGCGGCCTCACGGTCGTGTCGGTCGAGGGCGCCGGAGGCGCTTCGATCACGACGCGCAGCCGCTGCACGGCGCCGTCCCGCTCGGCCTTATCGAGGATTTGCTGAATTCGACTCATCCTGCCGGCTCCTTCGGCTCAAACCGTTCCGATGCGCGTGACCTCACCCAACACGGGAACGTGGAACTCGTCCTTGAGTTCGCGAATGTCGTGCACGGAGCGATCCAGGTATTCGCGGCCGAGCGTCAGCGCAGTGCCCAGACACACTCCCATAAGGAGCGACACCAGCATCACGCGCATCGGCACGGGCTTGATGGGTTCGGTTGGAAGCGTGGCCGGATACAGAATCGTGAACTCCTCGCCTCCACGAGTGCGCTCGACGTTCTCCGCAATGGTGGCCGCGTGCAGCTTCGAGGTCAGCTCGCCGTACTGCTGCCGCTCGAGGTCATAGTCCCGCTGCAGCGTCGACATTTGCTGTTCCACCAGCGGCGCTCCCTCGACCCGCTCCTGATAGAGACCGATCTGACGTTGCGTATCGCTGCTGGCGCGCTGAAGCTCGCGAATCCGAAGTCTCGACATTTCGCGATCGGCGGAGAGCTGCCGGTAGGCCGGATCGAGCTGGAGTTGGGCCATCCGGTCGCTGTCCGATCGGCCCTTGTCGGCGGACGCCTGACGTCGCGCCGTGGCAAGCTCCTCCTGGAGGCGCTGGATTTCGGGGTGCTTGTCTGTATAGCTCGCGCGCGCTGCCGCCAGCTCGCGCTCGAGCGTCATGACCCGCGTTTCGGGCGGCTGTGCGGCCTCGTTGCCACGCGTCAGGATGAGCATCTGTGAGTTGCCCTGCACCAGGCCGTCGAGCTGGCGTTCGATCATCGACAGACGATCCTGTTCGCTGTGAAGCGCCGTCGCGTTGGCCTCGAGTTGTTGACGAAGGCCGACCAACGTCTGAAGGTTGGCGGGCGTCTGCTCAGGGAGTCGCCCCATGTGGAGTTCCTTGGCGCGGCGCAGCCGCTCCTCGAGATCCCCGAGTCGGGTCTGGCTGGCGCTCAACTGAGTTGCGATGAACGCCGACGTGTCTTCGGCGCGCGCGGCGCGCGTCTCGGTGTTGGCGTCGACAAACACGGTCGCCAGGCGGTTGGCGACGCGCTGGGCCCGCGCCGGCAGGCTGTCAGAGTACGCCACGACGAACGTGTCAAACCGCCGGTTTTCGCCGACGTTTGCCACCGGATCCGGCACTGACACCTCGATAGCTTTGCGAAGCTCTGCGATCTGGGCGTCGGTGGCCGCGCTCTTCGCCAGCCCCTCTTCCGCGGCCACGCGCTGGAGAAGTGGAGTGCTCAACATCTGCTGGGAGATCGCCCGCAGCCGTTCCTGGTTGTCGAGACCATTCGCCTGATTGAGGAAGGAAGGGGACACCATCGGAGCCGTCACGCCGAGCGTCGCAACCGATCGATACTCCTTCGGCAGCCATTTCACCAGAGCGAGCCCGATCACGAGCGAGCCCACGATCGGCGCCGCCAGCCACCACGTGCGCCGCCGAACCACTGACACGTAATCGAGCGCGTGGACGTGATTGGAGTCTTCCATCAGCGGATCCTCATTGGATGAGTGGTGGCGAGCCGAATCCCGATCTGCCTCCGTTCCACGAAGCCACCGGGGCGCTCGACGGTCTGATTGGAGCTCGCGTAGTAACCCTCAAGACGCAACCACGGCTGCCATGCGTAGCCGATGTCGCCTTCGATCCAGAACGAACGCAGATTCGGCTCCGCGATCGTCAGCGCTTGATCTGTTCGCCAAGCGACCGACGACTGGACCGAGATGCGACGGGCTACCGGAACGCGTGCACGGGCGACGACCTCATCATTCTTGAGGGCGCCGCCGAATCCGTACGACGCCACCACCGACCGGCTGTAGGTGAGCTCGAAGCCAGCGCGCAGGAATTGACGTGCTATCCCGGCGCGCCACGCCGGGCCGGTCTGCGCCGGGCCGTATGCGCTGACCGACACGTGCGCCAGCCCGAGGCTGCCGAAGACATAGGTGAGGTCCGAGATCCGCCGTTCGACTCCGCCGGTCATGTTCTGGATGGCGAAGGTCCCCAGTCCGTTGGTGATGGTGGCATGCTGACCGTCATAATCCGCCACGAGCGTCGTGAGCTCGCTCACTCTGTACCGCCATCCGGCGGTCCCGCCTTGGCTGTGGCCGCCTGGGAGCGGCGGCGTGAACGGGTTGGTATCGAACTGCACCACCTCGAAGTTGTAGTTACCCGAGAGCGTGGTCCGGGCCGTCAGCTTCGCCTCGATGCCGGCATGCGCATCTTGGAGCGTCGTCCCTGTGCGCACAAACGGCACGCCGACGACCTGCACGAGCTCCGTCGTCGGCGCCCGCGAAAAAGACTCATCGGCCACGAGCGTGAATCGCTTTGACAGGAGCCGGCGCCAAGAGACGGACGCTTGCTGGTCGTAGCTGTTCAGTGGCCCGAACTGGCGGTAGCGCTGAAACGCGCCGCTGTAAAACCCGTTCAGTTGATCGAATCGCCCGTTCAACGAGAGGCCGACGGTCGGGTTGATGACGTTGGTGTAGTCGCCGACGGGTGAATCGACGTTTGCCCGCGCCAGCACGTTGTCATCCCAGCCGGTGCCTACCCCAATGCCGGGCGTCACCGTCCAGCCCGGAGCCCGCGGTTTCGATGCGTCCGCCTCGTACGGTCCGAAGTTCGACGTCTGGGCCACGGCTGTGACAACACCTGGCCCGACGCTCGTCAGCCAAAGAGCGACGAGCGCTGTCCGCCCGATCGTTGGTGACATAGGCCGCCTCAGGGGACGACGACCGTATCGCCCGGCCGCAGGTACGTCGGATTCGCGCCGCGAATCGCGTCCTTGTAGTTGAATGGAATGGATGTGACGCTCGCGCTCGCGCGGCGGAGAATGCGAATGTTCTTGGTGTCCGCGAAGTCCTTGAGTCCTCCGGCCATCGCGAGCGCCTGGATGACAGACAGGGGACCGGACTGCATGCTGACGGCGCCGGGATGGTTGACTTCGCCTAGCACGTAAGCGGTTGCGGCAGTCGCTTCAACGACGATGACGGTGACGCTGGGGTTCGTCATGTACTCCTTGAGCTGCCGCGTGATGGTGTCGCGGAGCTCGATTGGCGTGCAGTTGGTCGCGGCCAGGTCGCCGATGAGCGGCAGCGTGATTTTTCCATCAGGTCTCACCTGGACCGACTGCGACAGCTGGGCGTCCTTGTAGACCTCGATCCGGAGCTTGTCGCCCGCGCCGATGCGATACTCTTCGTCGGCCTGGCTCGACCGCGCCGCCGGGGGCTGCTTCGGCGCACTCCCGAAGCCCTGACCTTCCATGAAGTCTCCCGCTTCCCATGCAAGGGCCGGTCGCGGGCGCGCACCGCTCAATGTCACGAGGAGCAGAGCGACCATGCAAACCCGAAGTGGCGCGACCACATGAGGAGAGTTTGGAGCGACGTCGGCGCGTTGAAGGACGTTCATGACACGTCTCCCTCAGTTCTGATGAGCGGCCGTGCGGTGTCGCCGCGCCAGCTCACGATCGGGCGCGCCAGCGCCTGGCGGGTGAGCGAATCCGCATCGACCGCGTGCGTGGGATAACAGGCTGCCCCGACGGCAATCCGGAGCGCGGTCGGAAACGTGAAACTCTCGAGGCGGGAGACCAGCCGTTCAACGACACGCGTTGAATACTCGAAGTCTGCGTCCAGCAGGACCAGCGCCAGCGTGCCGCGACCCGTGCGTCCCAATAAATCCGTGTCGCGCACCTCCCGTCCAATGAGCTGTCCGACATCCTGCAGCGTGCCATCGTCCACGGTCACCATCATGCCTTCCCATTCACGGCTGGCTTCGAGCACGACGAGGGTGAGGAAGTTCTGTGACCGGACGGCGCGCTTGAGCTCACTCTCGAGCACGAACTCGAACGCGCCCGGCGTCAGCAGCTTCGACCCTTCTTCGTAGAACGAGGTATCGGTCATGGAACCTTGTCCAGGCCGTTTTCCTTGATCTTGTAAAGCAGCGCCTTGTAGCTGATTCCCAGGATTTCTGCAGTCGCCTTTCGGTTCCAGCGCGTCTGGTGAAGCATCCGCAGGATGAGCTCGCATTCGGCCTCCCTGGCGGCGGTGCGCGAAATGTCCTTTAAGGAGTAGTTGCCCGCATTTGCCGCGGCTGCGGCGAGGGATGCGGGGCTGAGCGGAGCAGTCGCAGTTGTTGCGATGGGCAGCGCCGGGCTCGGCAAGGCCCCACCTCTGGCATTGATTGACGGAGGCAGGGCTGAAGCGAATACGACACGGCCGCGCTGCGTAGATGCGATGGAAAGTGGCTGGACGGCGCTCGGAGACGGCTGGCTCGCCGCCCGCGCCGGACTCCCGTCGGGAACTGTTCGGCCCGCGAACCCAGGCTGCCCCGTGCTCAAGACCGGCCGGCCCGGCCGAACCGTGAGGTCGGGCGCCCTTCCGCCGAGGCGTTGCCCCGGCGCCGCCCGTACGAGCTGCATCTCTTTGCGGATTGGCGCCTCCGTCCCCAGCACGACCACCCGCTTGATCAGATTCTCCAGCTCGCGGACGTTGCCCGGCCAGTCGTAGTCCATG
>DATKHR010000020.1:0-6111 GCA_035510155.1 Vicinamibacterales bacterium
TCGTCGATATACCGCCGATAGTCGGCCTCCAGGAACGTCTCGGCCGGCAGCGCCTGGCGCACGCGGGCGCTGAACGTCTGCCGGGTGCGCGTATCGGGGACGTGGCCCACCAGCATCACGCCGTTCACATCCGCGCGCAGGAACGGGTTGTCCTGGTAGCCGTTGATCCGGGCCAGCTCATAGCCTGCCTGGACGACCGTTGTCTTCGAGAGCGTTTGCGTTACCGATCCGTAGCCATCGCTCGCGTACTGATTCCGCCGATCCATCTGCGGGTGCAGCTGCGGCTGATTCAGCGAAAACGTGAAGCCGCCGGCGACGGTTGTGTTCCCCTTGTTGAGATCCCGCGTCACCGACGTCAGCCCGGTCGTGGAGCGATAGAAGTTCTCCTGGCTGTACGCGCCCCCGAAGGTCCACTTGATGTCCCCGAGCTTGCGCGTGGCCGCGACGCCGCCATACAGGCGATGGGTGCCAACGCCCTGATGGTGACAGCGTGCGCACGAGTCGGACGCCGCCGAGATTGCGTCGACACCGAAGCTCACGCGCAGCGCCGTGCGGTCGGTGAAGTCGCGATTCAGATCCACTGTTGGACTCAGGACCGTCACGCTCCGCGTATCCTGAAAGGCATGAAACTGGATGTTCACATCGTTGTTCTGCGCCCAATTGCGGCGGGCGACCAGCGCACCGGCGACGGCGACCGTCACCACGACGAGCTTCGAGGCGTAGGAGCGACCGTTCAAGATCGTCTCACCTGGTTGGCGCAGCGCCGTAGTACACCATCCATCGGAAGACCACAGTCGCTTTGGTCGTCGCATCGCCCCTGAAGTACCCGTACATGCTCCCGCCCGGCGAGCAGTCGGTGACGAGCGAGCTGCTCGCGTCGCCCGGTCGCTGGCCGGTCATCACCTGCGCGTAGGTGGCCACCGAGTAGTTGCCGCGTGGATTTCGGGCGCTGTGGCAAGAGAGGCAATCGGCGTCCAGAATCGGCTTGACGTCAGGCACGTACGCGAGCGGTTGGAGGCCGATCCCGCTTGGCCCGAAGGGAAAGCCCGGATCGCCCGTGTCAGTCGCGGGCTGGCCTTGAACGCATCCGAACCCGCCACATGTGACGATGACAATCAGTGACAGCGCGAACCACCGCCGCTGCCGACAACAAGGTGTCGTCTTGCTGGCGAGCATCGCGACGCATCGTGCAAGGCTCGTACCGATGCACGCCTCGTGTCTGGATTGGAATACGCCTACCCGCGCGAGATCACACGCGGCGACGTGTCCTCAAAGTGCTTCACTGATCATTACGCGGGGACAATTCAGTCACGCGTTCTTCCAGCGGGGAAAGCGCAGCCATGTACGTGTACACGAGAGGCGTGAGATAAAGCGTGATGAGCTGCGACACGAGGAGCCCGCCGACGACTGCGAGCCCCAGCGGGCGGCGCGCCTCTCCACCGGCGCCGAGACCGAATGCGATCGGCGTCGCTCCGAGGAGTGCCGCCATGGTCGTCATCATGATCGGGCGGAAGCGGGTGAGGCAGCCTTCGAAGATCGCGTCGATTGGAGCCTTCCCCTCGTTCCGCTCCGCGTCGAGCGCGAAATCGATCTGCATGATGGCGTTCTTCTTGACGATGCCGACGAGCATGATGAGGCCCACGAACGAGTAGATGTTCAACTCGTCGCCAAAGAGCCAGAGTGTCACCAGCGCGCCGAGGCCGGCTGACGGCAGGCCCGACAGGATCGTGATCGGGTGGAGGTAACTCTCGTAGAGCATTCCGAGCACGATATAGACCACGCCAATCGCCACAAAGAGCAGCAGGCCGAGATTCGTCATCGATTGCTGAAACACCTTGGCCGTGCCCTCGAAGGTCGCCGTGACCGTGGGCGGCAGGAACTCGTCCGCGACCGCCTTGACCGCATCGACCGACGCGCCGAGCGAAACCCCGCGCGCGGTCGCGAAGGAGATCGTCACAGCCGGGAGCTGTCCGGAATGGTTCACCGACTGCGGTCCGACAGTCTCGGCGAACCCGAGAATCGACTCGAGCGGGACGAGGGTCCCTTTGGGCGTCTTGAAGGACATGGTTTGCAGGGCGTCCGTGCTCGCCTGGTAGGAGGGGTCGAGTTCCAGCAGGACTCTATACTGGGCCTTGGTCCCGTAAATCGTGGACGACCACCGTGGGCCGAACCCGTCGTAGAGCGTGGATTCGATGGCGTTGGCGTCGAGCTGCAGGGCGGCCGCCTTATCACGATCGATGACCAGGTTGACGCGCGGGCTCTTCATCTCGATGTCGCTGTTGACGTCAACGACCTCGCGCAGTCGCGCGATCTCGGGGACGAGCCGCCCGGCCCACGAGTACAGCTGGCTCGTGTCGGCGCTGCGGACGATGAGTTGATAGGTGCTGTTGGAGGCGCGCCCGCCGACGTTGATCGCGGGCGGGAGCGTCGGAAAGGCTTCGAAGCCAGGGAGCCGCGACAACTGGGGCCGAATCTGCCCGATGATCTGCGCGGCCGACACCGGCCGCTCGGCGCGCGGTTTGAGCTGGATGCTGAACCGCGCTGCGTTCATGGTGTTGCCGCCGCCGACGGTGATCGCGAAGCGATCGATGAACGGCACCTTGCTGAGGATCGCCGCGACCTGGTTCGACAACGCGACCATCTCGTAGTACGACGTGCCCTGCGCCGCCCGGATGTTCATCCGGATCTCGTCATCGTCGGAGTCGGGGACGAATCCCTTCGGGATCACGCGAAACATCTGTGCGGTGGAGGCGAGAACGAGCACGAACGTCGCCGCCATCAGCGGCCGGTGCCGCAGCGTCCATCCGAGGGTGATTTCATAGCCGCGGCGCATCCGCTGAAATTGGCGTTCCAGCCAGCGCGAAATCTGCGGTTCTCGTTCGAGGCTCGTGACGCGCAAGAACCGGCTGCAGAGCATCGGCGTGAGGGTGACCGACACGAGCCCGGAGATCAGAATCGCGGTCGTGATCGTCACGGCGAACTCGCGGAACAGCCGCCCCAGAATTCCATGCATGAACAGAATCGGAATGAAGACCGCTGCCAGCGACAGCGTCATCGACACAATCGTGAAGCCGATCTGCTTCGATCCGTTGTAGGCGGCGACGAGCGGCGATTCGCCCTTCTCGAGGTGGCGGACGATATTTTCGAGCATCACGATCGCATCGTCCACGACGAAGCCGACCGACAGGATGAGCGCCATCATCGACAGGTTGTCGAGGTTGTAACCGAGCAGGCTCATGGCAGAGAAGGTGCCCAGAATGGACACCGGAAGCGCCAGGGCGGGAATCAGGGTCGCGGAGGCGTTCCGGAGAAACAGGAAGATCACCCCAACGACGAGGGCGAGCGTGACCACCATGGTGACCTGGATATCGGCGAAGGACTTCCGGATGTTGAGGGAGTGGTCGCCACGGACCATCAGGTGCACCGAGGGAGGCAGCTCGGCGGCGAATGCCGGGAACAGCGCGCGAATCGCGTCGGTAATGGCAATGGTGTTCGTGCCGGGCTGTCGGGAGACGTCGAGAATGATCGCGCGCTGGCTCCCGTCCCTGGTGAACAGCCAGGACGCCGTCTTGTTGTCTTCGACGCTATCGATGACGTTGGCCACCTGCTCGAGGCGGACCGGCGCGCCGTTCCGGTACGAGACGATCAGTTTGCGGAACTGCGTGGCGTCCATCAGCTGTCCGCTGGCCTGGATGTTGTACGTCAGATTCGTGCCGAACAACTGGCCCGTGGGCACGTTCGCGTTCCAGTTCTGGAGCGCCGCATCGATGTCGCTGAGGCCGATTTGCTGTGCCCGGAGCTTGGGGGGATCCACCTGCACCCTGACGGCGTATTTCTGTTGCCCGTTGACTTGCACCTGCGCCACGCCGGGCACCATCGAGATCCGGGGCGCCACGAGCGTCTCCGCGTAGTCGTCGAGCGCCGAGATCGGCATGGTGCGGGATGTGAGGGCGAGATGCAGGAAGGGCTCGTCGGCCGGATTGACCTTCTTGAATCCGGGCGGGGCCAGCATGCCTGGCGGGAGGAGCGGCGCCACCTCGGCGATGGCGGCCTGCAGATCCACGGCCGCGCCATCGACGTCGCGATCGAGATCGAACTGCAGCGAGATGGCCGTGCTGCCGGTCGAGCTGGAAGAGGTCATCGAGTCGATGCCCGCGATCGTGGTGAATTGCCGTTCGAGCGGGCTTGCGATCGCCGACGACATCGTGCCGGGGTCGCCGCCGGGCAGACTTGCGTTCACCGTGATGGTGGGGAAGTCGATGTTCGGCAGGTTGCTGACCGGCAGCGTGCGATAGGCCAGCACGCCGAACAGCGCGATGCCGGCCATGAGCAGACTGGTGGCGACCGGTCGACGGATGAACCAGGCCGAGACGTTCACGGGCGACTTTGACCTGGCAGAGTGTATAGCGCCTTGGCGGTATCGTGCATCACCATGCGTCCGAGCTGACGGGCGCGGCCTCGTGTGATCTCGCCGTCGCGCATCATGCCCGTCAGGGCCGCACTCAACGCTTCCCGCCCGTTGGCATTCGCCAACCACGCTGACGTTTCCCAGGACAGGTCGGATGAGTACGGATAGGCGTCGGTTCCAAACATCACTTTCTCCGGCACCCACTCGAGCCACTCACGCAGCGTCCCGGCCAGGCTCGACGCCGGCTGGAGCAATGAAAGCGACGAGAAGTCCACATACACGTTCGGCTTCACCAGCAGCGCGGCGATATCGCGTTCGAAGGGCCAGCCGCCGTGGAGCAGGACGAAGCTCGTCTTGCGGAGCGACGGGTCGTCCAGAACGGACTCGAGGAGGAGGGGATTGATCCCGGCCACGTCGAAGTAGCTGCCGGCCCCCGCTCCGGTGTGCAGGTGCACCGCCATGCCGAGCCGGCCGCATTCCGCGGCGATGTAGCGAAACAGAAAGTCCTGCAGGATCTTGTAGTCGGCGTCCGGCGGTGTCCTGTCGAGGAACGCGGAGTAGGTCCGCTCCGCCCGAACGCGATCAGCAGGGCTGAAGTCGAGATCCCGAAGGTACGCGGCTTCGAACTTCTCGGCTATTGCGCCGCCTCGGCGATGCCGCTCGAGTGTCGGCGTGACCATACTCGACAGGTACGCACCGAGCGTCGGCGGCACCAGGGGTTTCGAATCCGCCGGGAGCGCCGCTGTCGACTCGAGAGCGTATCGGTCGAAGAGGCTGTGTTCCAACGCGAAGAACGCCCGCCGATCGGAGTTTCGCGACGCCAGCGACGACGTATCGAGCGGGAACATCAACGCGTCTGCATACGCTGCCCACATGAATCGCGGATTCTCGAGGCCGGCGCCCAGCGCGACCCGGTTGGCCACCATCGTCTCGATGTGGAGCCGATCCAGAATCCACGCCGGGTAAGCCGTGCCGTGCTCGCGCGCCACTTGCGCCCGAAGCGCTTCACGGTCGCCCGACGCGCCGGGCGTCCATTGACCCGCTTTGTACCCGAAGAGCTCTCGCCATGCCTCCAGGAGGCGGGGTCGATCCGGGCGGAGCCAGAGGGGATCGGACGCGGGCTCCATGTTGTCGACCGGCAAGGCGTCGAACTCCCGGTCGCGATCGCCGTCGCTCGTCACACGGACAACGTGGGCGTGATTGTCGATCGCGGGCGTGCTTTCGATCTCCGAGGCGAGCGCGGGATCGATGTGCGACGGCGATGCGGTGCTGCACGCCATGAACAAACAGACGGGTCCAATCGCGGCGAGCAAGGCCTGCCGTCCCGCAAGTGATGGCATGGGCAAACTTTGCCACAAGTTCGAGCGGGACTGTCGCGAACGATGAGGCCCGCCTGGCATCGTCCATGGCGAGCTAACATACGCGCATGGGCTCCAGACACTGCCTTGTTGCGGCGAGCTCGGGCGTGACGCTCGCGGTGGCTGTGTCCGCGGCCATTGCGGCCGGCACGCCGCAAGCGCTTCCGTCGGCCGGCCCGTCGCGCGTCCTCGAGCTCCGCATCGACGACGAAATCGAGCCGGTGATGGCGGAGTACATCGATGCGGGCATCGAGCAAGCCGGCCGCGAGGGGGCGGCTCTCATCCTGATCACGATGGATACGCCGGGCGGCGTCGACACGTCGATGCGAGCGATCATTCAGCACA
>DATKHR010000021.1:0-7959 GCA_035510155.1 Vicinamibacterales bacterium
TCTCGAGTCGCATCGCTCGCTCATCCCCGAAGCCATCGATCGCCTCGAACAGGTCGTCAGCCGCGCTTATCGCCCGGGCGACGGTATCGGCACGTTTGGCGATCACATCCGCGCCGCGTCCGCGCTGCTCACGGCGTACAGCCTGACCGACAGGTTGCCCTACTCGATGCTGGCAGAAGAGTTGATGGTGATCGCCCGCCGGTTTCGGATTCGCCAGGAGCCGAGCGCCATGACTCGCACGTCCTCCTCGATGTCTTGCGAAGCGGCCCGGGTCTTCTGCCGGCTTGCCGCTCTTCACGACAACCTCGACTATCGTCGCCGCGCCATCATCGCTCCCGACGCCGACTACCGTGCAGACGCCGCACGCGTCCTTAACGGGCTGGCAGATGAATGTGCACCATCGCACCGCATTCCTTCGGATCTTTCGTCCGCTGCGATTTACGGTGTCGCGCGTCTTGAACTAGACTCTCAAGTTCCATGACTGATCGCACTGCGCTCCTTCCCGCGCTGCAGAACATTGCGACCCGCCTGCGCATCGATTCGATTCGATCGACGTCCGAAGCCGGGAGCGGCCATCCGACGAGCTGCATGTCGATGGCAGACGTCACCTCCGCGCTCTTCTTCGCGGAGATGTCCTTCGACCCGCGAAACCCCCACAACCCAGACGCCGACCGCTTTATCCTGTCCAAAGGCCACGCCGCGCCCATCTTGTACGCCGCGTGGGCGGAAGCCGGCGCGTTCGATCGGAGCGAGCTCCTGAAGCTTCGTCAGATCGGGTCGGATCTCGAGGGCCACCCGACGCCGCGCCTGCCCTTCGTGGACGTCGCAACGGGATCGCTAGGCCAGGGCGTCTGCGCAGCCATCGGCTCCGCGCTGAACGCACGTCGAATCGGATCCGCCTACCGTACCTACGTCTTGCTGGGTGACGGCGAGACGGCCGAGGGCTCCGTCTGGGAGGCCGCGAACGTCGGCGCGCTCGATCGACTCGACAACCTGTGCGGGATCACCGACGTCAACGGCCTCGGTCAGAGCCGCCCGACCATGTGGCAGCACGACATGGATCAGTTCGCGCGCCGCTGGCAGGCCTTCGGCTGGCACGCCATTGTCATCGACGGCCACGATCTGCACGCCATCCTCGACGCGTTCGCTCGGGCGCGCGCCACGAAGGGTCAGCCGACGATGATCCTGGCTCGTACGATCAAGGGCAAGGGCGTCTCGTTCGTCGAAGGCAAGGAGGGGTGGCACGGCAGGGCCTTCAAGAAGGACGAGATGGATCGGGCCTTGGCAGAGCTCGACCGCCAGTTCGTGCCGGCATCTGCTGGTGTCGATCTGGCGAGGCAAATCCCCAGACCGCCGACGGTGCCGCGACCCGCCGTCGCACCACAAGCTATTGTCCCTCCTACGTACCGGATCGGCGATCAGGTGGCGACGCGTGAGGCGTACGGCGCTGCGCTCACGAAGCTCGGCGAAGCCGACCCGCGCGTCGTCGCGCTCGATGCCGACGTGAAGAACTCGACCTTCAGCGAGCGCTTCGAGAAGGCGCTCCCCAATCGGTTCTACGAGAACTTCATCGCAGAACAGGTGATGGTGGGCGCCGCGATGGGCCTCGCCGCGCGCGGCGCGATTCCCTACCCGTCGACGTTCGCCTGTTTTCTGACGCGGGCGGCGGATTTCATTCGGATGGCCGCCATCAGTCGCGTGAACGTCAAGCTGGCCGGATCACACGCGGGCGTCTCGATCGGCGAGGATGGTCCGTCCCAGATGGCACTCGAAGATCTCTCGATGTTTCGCGCCCAACCGGACTTCGCCGTGCTGTACCCGTCGGATGGCGTGAGCACCGAGCGCCTCGTGGCGCTGGCCGCCTCGCATCCGGGACCCGTCTACATTCGCCTGAGCCGGCCGAAGACGCCCATCATCTACGCGAACGACGAGCGCTTCGAGATTGGCGGCTTGAAGGTGCTACGGCAGAGTGCGCGTGACGTCGCCACGGTCGTGGCCGCCGGCGTCACGCTGTTCGAGGCGCTGAAGGCGCACGACGCCCTGCAGTCCTCTTCCACGCCGATTCGCGTGATCGATCTCTATTCGCTCGCGCCCATCGACCGCGAAGGGCTCCTTGCTGCCGCGCGCGCGACGGCCGGGCACATCATCACGGTCGAGGATCACTACGCCGCCGGCGGGCTGGGAGACGCTGTCGCGGAAGCCGTGGCCGGCGCCGGCTTTACGGTGCACCGCCTCGCCGTTCGCGAGATCGCGCGTAGCGGAAAGCCCGAAGAGCTGCTCGAGCGGTTCGGGATCTCCACCGCGCACATTGTTACTGCCGTCCGCGAGGTGACTGTCGGCGTGCGCTGAGTTGGGTCTGTAGCGCCTTCAGCTTCGCCTGCTGGTCAGCGGTCAGAATCTGCAGCACCTCCGAGTACGCGTGCGCGCCGGCGACCGCCATGTCCGCCTCGACCGCCGCAACGTCGGCGCTTCTCGCCCGGATTGTGGTTTCATCGATCGTGTCCGCCGTCACCGCTGCGGCGAGCGCTTGATGCGCGGGGCGCGCACGGTCCGCGAGCGCCTGCCATTCGTCACGATGTGATTGCGCGATGGCTTTGAGCTGATCGCGCTGCGCATCGGTCAGCTGAAGCTGTTGGGAGAACATCCGCAGCATGCCGAGTGGACCTCCCGGTCCCATCGGCCCGCCAAACCAGCCCCCCTGCGCGAAACGCCCAGGTCCACCGCCGGCGCCCATAAACGGGGGCGGGGGTTGGTTCGTATTCTGATCTTGAGGGCTGGCAGAAAGGCTGGTCGCCGCCAAGGCCGCGGCCAACATGCCCAGGGCGGCGCGTCCGAGTGTCTTCGTCATCGTGCTTACTCCTTGTATCTGATTGGACGGTAACGACGTGAATGCCACGTGGACAAACGGTGACAAAACGATGATTCCGCGCGTGCTCGTTGTCGAAGACGAACCGCACATCCGGGAGTTGGTGTGCCTTCACCTAGGCCACGAGGGCTACGCCTGCGAGGGCATAGGTGACGGGAAGGACGCTCTCAAGCGAGCCGAAGCTGAGCGGTTCGACCTGCTCGTTCTCGACCTCATGATCCCGGGGCTCGACGGGGTCTCGCTCACGCGAGCCGTGCGAAACGGCCGCACCAACCACGACGTGCCGATTCTCGTCATCACCGCGCGTCGTGACGAGTCCGACAAGGTCCTCGGATTGGAGAGCGGCGCCGACGACTACCTGACCAAGCCATTTGGCGTGCGTGAACTGGTCGCTCGCGCTCGCGCGCTTCTGAGGCGGCCGCGGCTCTCGCCCGAGATTGCCGCGCCGTCATTGAATCCACAGCCCCGGGTCGATGTCCGGGGGCCCCAGACGGGGCCCGGTGCGGCACCCGCGCCGGGGTGGGAGGGCGTTCCGCGCCTGGGGGTGGAGGCCGCAATCCGTCCTGACCCGTCGACAGGCTCGCCGGCCGGTCCGGGCTACACCCCAGAGTTGGGCGGCCCGGTACTGGTGCACGGCATCGAGATCGATCCCTCACGCCGCCGCGTGCGCATCGATGGACGGACCGTCGATCTCACCGATCAGGAATTCCGTCTGCTGTATTTGCTCGCCACGCACGCCGGCATCGTTTTCAGTCGCGAAGCGCTGCTCGCCAAGATCTGGCGCGGCGATACGTTCGTGACTGTTCGCAGCGTCGACACGCTCGTCAAGCGCTTGCGCCGGAGGATCGAGCGCGATCCCTCGGAGCCAGCGTTGCTGCTGACCGTTTGGGGCGTCGGCTACAAGCTCGCCGACGTCTGACGCGCCTGTGGAACCCGCCCGACTTGTCCGATACGTATGTTAGGATCGAAGGACGGCCTGCGCTCCCCACGCAGAGATCAATTCTTCAGAATTCGACTCTAGTAGAAGGCGCCCTGGCACGGCATGTGCGCTCGTAGGCTGACCGAGCAAGTCCGCCGAGCGTCAAGATCCGACGCAAGTCTGATCATTTCAGGAGAGTTTGGTGTTTCTGAGTCGCAAGTGGCCCCGCCGCATACTGATTGGTGTCCCGATAGTTGCGATGATCGCGCTCGCCGCAACCGCCTTCGCCTTTCGCGTCCGGCACGTCTCCGGCATTGAACGGGTCCCCTTCTCGGATCTCCTGCGACACGCGAACAGCAAGGGCAAGGAGCTCGCCTCGATCGTCGTTTCCGGAGACACGCTGGACTTCACCCTGACCAGCGGCCGGACGCTTCGCACTGTCGCGCCGCCGGGCTACGTCACCGCGAGCCCGACGTTTCTGCCCGACCTCGCCAGACAGAACGTGACGATCGACGTGCGCAACGCCCCCGAACAGTCGGCGTATGGCTACGGTACCCTGATCATCGGTGGGCTGTTCGTGACGCTGCTGGCTATCACGCTCTATCGCGTGACAACCGGACGCATCCCCACACTCGAAACCAGGACCCGCGAGGCTGACTCCAACGCGCCGGTCGTGACCTTCGATGACGTGGCGGGCGTGGACGAAGCGAAGGAAGAAGTGCGCGAAATTGTCGACTTCCTGCGCCGGCCCGAGCGCTTTTCCGCAATCGGTGGCCGCATTCCGAAGGGTGTCCTGCTCGTTGGGCCGCCTGGCACCGGCAAAACGCTCCTGGCGCGGTCGATTGCCGGCGAAGCCAGCGTGCCGTTTCTGTTTGCCAGCGGCTCCGACTTCGTGGAGATGTACGCCGGCGTCGGCGCGGCTCGCATCCGCCGCGTGTTCAGGGACGCGCGGCGCCACGGCTCCTGCATCGTGTTCATCGACGAGCTGGACGCGGTCGGGAGAAGTCGCGGTGGCCACTCGCTCAGCCACGAGGAGCGCGAGCAGACGCTCAATCAGCTGCTCGTCGAGATGGACGGGTTCGCACCCAACGAAGGCATCGTCGTCGTCGCCGCGACCAACCGTCCCGACATCCTTGATCCGGCGCTGCTCAGGCCAGGACGGTTCGACCGGCAGGTCACCGTCGGCGCTCCCGACCTCAAAGGGCGCGAGCAGATTCTTCGCATTCATGCGAAACGCGTAGCTCTGGATCCCGCCGTCGATCTCTTCCAGGTGGCGCGCGGCACGCCGGGATTTTCCGGCGCCGATCTCGCCAATCTGGTCAACGAGTCGGCGCTCCTGGCCGTGCGCGCCGGCCGGGCAGTCGTTACCGCCGAAGATCTCGAGCGCGCCCGTGACAAGGTGCTGATGGGCGTCGAGCGCAGGTCGCTCACCATGAGCGACCGCGAGCGACTCATGTGTGCCTACCACGAATCGGGCCACGCCGTCGTCGCCGCGCTTCTCGAGCACGCGGATCCGCTCCACAAGGTCACCATCGTCCCGCGCGGCCGCGCCCTCGGCGTCACGATGCAGCTGCCCGAAGGAGACCGGCATACACACACGCGCGACTTCCTCGACGCGCAGATCGCGATCCTGATGGGCGGGCGCGTCGCCGAAGAGCTCTTTCTCGGTCAGATCACAAGCGGCGCGGGCAATGACATCGAGCGCGCCACGGACATCGCGCGGAAAATGGTGTGTGAGTTCGGCATGTCGGCGCTCGGTCCGCTGGCGTTCCACGCGCCTGGCGTTGCGCGGAACACCTGGGACGCCGACCGTGGCACCGGCATCAGCGAGGCGACTGCCGAGCGGGTGGATGAGGAAGTCCGCGGCCTCGTGATGCGCGGCTACGAGACGGCGCGGCAGATCGTCGCGGCCAACCGGGCCGCGGTCAAGGCCATGGCCGACGAGTTGCTCATCGTCGAATCGCTCGACGCGGACGGCATCAGGTCCATCATTTCACGAGCGGCGTAGGATCCGAGCAAAAGATAGCGGCTAACCAGCCAGGGTTTTCACGGCGAGGGGCTCTCCTTTATCCGTCCACCTTGCGGCAGCGTGATCCAACAGCCGAGCAGACGGCGGTCCGTACTTGTGGGATCAACGTGTGCGGGGCGAAATCCGTGCGCAACATCGACGTTTACGAGCGTCGCGTGTGCAACATCGCTTCTCGTCAGGGGGATCTCAACCGACCAGTGCTCACCCGGTGCCAACGGGTGGTCGGTGATCCACTCGCCGACGCGAAGGCGCACACGATTCACAACGGGACCGTTCCCAATGTCCAGATGGATTGTGTTGGTTGGTTCGTCGGTTACGAACACAAGGTCCGGTTGCCGCTCGCCCATGACCCAGATGCCGTCAGGCTCGAGCCACACTCGCTCGTCAGTGGCGAAAACGACGACCGAACCATAGCGCCCGGCATCGTACGCCCGGCCATTGAACCCCGAGCCTAAGTTGCCTGGGACCGGCATGAGCGCAACATGCTCGATCGACTTCAGGGCGAACGAATCTCCTGTGATTGTCATGAGCGGAGCGGTTAGCGGCAGTCTAATCGTTGGAGATGTCGTCCAGTGGCCGATTGTCCATCGCGCGGCGGGCACGCTGGCATGGCCGACTCCAAGCGCGAGCTCGCCCTGGCCGTCGGTCTGCTTGGCGATGTGCAGGCGATACTCACCCGGCGGAACCTCCTCGAGCGCCAGCAATGTGTTCGCCTCAGGATGATCGAGCGGCGACGTCGTCAACGCGATTCGCGCTCGAACATCGAGCACCGACAGGAGCCGGGGTGGAAACACCTGCGCGCCGGTCGCGGCGGTGCGGCCGCTGGCGCGCAAGAGATCGAGCTGCCCGCGAGTAGCGATCGGGTTTGCGTGACCGACGACGCGCCAAGTCACCGCGACCGCAATCGCGCTTACCGTCACGAACCACACGGGGAGAGCGAATGCGCCAACGGACGAGCGGCTCACCCTTCCTTCGAATATACGAAACATGAGTGCGCCCGCGCCGAGCGCAAGCGTCCATACGACTACCGGTGCGGCTAGATCGCCACGAAATGCGCTTGGAAACGCGCGCGGAAGATCAACGAGCGGTGCCACCCAGTCGAGCCAGCGCGCGCGGCCGGTCAACCCGTTGTAGGCAAGGACGCCGCCGCCGCCAAACGACAGGACCCCGGCTATCACGATGCTGACACCGAGAAACGTCACCGCGAGTGCGCGCCCTCGAGCCGACACGCTCGCCCAAAATGCGGCCGCGGCGACACCAAGCGGCAGGACAACAGGCACGAGCAAGCGGGCAGGCGGCGAAAAGCCTGCCCACCACGCGGGCCACGCGCTGACGGTTAGCGCGTATGGCATGCTGACCGCCAGCAACTCAAACGGCAGTCGCGTGCTGCGCCGGATTACCATCCACAAACCGACGGAGGAAACCAGGTGGACGGGTGCGTTGAAGAGCAATCCAAACTCTTGATCGAAGAGCAACCCGGCGCCGCCGCCTACCGCGCGGCGCAAGTCGAGCAGTGTGCTCTCCGCAAATGGTGCGCCGGGGTTGAATGTGCCGTACACGATGCGAAAGAAGCCGAGCCATGCGAGGCCACAGCAGAAGACTGGTGCGAGCAATGCAACCAGATGCCGCCCGCGCGCCGCTGCAAAACGCTGTTCCTGAACGATTCGCAACGCCAGAATCGCCGTCAGAACCGCTGCCGTTGGCGCGAGGCGGGTGTGCAGCCAGGGCAAAATGCCCACCGCCCCGCCGACACCGAGCGATCCCCACAATCGCCACGGACGGTTCAAGGCACGAGCGCTCGCGACAATCGCGAACACAGCGCCTGCGATGATCGTGCCGGCAACCGCGTCAGGATACACAAGGGAGCCGAGCAGCACGACGGGAACGGTGAGGGCGACGACTGCCCAGCCAAACCATGCAGCCCTAGCGTCCCCGGTCAGAGCGTAGGCCGCCATCCAGACGAACGCGGTTCCGATAGCTGTCAGCGCGGAGAGCCACACGACAACTCCGGGATAGCCGGCAATCGCGAACGAGGGGGCGACAACAGCGGGCAGCCCTGGAGCGTGCAGCGAATAGATCGGACCCGCCAGCCCGGGCCTCGACAGATGTGGCTCGAGCAGCCCGCCGTAATACTGAAGATAGTCG
>DATKHR010000022.1:0-6189 GCA_035510155.1 Vicinamibacterales bacterium
TAAGCCAGCGCGTCGGAACGTCAGCCCTCGAGCGCTGCCAGGTTGAGCTGGCACAACCGAACGTGAGCGGGCGACGAGGTCAATTTCGACAATCCGTCCGCTGCTCGTTATCTCTATGACAGTTGCCAGGAGGGAACGTGACCGCCCGAGCGCGAGTAGGTGCTCCGACTCGAGGAAGCCGGTATCCGGAGCGTGTCAAGTCTTTGTCAAAACCGAACGCGAAGGCCGCCACCAAGGGCCAACCCTCCGACCGTGAGGTCCTGCGTCACCTCACGACCGGTGCCCGCTGTTTGAAGCACATTTGTGATCGTGGCCGTCCCGCGGCTGTATCGCATCATGGCGCCGACGCCGAAATGCCGGGAAATGTACAGGCTGCCGTCGGTGCCCACGTTGAAGCCCCATGCCGTATCGGCTGCCTGGCCATGACTGACGCCTGTCACGCCAATCGTGTGGGACGTCGCATTCGTGCTTTCCGTGTACTGCACGTCGGTGACCACCTCCTGGTGCACCCTGATCATCGACGGTCCGGCGAACAGCCGAATGCGGCCCCGCTTGAGGTTGATGAAGTACGCCGCCTCGAAGTGGACAGCGGTTTCTGTGTGCGGCAGTGAGTCGGTGGTGACGGTCGTCGCTGTGCCGAAGAGATTGTATCGAAGGACATCCGGCACGGAGAAGGCGACGGACGCCTGGGCTGACGCCGACCGCCGCGAAACGGCGATGCCGACGCCTGCATGCGGCGTCAACGCCACGCCGCCACCGATGTCAAACGACGGTCGAGTCGCAATATCGTAGGCGACCGACCCTGTGAACATCTCAAAGCGAAATGGGTAGGCCACGTTCTGTTGGAAACTGTTCGTGGTCCCGACAACCCCGACCAGATTGCCGCTGACCCATCCATGTTCGGCCTGTGCCCACGCGCCAACGGGCACCAGCCAGATCGTGACGCAAACCATCGCGAGACGTGCGTGTCTCTTCACCATATAGAAGCTCATCGTCTTCGTCTGAATACTCCGAGGCTGGCCTGGCCGGACGTGGCGACCGGGGTGAACGAGAATTGATGATCCGCTTGCGCACACGCGGTTGTGCGCATGTCACGCTGGTTCAGCCCACTGGGCGCGTCAATGAACACGAACGATCCTGCGAGCGTGCCGGAAATGCTCGAATCGGCGATCGTTCCGGTCCCCCTCCCGAACAGGTCGAGATATCGCGTGGAGCTCAGTTGGTCCAGGAGCACGTTCGTGCCGAAATAAAAGCCGTAGTAGTAGTAATAACCGCCGTATACGTCGAACGTGAGCGTCGTGTCCGCGACCCTCCCCGAAAACTTCACCTCAGTGGGCGACTTTCCTCCGTTCAATCCAGGGCCGTTCAGGGAGACGTCCAGTCGCGCGCCGTCCTGCACGAGCGTGGCCGTGTACGTGCGGCTCTTCGCATCGTCTGGCAATTGCGTACACGACTTTGAAGCTGTGAAGGTCGCGCGGTAGGTGCCCGAGGCAATGACCCCCGGTAACCTGTTGGGCGTCAGGGTGAAATCGAGCACTTGATCCTGCGCCATCGAGACCTGCTGCGTCATCGCGACATATCCGTCCTTGCGAACCTGCACGTTGACGGTGCCGGAGAGGCCGTAGAATCTGTACGCTCCCCCGGAGTCGGTCGTTCTCGACAAACCGGCGGATGGCCCGTCGAGAATCGCCACCGTCGCCCCGCTCACGATGAAGCCCGGCTCCCGTACCGTGCCCTGGAGAATATGGGTGCCTGCAGGGAGAACCAGGACGCGCGCGGTATCGGAGAACTGCCCGAATCGCGCGGTCAAGGTCGACTCCCCGGCGGTCTTGCTCATGAAGAGCCCTGGCTGCGACCCGAAGTCACCGATGGAGCGGTCGGCGATCTGCCATGACGTGCCCTTCGTGACGTCTTCTGACGTGCCATCGGCATGGCCGCCTGTTGCCGTGAACTGGTGGGCTTCGCCAATCGCCGTGAAGGTCGCATTGCCGGCGACTTTCACGTTCACGACGGTTTTTGGAGAAAGGCCCGTCGGTGCCATCGGCGAGCTTCTCCCGCACGTCGTTGTTGCGATCAGAACGACGGCGATCAGAACGACGAGCGGAAGGCGTTTCATCATGGAATTCCCCGCGCGTCTGACCGGCGAGCCGCAGCGTTCAGTGCTGCCGGCGCGATAATCAGGTTGTAGAGATCAATGCGGTCCTTCGGATCCGGCAGTCCGGCCTGGTTTTGAACCGCGCGTTCCGTTGCCCCTCCCACATAGCCGAGCGCCGCGAGCCGCGCGCGCGCCTCGGAATCGACGCGCGAACCAGATCCGCCGGGCTGGCCCGACCTCGGTACTTCCGGCGGCTCTGAACCACGCACATCCGCGAGAGCGCGGGCGCGCGCCGCCATCCGGTCGCCCAGTGCCGACCGCTCCGGGTAGAGGTTGCGGAGCTCGTGCGGGTCCGCAACCAGGTCGTAGAGCTCGGGACGCGGTGCGACGATGACTTTGAATCGCCCCGCGCGCGTGGCATGCAGGTCGCTCCAGCCGAAATGGTCGCGGGGGTACAACGACTCCGAATATGTTTCGAGGTCCAGACCGCGTTCGGCTCCCGTCATCAGGCCCGCGAGGCTTCGACCCTGCGTCTCACGCGGCACGCCGATGCCCAGCAGGTCCAGCACGGTCGGCATCATGTCGATGCTGCGCGTCGGCTCATCCACCTGGCGACCACGCAGACCGGTGAAGGGCGCGCGGATGATGAACGGCACCCGCAGGACCCCCTCGTACACGAACAGTCCGTGGGTCCGCTCGCCGTGTTCGCCCAGGCTCTCGCCGTGATCGCCGATGACGACAACGATCGTGCGATCCAATAGGTGGCGGCTGTCCAGGAACCCCAGCACGCGGCCGAGCTGTTCGTCGACGAACGCAATCTCGCCGAGGTAGGGATCCAGCGCGTACAACGTCCGATAAGGCTCGGGCGGCTCGTACGGGGCGTGGGCATCGTAGAAGTGCAACCAGGCGAAGAAGCGGCTGCCCTCATGCGCCTGCAACCAGTCGAGCGCCCGATCGGCGACTTCGTTGGCGGGGCGCCGCAGGACGCGCCTCGCGCGAGGACCGGCCTTATCCGCGGATTCATCGAGATAGTCCACGTACTCGTCGAACCCTCGGTTCAGACCGAATTGCGACGCGACGACGAAGGAGCTTGTAATCGCGGCCGTCTGAAACCCCTGCGCCTTGAGGATCGCCGCGAGCGTGACCTCGCTCGATCGAAGGGCCATCCCGTTTTCGCGCACGCCGTGTTGTGGGGGCAGACGGCCTGTAAACAGGCTGCAGTGTGCGGGCAACGTCAGCGGCGCCGCCGACGCCGTCTGGTCGAACCGGACGCCTTCGCGAGCGAGGCGATCGAGGAACGGCGTTTCAATGCCCGAAAACCCGTAGGCTGCCAGCCGATCGGCCCGAGTCGTGTCGAGCGTGACGAGCAGGACGTTGAGATTGGCGCGATCGACGCCCGGCGGCAGGCGGCCCAGCACAAAGCCCGTTGGCGTCCGCCACCGTGCCCCAGCCACTACCCACAGCCCGACGCCGATGGTCACCAACAGGGCGCCCGTCCCGATGAGAGGCGTGGGCGCCAAGCGTCGGCGCGACGTCCGTCGTGCCATGCGCACTCCTTGAGAAGGTCGCGAGGTCGCGCAAACGAGCGCCGCTCGCGCACTCTGTAGAGACAACCCCGCACGACGGTTTCTCAGCCGTTTTCAGATTTTTTTCTCGATCGGACAAAAAGGGGCTATTTCCGACCTTCCGCGGTCGTTGGATCGATTTTCGTTCGACCTTCGGAACCTCTCCTTTAAGATCGCCTGCGTGGAGGTGTTGTATGGCGAAGTACCTGATCTCGGCGTCGTACACGGCCGAGGGCGCGAAAGGACTGATGAAGGACGGTGGAACAAAGCGACGACAGGCGGCCGATCAAGCCATCAAGAGCGCCGGCGCCAAACTCGATGCCTTCTATTTCGCGTTCGGCGAAAACGACGCCGTAGTGATCATCGATGCGCCCGACCATGCGACTGTGGCCGCGGCATCCGTGGCCATCAACGCGAGCGGGGCTGTTCACTCACGAACGACTGTGCTGTTAACACCGGAGGAAATCGATCAGGCCGTAAAGAAAACCGTGTCGTATCGTGCGCCGGGCCAATCGTAAAGCGCTGACGCTCCCGTCAGACGACGGTGTGGAGCCGACAATAGATGCGTCCACACCGCCGTAGCGGGGCGCGGAGGGTTTCACACATCCCACCGGAGCGTTCGCCTCCGCGTCAACGTGACGGTGATTGACCGAGACTGAACGGCTTTTCCGAGACCGCGTCGTCCAGCGTCGCCCGCAGGACGACGCGCTCTGTTTGCGTCGGGAGATCGAACACAAAGTCGCGGAGCGGCGACGATGAGCCGCCCGCCACCGTTTCATTGGGACCGTCGATGGGGGCGGTCGGAAGACCATCGACGAGGACTCGAACACCGTCCGATCCAAAGTGCTGCATGTAGTTCTGCAGGTTGTTCATACGGATCGCGAAGATTAACCGGACCGTGTTGACGAACCGGCGCGAAGTGACGCTCGCGAGGGTATAAGAGACCGATTGATTTGATACGAGCGGTTGATCACCATGCGCAATTCTGGTCATCACGGCGCGCGCCAACGGTGCGCCGGCAGCGTCATCGGGTACGACTCTCCGATCAGTCGTTGAAAGATCCAGTTGAAGCGTGCCCGGAGGATCTCCTTGCGACTCTACTCGCAAAGCAACTTTCCCCGCAGGAGCCGGGACCTCGAAGCTGACGATCCCGTCCTTCACGGCGTGCGCAGAAACCACTTCGTCCAGGTTGCTGGTCGGCGCGACCGTCTGATCTCCCACCAGAAACCGATACGATCTGTCCCAGAAGTTCGCGTCGTAACGTCCTTCGTTCGTGACACGAATGCGGAGTCGGACGAGACTCACATTTCCACGGGGCGTTACGCCTCCCGAAATCAGCGTATGAATCACGCTCCCGTCGGCAAACTCGGATATCCGCGGAATCTCGATCCCGTAGCTGCCTGACGTGCCAGTCCTCGGTCCGCTGTCGAGAGTTTCACTCGTTGCAGATCTCGTCGCCGTTCCGGCTGCGGTTTCGATGCGATTCTCTCGAAATCTGGTGACGATCATTGCCATGATCGCCAGCGCGACCACGACGACTGCCCCGATCAGGAGTTTTCCGATGATTGGACTCGCAGGCTGAACCGTCGATGCACCTCGCGCCTGCATCACCTGCCGGGAAACCCCACTGAGTCCGAGCCTCCTCGCAAGCACTGAGGCGAGACGGTCGACGTCTTCGTCCCACGTTTCATCGCGGATCGTGACGGCTTGACGATGGGCGAGGCTGCGAATGGATGGCGGGAGCTCGTCGGCCGCCGGCATGCGTGCGTTTTCGACGAGCACGGGAACCACAAGTACCTCGGGCCGTTTCAACGCACCGGCGATTTCGAGGGTCACGAAGTCATCCGCGAGGTCGAGGCGCCGCTGGCCGGCAGCGTTGGTGGCGTGGAGCCATTCCTGCCCGATCAGAGCCAGCAGCGCGCCGCATTCACCCACGCGGGTCTCGATTGCCTGCACGAAGTCCTGTCCCGGCTCGATCGCGTCTGCATCGCGAAACACCCGCCCTTCACCGAGGCGCCGATCCAACGCCTCCCGGAGGCGGCCGGCGTAGCCCGATGCATCTCCGCGACGATAGCTGATGAACACTGCCGCCATGAGCGAAATATAGGCTGGTCTGAGAGTGTGTCCGATGATTCAGACGGTATGCAGACCTCCAGCGATCTGAAATGTCACACGCTTTGGCAAGAGCCTCAAATTACGCCGCCCGTTCGCAGTAATTGAGCTGTCCGGGCCCACGGCGATTCGAACCCGATTTTCAGCAGTTACCGCTTTTGGACTCGTCCCGGACCATGTTCGCGAGACGTGAGCAGCGCGGCGCGTGCTGTCTATCTAGTTGATTCTTCAGTGGTTTAGGCCTCGCCTCCTACCGACTTCACCAAGGATACTTTACTTGTTGTTCACAGTTGCCTCTCTGAGCCCTCTGCGGCACGATCCTGCGTCGATCGCCGAAATCTGCACGACCCCACAGGCCGCTTACCTCGGAGGTGCATGCATGCGTGGAGTCCTGAGAGACGCATGAGCAAGTGGTTC
>DATKHR010000023.1:0-3081 GCA_035510155.1 Vicinamibacterales bacterium
TGACGAACAGATTTCCATACCCGAACGTGTACGTGGGATACCCGCTCAGCCGCCGCGGCGACCCCTCGGGCGGAATCAACTTCGACATCGCCGTCAACGTGTTGTGCAGGCCAAGCGCGCGCCCAGGATCCCCCGGCGGCAACGTCGTCACATCGTGATTGCCGACGGCGAAGAAATAAGGCACGTTGCCGGTCCCGGTCAGCCTTTCGATAATGGGACTGAAGCTCACGTTCCACATGGCGGCGTCTTGGCCGCGCAGAACGGCGTCTCCCGACTGCACCACGAAACGCACCGGATATGGCGTGGAGGCATGCGCCTTGATCTTCACAAGCATGCCGCTCACCAGCTGGTTGTGAAGCTGGTGAAGGACCTCGCCGTCGCCGGGGACGCCAGGTTCGGCTCCGCTCCGCGTGTCCCCATACGCGATGAAGGAGAATTTCGTGACGCCCGCGGACGCCACCTCGTCAGGCAGCGGCGTCGCCGGGGGCGCAATCGGACGCACGCCAACAAAAGCCTGCGTCCCTGCCCCGGAGGGGGCGCCCTTTTCGAGACGCTCGTTTTGAGGCGTCCGGGCAACGATCAGTGCTGAAGAACACATGAGTGTGAGAACGACGACGTTTCGCACGCCATCGATGGTATGCCAATTCATTCCGCCCTTCCTGCCCTAGAATCAGCTCCCATGAACGCGAAACGCGTGATCGCCGATCTCAGAGAGCTAGCTGCGCGCACCAGCACACCGGAGGGTGCTCAGCGGGTCGCTTGGGGACCTGTGTGGCGCGACGCTCGGGCATGGTTTCGTGGAAAGGTCGCACGCTTGGGTCTGCCGATCCGAGCGGATGCCGCCGGCAACAACTGGGTCACCCTCTCCGGAGCCTCGCCGAAGACCGTCATCCTCGGCAGCCATCTCGACTCGGTGCCGAATGGCGGCTGGTTGGATGGTTCCCTGGGCGTCGTGGCGGCGCTCGAAGCGTTACGCATGCACGCGGAAGCAAAGCCGCCGGTGACGGTGATGCTCGTCGACTGGGCCGATGAAGAAGGCGCGCGATTCGGGCGAAGCCTGCTCGGATCGTCCGCAGCCTCCGGCGAGCTGAGCCCGTCCGATGTCCAGGAGCTGAAAGATCGACAGGGCGTGCGACTGGTCGACGCGCTTGCCGAAAACGGCGTGTCGCTGGACCGGATGCCCGACGCCAGAGGCGAGCTGAAGGCCGTCGACTCCCGCGCGTACCTGGAGCTGCACATCGAGCAGGGGCCCGTGCTCGAGGCCCTGAGCAAGCCCACGGGCGTCGTCCTCGGCACATTCGGCGTCGAACGTCACATGATTCGCTTCACCGGCCAGGCCGCGCATTCGGGATCGACGCCGATCCCCATGCGCCGCGATGCCTTCCTCGCGGCGGCCCAGACCGCTCTCGCCTGCCGCGACATTGCCACGCGACACACGAAAGCCGGACCCGGCGGCAACGTTGTCTGCACCGTTGGCGTCGTCAACGTGGAGCCCAAGATCGTGACGGCGGTGCCCGGTGTGTGCGAGATCTCGCTCGACCAGCGAGCGCTCGATCCCACTGTCCTGGCCGCGATGCTCCGCGACGCGCGTGAAGCATCGGATCAGGCCGCTCGCGCCAACAACGTGCAGGTTGATTGGCGCGAGCTGTGGCGGATCGAGCCACGGCCGTTCGATCCGACGCTGATCGGGCTCTGTGAGGCCGCCGTGCGCGAAGAAACCGGGGACGCGCCCCGGCTTCCGTCAGGTCCGCTGCACGATGCAGCCGAGATGGTGCCCCACATGCCGGTCGTGATGATGTTTGCTTATTCTTCGAAAGGATTGTCACACTGCAAGGAGGAGGACACGCCGGAGCCGTATCTCGAGCAGAGTGTCCGAGCGTATCTTCGCCTCGTGCAGAAAACAATTGCGCACGTCGCATCGCAGTAGCGCGCACGAGGACCAAGGACGAAGGACGTGGACCCGAGGACCAAGGACTATAATCCCCCCAGTGCGCTCCCTCTGCTGGACGTTGATTGCGCTCGCCGCCGCCGCGTTTGCCGTCGGAACGACAATCGCGTTCACGCATCAGGTGTTTCTGCTGCCGCCGGTCGGATACTGGCGCGGGGCAATCGGGTTTCTCCTCTTCGCGATTGCCTTGCGAATGATGGACCGTCAGGCGTGACGCGCTTGATCGCGCCCATGACGATGGTCGTGGCCACGGGGTGTGTCGCGCTCAGGGCCGCCGGCCAAGCGCCGAACCCCACATCGATGTTGGACAACAGTACCGTTGCCGTGACGCGTCTTCAATTCCCTCCCGGCGCGCGTGAAGATCAGCACACGCACCCCTTCGCGGTCCTGATCGTTCAGCTGACACAAGGACAGGTGACGGTGACCGATCGCGAGATGCTGCGCATCGGCAGCCGAGCGGGTGAGGTGTGGTTCATACCGGCCGCCACCCCGCATGCGATCTCCAATCGATCACCGCGCCCGATCGAGGTGCTCAAGGCCGCGATCAAAACCGACCGGACGCCGGCCCCTGCCGCACCGCCGACGCAAGCACCCGAAGGCATCACGCGAACCACGCTCGTCGACAACGCCGACGTCCGGGTCGTGCGCGTGCGCTTCGCGGCGAACGGTCGAGAGCCGGTTCACTCCCATCCGAATGACTTGGTGACGATTCAGATTACGCGTGGCAAGGTCGCGATCACGAACGGCAATGAACAGTCGACTCTCGATCGCGAACCCGGCTTTGTCCAGTTTCTACCGCGCAACGTCCCACACGCCTTTGCAAACGCCGACACCAAGCCGTTCGAGCTGCTGAGCGTGTCAATCAAGTAAGGGGTTGTGGCGCGTGGCAGCGTGACGGGTGCGTCATCAGGTCCGCTTCTGGAGCTCCTCCCGCGCCTCGAGTACGCGACGCCGCGCAGCCTCTGTCGTTGGCCCCAGCGCCGTCACGTGTCCCATCTTGCGACCGGGACGGGGATCGACCTTGCCATAGAGGTGCAGCTTGACGTCCGTCAGCGCGAGCGCGGCCGCCCAGTTCGGTTCGCCCGCGCACCAGATGTCGCCGAGGAGGTTCGCCATCGCCGCCGGTTGAAGCA
>DATKHR010000024.1:0-5883 GCA_035510155.1 Vicinamibacterales bacterium
ACAACCCGATCATCTACGACCGGTTTGCAACGGGCGTGACCGTCGGACAACTGGTGACCGATTTCGGGCGGACGCAGGCGCTGGTGCAGAGCTCGACCCTCAATGCCCAGGCGCAGGATGAATCCGTGGAAAGCCAGCGGGCGGCCGTTTTGCTGGATGTCGATCGCGCCTATTTCGACGTCCTTAGAGCCCAGGCGGTCCAGCGCGTGGCGGAGGCGACCGTCGAGGCGCGGCAGTTGGTGCTCGATCAAGTGAGCGCGCTCGCGGCGAGCAATCTGAGATCAGGACTCGATGTCAGCTTCGCGCGAGTCAACGTCTCAACGGCTCAACTCTTGCTCGTACAAGCCCAAGACGACACCGAACGTGCGTTTGCGGCGCTGACCAACGCTCTCGGCGCGCGCGCCGCCGTCTCCTACCAGTTGGCGGAAGAGCCGGTCTCCCAAGCGCCACCGCCTGACAGTCAGCCTCTCGTGTCGGATGCACTACGCCAGCGGCCTGACATTCTCGCGGCGCGACTCACTGCCGAAGCGGCCGTGGCCTTCGCAGACGCCGAGCGCGATCTGTATCGTCCGTCGCTCACTGCGGTTGGAACCGCCGGCGTCACGCCGTACCACCAGGCGGGGATCGACGATCGATACGCCGCGGCCGGCATGAACCTCAACCTGCCCGTGTTGAACGGTGGCTTGTTCGCTGCGCGGCACGCCGAAGCGACGCTGCGGGCGCGGTCAGCCGCCGAGCGCCTGCGCAACCTTGAAAACCAGATCAGTCGCGACGTGCAGACCGCATGGCTGAACGCGCAAACGGCATTTCAACGGCTCGATCTGACCAGTCAGCTGCTCGACCAGGCGGTCCAGTCGCTCGATCTCGCGCAGTCGCGATACGACCTTGGCTTGAGCTCCATCGTCGAATTGAACCAGGCGCTCCTCAACAAAACGCAGTCTGAGTTGGAACAGGCGTCAGCCAAGTACGACTATCAGGTTCAGAACGCGGCGCTCGGTTATGCTGTGGGCAGCCGGAAGTGACAGCCGCGCGCTGAACCAGCGAAGATAACCTGAGGACCGCGGGCGCGCATCATGCAGGTGCACGTCGGCGTCCCCCGATCGCATCACGGAGTGTCATGACACATTCACAAATGACTGTTGTGCGAGCGACTTGCGTCTGCTTGACCTTCGTGCTGATTGGCGTCATCTCCCCTACGGCTGCCTTGGCCTCGCTCGGAGGCGATACCTCATCCATACGCGCGGATCGAGTTCAGATGCAGGGCGCGCTCAGGCAGATCACGGGCGGCAACGCCTTCACCGTGCATGAGATGCAGTCGGCTTCCGGGATCGTCGTTCGAGAGTACGTGTCCACCGCGGGAACCGTCTTTGGCGTCACTTGGCGGGGCGCGGCCTTCCCGAATCTTCGCCAGCTCCTGGGGCCCCACTTCATTCGCTTTCAACAGGAAGTGGATCGGCTGGTGAGGGCGCGGAAGCGGCGAGGACCATTGAACGTAGACTTGGGCGACGTGATCGTCCAAAGCAGTGGACATCCAAGGTCATTTACAGGACGCGCCTACATGCCCGGGCTGGTCCCGCAGGGCGTCGGCATAGACGCGATTCGATAGCGCAGGAGCCCCACGTGAACCGGATCATCATCGGCCTCCTGCTGTTTGCCCAGCAGGTCGCTCCTCAATCGTGTGGCAGCTCGTCGTCCTCGGGGACCGTGCAGAACGTGGTCCCACTCGCCCTGAACGTCGGGCCAACAGGCAACTCGTTCAACGTTGCGTTCGCCACCGTGACCATCTGCCCGCCAGGCCAGTCGACCAATTGTCAGTCGCTTGGCGGGGTGTTGGTCGACACGGGCTCTTCCGGCCTCCGGATCCTGTCCTCCGTCCTGACGGTTTCCCTCCCGCGCCAGACGACGTCGGCAGGCGCGCGGGTGGTCGAATGCTTTCCCTTTCAGGACGGGTATACGTGGGGATCGGTTGCGACTGCGGACATTACGATTGGGTCGAAGCAGGCGACCAACATGCCCGTTCAGATAGTGGGTGGATCCGATCTCCCGGCCCCGCCCGACAGCTGCACGAGCAGCGGCACCACGTCGGAAGACACGCTGGACACGCTTGGCGCCAACGGCGTCTTGGGAATCGGCCTCTTTCGACAAGACTGCGGGGCCGCCTGCACGTTTTCGGGCTCGTCGAATCCCGGCATCTACTACGCGTGCTCGACTGGCGCCTGCCAGGTCACGCCCCAACCGCTCGCCCAGCAGCCGCAGAACCCCGTCTGGACGTTCGCGAGCGACAACAATGGCGTCGCGATCCAGCTGCCGTCCGTCCCTGCGGCGGGCGAGACGCAGGCAACCGGCATGCTGTTTTTCGGCATCGGCACGCAATCGAACAACGGGCTCGGGAGCGCGACCGTCTTCACGCTCGACGCCGACGGCAATCTCGCGACCAAGTTCGGTCAGACCTCGGTGAAAGGCTTCATCGATTCGGGGTCGAACGGGTATTATTTCCTCGATACGGCGACCACACAGATTCCAACCTGCGCCAGCAGCAAAGACTTCTACTGCCCGTCGACCACCTTGAATCTGTCCGCGACCAACGTCGGAGTGAACGGCAGATCGAGCACGGTCAACTTCGGCATCGCGAACGCTGATGCGCTCTCGAGCACGTTCTCCGTCCTGCCGCAGATTGGGGGGCCGTTCGCGAGCACGTTCGACTGGGGCCTGCCCTTCTTCTATGGCCGGACCGTCTTCACCGCGATCGAGGGTCAGAGCACGCCCGGGGGCGTTGGGCCATACTTCGCGTATTGAATGACCGATATCCACCAGGCAACGCGCGCGTACGAGACATGGCTCCGACGGCGCATCAAGGTCGTCGACGCGGACCTGCGCCTCAAGCACCTCCGCATGGCGGAGAGCCCGTTCGTGTTCTTGCGCGGGACGTTCTATCGCTGGCTTCAGCTGTGGCCGGTCGTCTGCGACAGCCTCGTTGACGCTCCGCGCGTGCTGGCTGTCGGCGACGTGCACGTGGAAAATTTCGGCACCTGGCGGGACGCGGAGGGCCGGCTCGTGTGGGGCATCAACGACGTCGACGAAGCCTGCGAGCTCCCTTACACGCAAGATCTGGTGCGCCTGGCTACGAGCGCGTTGCTGGCGGTTCAGGCCGAGCATTTCTCGCTGGCCGCGGAGGCGGCGTGCGCCGCTGTTCTCGACGGCTATCGTGCCTCGGTCGAACGCGGCGGCAGTCCCGTGGTGCTGGCCGAGCGGCGCCGGTGGCTCCGCCTGATCGCAACCAACGACTTGCGTGATCCGGCGCAGTTCTGGGAGAAGCTCCATATGAACGCGACCGTACGCGGCTCTTTGCCGGATCGCGCGATGGATGCGCTCAAAGCGATGATGCCACGCGGGGTCCGTGTGGAACGCGTCGCCCGCCGCTCGGCCGGCGTCGGCAGTCTCGGGCGGCCGCGCTTCGTCGCCTTGGCCACGTGGGGTGGGGCCTACGTCGCACGGGAAGCCAAGTCATGGGTGCCTTCCTCCGGCGCGCGCGATCGCTCAACCAGCAGCGATCTCAAGCGGCTCATCGAGCGGGCGGTCCGCGTGCCGGACCCCTGCTTTGCCCTGCCGGACGGCTGGATCGTCCGGCGCCTTGCGCCCGACTGCACGCGCATCGAGCTCATCGAGCTTCCGAAACGGCGCGACGAAGGAAGGCTCCTGCGCGCGATGGGCTGGGAGGTCGGCAACATGCACCTGGGCTCACCGACCGGCCGTGTGCTGGTGCATCTCTCGGAGCGCAAACGCGGATGGCTCGAGCGCGCCTCGATCCGCATGGCGCGTGCCGTTGAAGACGACTGGCGAGCGTGGCGCTCCCGCCACGCCGAATGAGCCGACGTAGTTCACTGGGAGACTTGCGCGCCCGCCCGACAGGGCCCGCCAGAGAGCGTCGAGACGACAACCAGCGGGTTTTTCCCGCGCCGCTCGATGGCGTGTGCCACTCCTTGCGGCACGACCGCCAGCGAGCCGGCCCTGACGGCCATCGTCTGGCTGCCCACCCGGACCGCGCCATCCCCGGCGACGACATACAGGACTTCATCGACCTTGTCGTGCACGTGCTCGGCGACGCCGTCCCGCAGTTGAAGCAACCTGACCGTCTCGGCCGGTTTGCAGGCGAGGATGGACTCTTTCATCGGGTCCCGTCCAATGAAGTTGGTGTCGAGGAAGTCCGGGATGTTCACGTTCACCGGCGGCCCGGCTGGCGCTCCTGCGAGCGGCGCAGCCGGTTTGGGCGCCGGCGGCGGCGCAGGAGGCGGCGGGGCGGGCGTCAGCACGATGTCGACGGGCGTCAGCGCGCCTGCGCTGTGCACCGGGAACTCTCGCTCGAGCGTGATGAACCCGTCGCGTTCACAGCGGATCCGGTACATCCCGTCTTTGATATTCGGCAGGACCGCGGTGCCGGCCGCTGCCGTCGAGTACTCACCCTCGGCGCTCCCCGAAAGGATCAGCCGCACTCCGTCGAGACTCCCGCCATTCGGATCGTGAACCGAAACCCGAACCGACGTGGCTCGCGCCGGTGGGATTGCCGCTTTGCCCGTCGTGGCTTTGGCAGTTGGGCCACCGTCTCCCTGGCGACCGGTCCCCGCTGCCGGCCGGCTGCCCGTCGCACCCTGTGGCGTGCCGCCGCTCTGCTGCCCCGGCGCGGTCTGAGCCATCAACAGCCCTTGAGATATCCACGCGGCGAGCGCGACCGTTGCGAATCGTTTCATGCGTTGTGCTCCCAATAGCCAGATGCGAGCAAAGAGCGTGCGCGCTCCCGCCTCAGCACGTTTCAAGAATCCGCCGACTTCTCGACCGGCGAGCGTCCGTCTCGCCAGCGGTTGTCCGCGGGATGACACGGTATGTAAGACGTTCAGGTAGAAGCTCGACAAATGGCAACGCAGCGGATTGCAAGAGTCAGATGACAAGCTCAACACTCACGGGAAAGTCTCGGGCCTCAACCGGCGTCCCGTTGATTTCGACGTACTGATAGGTCATCGAGAACGTGGAGGCCCCCACGACGATGACATCGGCCGTGGAGCTCATGGCGACCGGCACGTGGACCCCGGCGATCCTGGCGTATTCTCGAAGCACTCGGACGTTGCGAGTCCAAATGGACGGACGACGGGACAGTTCCCCTTCGATACGGACAAGGTCGGCAGAGTCAGCCTCCAGGAACAACGCGCCGTCGACCAGCATGACGTGCTTGCGGCGGGGCCGGACGTCGACCTTGACAAGATTAACGGGGACCTGGCCTGCCAGGACCGGGCTCACATGGAGGAACTCGTAGTTTGCGGCCGTGAGCGCGGCCTGTTCACGGGCGTCGGATGACAGGGCGGCCTGCTCCGCTTCGAGCGCCGCGTGCAGCACTTTCCGCCGAATGATGGGCGACCCCTCTTCGGAGACGATTTGAAATTGAAAGCCGTGCTCAGGGTCAAGGGAGGTCCAGACCTCCATCGAGGCGTGCATCCGCCCGCCACGAGTCGTGGCCGTCAGTTTGCGTCGAGCGCGGTATTGGACGAGGGGCTTGGTATCGGCCGCGAAGAAGCGGGCGAGGAGATCGGCCGACTGCGCCTTGCCGAGCTGCAGTGCCCGCCGGGCGCTGACAGGGGTAGTGACACCCGACAGGCAGATGAAACCCACCGACAACCAAGCCGCAGCAAAGCTGTGCCGGGTGGGACGCCGGGGGGACATCGCCTAGAGTATAGCCACCCAGACGACGCATCGCAAAAGCAACGCGCCAGGAGCAATGGTTGGCCGCGATGCCCCAGACGCCAACTAGCACTTTTGACAGTTACCAGGGGTGGGCGTGGCTGCTATAACCCGCACGTCATATTCTGTGCAAACAACAACCGCGTTACAACCAGG
>DATKHR010000025.1:0-17157 GCA_035510155.1 Vicinamibacterales bacterium
TTGACTTGCCCCGCAAAGCGGGCGTAGCCTTCGTCGTCGCGCTGCATAAGAAGCGCAGCGATCTTCCGTTCATTCCGCGCGCCGGCTTTTTTCATTCGCCTCGGTCCTCTGGTCGTGACGCTCGTCGCCGCGCCGATCCGCGCCCGGCACGATCAGGCCGCAGTCGTTTCTCGAAAAGGAGCCTGCCGATGCGCCGAACTCTTTTCGTGGGACTGACGTCGTTGCTCCTCTGCACGCCGTGTGTCGCGCAAACCCTTGGCACCATTTCCGGAGAAGTGAGAGATGCCACTGGCGCAGTGATTCCAGGGGTCACGGTCACCGTGGTGAACAAGGCGACCAACGCAACCCGCACTGCGACGAGCAACGCTGTTGGCCTGTTCGACTTTCCGGCGCTGCCGCCGGGGCCGTACACCGTGAAAACCGAGCTCGAGGGGTTCAAGACCTCGACGCGCGACCTGGAATTGGAGGTGCAGCAGACCGCGCGGGTCGACTTCACGCTCGAGTTGGGCACGGTCTCGGAGATGACGACGGTGGCGGGCGTGGCGCCGCTGGTCGAAACCCAAAATGCGACGATCGGCACTGTCATCGAGAACAAGCGCATCGTCGAGCTGCCGCTCAACGGCCGGAACTATCTCGATCTCGTCAAGTTGAGCCCGAATGTCAGCGCCGAGTTTGCGGGCGCCGGTCAGGCTGGCAGCCGCCAGGGCGGCACCCGCGCCAACCAGGAGTTGTCGATTTCAGGGCAGCGCCGGGAGTTCAACTACTTCACGCTGGACGGCGTCAGCAACACGGACGTCAACTTCAACACGTACATTTTTTTGCCTTCCGTCGACGCCCTCGAGGAATTCAAGGTGCAGACCGGCGTCTACTCCGCCGAATTCGGGCGCGAGGCGAGCCAGGTGAACGTGGTCACGAAATCGGGAACGAACAGTCTCCACGGAACCGTGTTCGAGTTCCTGCGCGACGACAAATTCGACGCCAGGCCGTATTCCTTTAGGGCCAGCCAGGCTGCGGCTCCGAAACCGCCCTTCCACTGGAATCAGTACGGCTACACGGCCGGCGGCCCGGTCTTGAGGAACCGCCTGTTCTTCATGTCGAATTTTGAAGGGTATAAAGACCGGAAACAGTTCCAGACGCTCTACAGTGTACCGTCCGCAGCGATGCGGACCGGCAACTTTTCAGAGCTGCTGGCGAACGTCGGGCCCTCGACCGCTATCAATCCACAAACTGGGCAACTATTTAATGTGATCGTCGACCCGACGCAATGCGCGGTTGCCGGCCAGGCGCGGACATGCGCGCCGTTTTCGGGCAACATCATTCCCACGGGCCGTCTGAACGGCATCGCCAAACAGCTGCTGGAGTTCTATCCGGTGCCAAATTCCGGCGCCGGTGGGCTCACCAACAACTACCTCGCGCTCCAGGATCGCGTCATCGACAAGAACCAGTTCACCCAGCGCGTGGATTTCTTACAGAGCGCTTCATCCTCCTGGATGGGACGCTACAGCTACGGCAACGAGAGCGAAGTCATGCCGGCGCTGAAGCTGAACGGCACGAAGCTGCGTACAAGCGTTAATCAGGCTGTCCTTGGGAACACGTGGACAGTCTCGTCGACGCTCCTCAACGAGTTCCGGTTCGGCTACAACTACCTCTACAACACCTTCGGACGCGAGCTCGCCTTCGTGCGCGACGTCGTCAGCGAGCTGAAGATTCCCGGCCTCTCGCCGGCGCCTCCCGAGGCCTGGGGGATTCCATCGATTCCAATTACGGGGTTCAGCGGCTTTGGCGACGACACCGAGGGGCCGTATACGATCGGGGACCATGTCTTCGAGCTCAACGACAACGTGTCGTGGATTCGCGGGCGGCATGCATTCAAGATTGGCGGTGGCATCCGGTACGACATGTACAACCAGGTGGGGAACCAGTTTGCGCGCGGGAACTTCCAGTTTCAACCCATCGCCACGGGATATGCATTTGCCGACTTCATGCTCGGGTACACGCAGCAAGATGAAGCGGCCGTGGCGCTCGCGACGACGAAATTCCGCGCGCTGAGCCAGGCGTATTACTTTACCGACACGTGGAAGATCCAATCAAAGATGACGCTCGACCTCGGTCTCCGCTACGAATACACGCCGCCGTGGTTCGACGCGAACGGCACGTTGATGAACGCATCTCTCCCCTGCCACAACACGACGCCGAACGTGCAGGATCTTTCCTGCCATCCTGTGCTGGTGCGGATTGGCAGCGGCGATGTCTACGAAGGGACCCTTCTGCGCTTCGCGCCCAATATTCAAATCGCTCGGGACGGCCGGCTTGGCGATCGCCTCATCTTCGACGACAAGACGAACTTCGCCCCGCGGATCGGCTGGGCCTGGAGCCCGAGCGAGAAGTGGTCGTACCGCGCCGGTGTAGGCGTCTTCTATGTTCAAGACACCGGCAACCCACGGTTCGACATGGCGCGCAACCTGTCGGGACGCCGTCGCGACAACACGCTGCTGCTGACGCCGGACCTGACCCTCAACGCTCCGTTCCGAGGCGTCGGGAGCGCGAACGATTGCGGCGTGGCGCCGCCTCTGGTCTGCCTGACGAACGTGTACGTGCTCGGCAATATGCCCGATCGCAAGACGCCGTACATGGTGCAGTATCTGTTCAACGTCCAGCGTGAGCTCAATTCGTCGACGGCGCTCGAGATCGGCTACCTCGGCTCGCACAGCTATCGGCTGGAGCGGATGTTCGATTGGAACGAGACGATTCCCGGGGTCACCGGTTCAGTGCAGAGCCGGAAGCCCTATCCCGAGTTCACGAAAGTCCAGGAGATCGGCAACGTTGCCCAAGCCCGCTACAACTCGCTGGCCATCAAGGTGACTCGGAGGCTCCACGACGGGCTGTCGGTACTGGGCGCTTACACGTTATCCAAGTCGGAAGACAACGGGAGCGGCATCCGCACGCTCACGGGAGACACGCTGTTCCCGCAAAACAGTTTCTGCCTCGACTGCGAGTGGGGGTTGTCGGTCTTCGATGTGCGCCATCGGTTCGTCGCGTCGATTCTCTACGAGCTGCCGTTCGGCGGCGGCAAGTCTTTCATGCAGAACGGTGCCGGCGCCGCGATTCTCGGCGGCTGGCAGATCAGCACGATCATCTCGAAATCGAGCGGCTTCCCGAGAACGGCCTACGTCGGCACCGACCGATCGAATACCGCCGGCGGACAGGACCGTCCGAACGTCACAGGACCAGATCCGAACCTAGCCGGCGACCAACAGACGATTCAGCAGTGGTTCAACACCGGCGCATTTGCGCTGAATACGGTGGGGACCTTCGGCAACGCCGGTCGCAACACCATCATCGGCCCCGGCATCACCCGCGTCGACGCGTCCATCATGCGGAACTTCCGGCTGACGACCAACAAGACGTTGCAGTTCCGGCTCGAGGGGTTCAACCTTCTGAACACCCCCATCTGGGGCGACCCGAACACGACGTTGACGAGCCCGCTTTATGGCACGATCAACACCACGCGGACACCGATGCGGGAGCTGCAAATCGGTGTGAAGTTCGTCTTCTGAGTGCGGCGCCCGGAACAGCTTTACCGCAAGCTGAACGCCAGAACGTTGGAGCCGGCTGCGACGGCGATGTACTGGTTGCCGTCCACGGCATACGTCATCGGACCAGCCCTCCAATTCTGGTTCGTGTTGAATTGCCAGAGCCGCTTGCCGTTGTGCGCATCGGCTGCGACAAAGCCGTCGTCGGTTCCATAGAAAATGAGTCCCGCGGCCGTCACCATGAGACCGCTTCCCAGAATGCCGCCTCCTACTGGAACTTCCCACGCCGTTTTTCCCGTCTGGATATCGAGCGCTTTGAGAACCTTCCCTGCCGCGCTGCTGCCCGGCGCTCGGCGCGTGACGCCACCGTAGAACGACTTGCCGGCTTCCCACGGCTGGTCGTTCTTCGTGTAGATCGCGCACGATTCCTCCGCGAACAGATAGAACAGATTCGTCACGGGACTGAAGGCTGTCGACGGCCAGTTGGTGGCGCCCGCCACTGCGGGACAGACGCGCTGCCCTTCAGTTGTCGGCTCGTTCCCCGTCAAGAGCAACGGGCGACCGTCGCCGCCGATTCCGCCCGCCCACGTGACGTTGGTGACGAATGGCTCCGCGAGCAGGACCTTCCCGGTTAACCGGTCCAGCACGTAGAAGAAGCCGTTTCGATTGGCCTGGACCAGCAGCTTGCGCGCCTCACCGTGAAAGTGCGCATCGATCAGCATCGGCGTCTGGTTCGCGTCCCAGTCATGTAGGTCATGGGGCGTGAACTGGTAGTGCCATCGCAGCCGTCCGGTGTCCGGATCGAGCGCCAATACAGAAGAACTATAAAGATTGTCGCCCTTGCGCTCGTCACCGTTGTAGTCGGGACAGGGGTTGCCCGTCGGCCAATAGAGCAGCCGTGACTCCGGGTCGTAGGTACCCGTCAGCCACGTCGCGGCGCACCCGTGCTCGATCGCGCGGCCAATCCACGTCTCCGAGCCCGGCTCACCCGGCGCCGGGATCGTCCAGAACCGCCAGACGCGCTCACCGGTCGTGGCCCGGTATGCGTCGAGGAATCCCCGGATGCCTTCGTCCCCGCCCGACACCCCGGAAATGACCAGGTCGTTCACGACCAGCGGCGCGCCGGTGGCTCCGTAATTCTGGCGAGCGTCGGCCATCTCGACATCCCACAGTAGCTCGCCCGTATCGCGGCCGAGCGCGATCAGGTGCGCGTTGTCCGTGACCAGGAACACGCGATCGCCGAGCACCGCGACGCCCCGATTGATGCCCGTGGCGGCATCACCGGCCAGGCCGTTCGTTCGGGGGCGGCTGTAGTGCCACGCCTGGCGGCCGCTTCGCGCATCGAGCGCGGACGCTTCATTCACGGACGTGACGTACATCACGCCATCGACCACGACCGGCGTCATCTGAAGGGGGCGCGGGGCTCCCTGGATCGTGAACATCCATTTCGGCGCGAGGCTGTGAATTGTCGTGGGATTAATCTGGTCGAGCGGGCTGAAGCGATTGCCGTTCAGGTTTCCGTGGTAGGTCGGCCACGCGCCGGGCTTGGGCCGCGCGATGTCGGCGAACGCGATGCCTGCTGGCGGATCCGCCAGGCTGACGCCAGTTGCCTCTTTCGGGTTCACCCCAAGCGAGACCACGCTTGCGACAACGAACGCCACGAACATGATCGGGATCAAGGACCGCATCGCGTCGAGATGAAGTCGGCTCAGCCTTGTGGTCGCCTGACCGGCGCGGGCGTGATGGCGTCCCACCGGGCGTCGCCGGTCTGCCGGTAGTCCCGCGGCAGCGTGTGCCAGTCGGGCCGCGTCATTCCGTTCAGATCGTAGACGACCTTTCCGTCCCGGAGCGTCAGCTCGCACGTCAGCTTCTGAGTGCCGCGCAGCCGGGCGCCGTACGTGTCGACGAAGCCGAAGGTCCCGGTCTCGAGCCGAAGTACGACGATGTCCGCCGGTGCACCCGCAGAAAGATGGCCAAGCTCCTCGTGCTTGATCTCGCGCGCCGGATTCCATGTCGACCAGCGAACCACATCGTCGAGCGACATGCCCAGGGCGAGGAATTTGTTCATGACGTTGAGCATGTCTTTCATTCCCGCGTTCATGCTGCCCACGTGCAGATCGGTCGAAAGGGAATCGGGAATGAATCCCTCTTTGATGGCGGGCACGGCAACCCGCCAGACGAAGCTGCCGCCTCCATGCCCGACATCAAAGATCACGCCACGCTTTCTGCCCTCGAACATGCCTGGATTGACATGGCCGGAGTCGTCCAGCTCGTTACGAAGCCCGGAATAGGCGTGCGTGTAGATATCGCCGGGCCGCAACTTCGTCGTGACAAGCTCAGCCATCGGGCGCTCCGCCCGGTTGGCTCCAAAGTCCACCATCACGGGAATGTTCGCCTCCGTGCCTGCTTCGACCGCGCGTTCGACCGGTGCCCACTCAGGACCCGCGTAGTGCGCCGTCTTAATTCCCACGATCACGCCCTTGTGTCGACGCGCCATGTCGGCCGTTGGCTTCGCCTCCATGTCGGACAGGTTCTGCTCGAACTTGTCGCCGCGCATGCCGGCACCGACGATGTTGAGGAACGCCAGGACGCGGGTCTTCGAGCGATCGATCACGCGATTCTTGAAATCGTCGAAGTTCTTCCAGCCCGACGATCCCGCGTCGACAACCGTGGTGACGCCTGCACGGAGGGTGTAGCCGTCGGGATACAGGCTGTTGTCGCCGGCATACGATCCGCGTTCGCCGGTTCCGGCATACACGTGCACGTGAATGTCGACGAGCCCCGGCGTCACGTAGAGCCCGGTCGCATCGACGACTTTCAAGGCGTCGACAGGGCTGATGTTCGCGGCCACTGCCGCCACTTTCCCGCCTGCAATGGCGACATCGCGGACGGCGCTGATGTTGTTCCTGGCATCGATGAGGTGACCGCCCTTCAACAGGAGATCGTACTTCTGCTGCGCCGACACATGAATCGTCGCTGAAACGACCAGACAACCGGTAGCTGCCTGAAGCAGTGTGAAGCGCATGACATCAGCCCCGCCCGTAATCGTGCCTTCTCGCCGTCCATTTCGCCGTGAGGTACTCGCCCATATCGAGCGTGCCCGACATCCCGTCGCCCTGGACGGTGCCCGCGAACCGGAAGCTCAAGGCGTCTCCATGGCGCTCGGTATACGTACTGACGATCTGTACGGTGTTGCCCTCGATCGTCCCGGTGAGATCGCGCGCGACGAAATCGCCCTGATGCGAGCCTTCCAGGCGATTGCCGGCTTGTTTCAGGTGCAGCGTATGCGTCGACGCGCTTGCGACGTAGTCGATCCGCACATCCCACTGACCGCTCACGTCCGACGCGGCGGTGGCGGCGTGCCTGGGCGCGGCCTGTCGAGGCGCCTTCGACAGCGCCGCATGGATCTTCTTCGCAACGATTTGCTCTTCGCCCGCTGCCATCTGGTACGGGGTGATGGAAATGCTCGCTTCATCGCCCTGATCCCGGCCACCAGGCGTGGCAATGCGCGGCTCCGTCTCGAGAAGATGCCGCGCGAGATCGGCGCCGCTGACATCGAGGCGCTTCCGATCCCATCGAATCGCGAGCGTCGGCGTGCGGTTGGACAGCGCGCTCGTCTCGGTGATTGCCGTGGTGACACCCTCGATCCTGGAGACCTCGGTCGCGATGGAGTCGAGCCATGCCATCCACTGGTTCCACTCAGCTTTGTGGTCTCTCTTCACCCACATCTCGACGGCCATCAGCATTCCGATGGCTTCCTCTTTCCCGACTTTCATGGAGCGCGCGAACCCATGATGCGGCGCGCTGTGTACCCATGCGGCCTGAACCAGATCTTTGCGTCCGAGAAGCAGACCTGCGCTTTGCGGCCCCCGGAGGCACTTGCCGCCACTGTAGGCGACGAGCGTGGCCCCGTTTTCCAGGTGGACGTTCGGAACGGTCAGGATCTCCGCCGCTGCGTCGACGAGCACGGGAACGCGCTTCTGATTGGCCACCTGTGCGATCGCTCGCGTGCTGAGAGGTCCCTTCTCGGCTTCCGGGCCCGCGAGGATGTAGACCATCGCCGCACGCGGGCCGATCGCTCGGTCGAGCTCCTCGGCCGTGCCCACCTCCAGGATGCGCACGCCGACGGCGCGGACGGCTGCGTCGTACACATTGCGGGAGTGACTCGGGATGATCACTTCATCTTTCTGAAAACCGATGAGATTGGGAATGCGCACGTGAAGATCGGGGTTGCCCCCGGCGACGCACGCGGCGGTCGCGTGCGTCAGGGCCGCGGCGCAGCCCGACGCAACCATCCCCCATTCTGCCTTTGTCAATTCGGCCAGCCGGGCCCCAATCCCCGCCATCAGTTCATCCAGGTGCACATGGTGCTGGGCGGCGGCGTCAATCGCCGCGCGTACTTCCGGCAGCATGAGCGAGCCACTGATGATGGTGAAGGTGCCGCGCGCGTTGATCAGCGGGCGCACGCCGATGGACTGATAGACGTCCTCGCCGACGCGAAGACCGGCATCAGCTATGCGAAACCCTGGCGCCGGCGACGCCGTCGCCTCCGCCTCCGAATGTCCACGGAAGATTGCCGGCAGCGCCAGCAGCGCCGATTGGCGAAACAGTTCGCGGCGGCTCAGGATCTCCGCGCCGCGTCTCAAGCGGCCTGCCACCATGTCGAACATGACATCCTCCTGCCGGCAGCCCCAAAGAGCTGCGCTGCCGAGCCTCGTTATAGCGTCGCGATGACGTCGATTTCCACGAGCGAGTTGCCGGGAATGCCGCCGGCCGCCGCGATAGTCGTCCGCACTGGCGGTTCGACGCCGAAGCGCCCTTGAAACATCTCGTTCATGCCGGCATAGTCCTTCAGGTCGTTCAAGTACACGTTGCACTTCAACACCTTTTCCATCGACGATCCCACGCTCTCGAGCTGCTGCTGGATCTGGTCGAGGACTGCCTTGGTATGTACCTTGATGTCACCCTCCGCGTGATATCCGACGCCCGCGATGAACACCAAGTCACCGTAGGACACGGTTCCGTTGAAGAGCGGTGGTTTCTCCGGCTTGCGGCCGTTCCTGTAGTGGACCTTCTTGACCGGCTTGTCGCTCTGCGCCGCGACTGTCGCGGGAACCAGTGCCGCCGTCGCGGCCGCAGCGGACGTCACGCCGCGCCTGATGAAACTGCGTCGGTTTGGTGTGTTCATACACGACTCCTGATGTTCGGGGCGTAACGATGGCGCACCTCGACTCGCGAGTCAAGAGAGGTTGAGCGCCAAGGGCAAAGGAAGTTTACTGCGAGCTACTGCGGGGCGGCAGAGCCACGCGGCTCGATCGACGCATGGCGGCAGTGGACTGCTTTTCGGTCAAGGGTTGCACGCGATCGTGTTGCCGACAACCTGTGGATTGGTGCAGAGTGGGCCCACGTTGAAGGTCGGGTCCGGCACGCTGATCATTGCCATCGGACCGGCCTTGTGCGCGCCGTTGAAGGGCGTAGGTTTCGTGGGGTCGAACCCGCACGCGGCGGCGTCCTGAGGATCGTCGAACCAGAAGCCGACGTGGAACGTGTTGATCGGCAGGACTCCAGCATCCGGATCGAACCCAAAAATATCATCCAGCAGGATGGTCCTGATCTGGACGTGGCCCTGGCCTTTGGCTCCGACTTCCACGTCCGATTGATACCAGGCGAAGCCGAAGTTTTTGAAGTTCGGATCGGGCTTTCCGTCGCTCAGAAGCTGACTGCGCTGCACCGTGAACAGATCGAAGGCCAGTCCCGGCTTGAAGTGCTGCAGATGCAATTGAAGGGCGTCGTTGAGCGCGCCCCTGAGGACCGTCACCGTCGCGGACGGCTGCTCGACCGTGTTCGGATCCTGGAGGCAGTCGATGAACTTCGGGTTGGCCGTGAGCTCGAACGAAACCACAGCAGGTCCCAGTACGTCAGCCGGCCCGTGACGAACCTGGGCGGGGGATTGCGCCAACACTGGAGTGGCGGCAACGAACAAACTGGCAGCGCCGAAGAACGCAAACGACGATACACGTCTCATGATCGTGGTCTCCTAGTCTGAAATGGCCGAACCATCGTCCTGTCTTGACTGGAAGCCGCGCGACAACTTCGGGCACACTATGAGCCTGCGTGTTGCGCTCGTCTATCACCTATGTATGTGATGGGGTCCGGGATCCGTGGTTCAGGCTTCGGACTCAGTGAATGAGGCCCTGGCGCAGCGCCTTGGCGACGGCCTCGGACTTGGAGTGCACTTGCAGCTTTTCGTAGATATGGCGCATGTGCGACGAGACGGTGTTGATGGTAATCCCCAGCTCGCCCGCGGCCGTCTTGTAGTAGTGCCCCTCGCCCAAGAGTGTCAGCAGCCGCAATTCCTGCTTGGTGAGGTGATAATTGGCATCTTGCGGCGGCCGAAACTTCCGGAACAACTCCACCACACGCCGTGCCACGTCCGGTGACATGGGCGCGCCCCCGTCCAGCACGTCCTCAATGCACTCCAGGATGCGCGCCTTCGGCGTCTTCTTGAGCAGATAGCCGCAGGCGCCGGCGCACATCGCCCCAAAGATCCGCTCATCATCGTTGTAGATCGTGAGGACCAGCACGGGCAGCCCGGGGCACTGCTCGCGCAAAAGCCGGATGCCTTCAATGCCGGAGATGCCCGGCAAGCCGATGTCCAGCAGCGCCACGTCCGGTGGATCACGGCCCAATGGATCAAGGGCCTCCTCCATTGAGCCGAAGCGCTGGGCGCAGCGGTACCCCTCGGTCCCGTCGATCAGAAAGGCCAGGCCTTCGCGAAACTCGCGCTGGTCCTCAATGATGGCCACGCGGATCGGCGATCCCGGGTGCTGCGGCCTGCTGGTCATTCGAGCTTGGGTTCAACCAGTGCAATCTAAATCAATTGTCCCGCTGGTGCCCTCACCTACTCAGGTGATGGTCGCTTCTGTACGAGGCCGGCCGATCGAGAGGTACCCGGAGGACGATGGTGACACCCCGGTCGAGTTCCCCCGCCACGTCGAGGCTGCCGCCCAATATCTGTGCCCGCCGCTGCATGCTGAGCAGACCGTGGCCATCGCTCACCGAGCCGTTGACCGCATTTGGCGCGAACCCCCGGCCGTTGTCAGTCAGCCGCAGCACGAGCTGTCTTCGCTCGATCCGAAAATCGCAGACGACGCGGGTGGAAGCGGCGTGGCGAACGATGTTGTGGACGCCTTCCTTGAAAATCAGGAACACCTGACGTCGCACGTCCGGATCGAACCGCATTTCCGGATCGATGCCGGCAGCATCGAAATGGAAGTCAATATTCCGACTGCCAAACACCTCGCCGGCGAACTCCCGCATGCGCTCGGTCAGGCTCCCCAGCCGGTCTTTGCGCGGACTGATGGCCCAGACGATGTCGCTCATCGAGTCGATCAATTCGCGCGACACCGAACCAATTCGCAACAGCGGCTGGTACAGCCGCTGCCCATCGGGCGCCAGGTTCAGGCGGGCGACTTCACTGGTGGCGACCTCGCTCAGCACGGCGATGTGAGACAGGCTCGCCCCGACGTCGTCGTGAAGATCGGTTGCGATCCGGCTGCGAATCCGCTCCAGCTCCAGCAGTCGCGTGACGCGATTGTGATGGAGCAGATAGATGATGCCGGCGGCAGCGAGACAGAGCAGTGTGACAAACCACCATCGCTGCCACACCGGGGCGACCACTCGAAATTCGACCACGGCCGCTTCACGGCTGGGCATGTCTTTCCAGTTGAGGGCGCGGACGAGAAAGCGATACCTCCCCGGAGACAGCGTCGCGTAGTTGATCGTCCGCTGCTCGGCCGGCTTGCTCCAGTCTCGGTCCGCGCCTTCGAGCTTGTATTGATACCTGAGAGTGTCGCCGACGCCAAAGTTGAAGCCGGCAAAGTCGATTTGAAGCTGGTTGAGACTTGGTTCGAGCAAAAAGGGAGCGAACGTAAGTTGCCCGAGCTCGGACACCGGATAAGGGTCCCCCCGCACCCGGATCGCGGTGATCCTGACAGGCGGCGGCGAGGCCGGTTCATCGGGTCTCGGTATGAGCTGCGAGAGCCCTTCCAACGTGCCAAACCAGAGCGTTCCGCGACGGTCGCGGAACGCTGAGCCCCAATGACTGCTGCCGACCAGGCCGTCCGCGGGCGTGTAGTGTTTGACCCAACCGGTCGCCGGGTCGAGCCGGTCGATGCCCCGATCGGTCAGCAAGTACATCCGCCCCCATTGGTCCTCCGTGATCGCCTGCACCTGGTTGCTGCCGAGCCCTTCAGCCGTCGTGTACGTGGCGAAGCGAGGCAACGCGACTTCGGGATGATCCACGCGAGCCACTCCCCCTTCTGTGGTGGCGACCCACAGCCGGCCCACGTGGTCCACGTAGAGACTCCAGACTGACCCCGCCGGCAACCCGTCACGGCTTGAGAACACGCTGAAGCGCCCGTCATGATGACGAGCCAAACGACCCGCACTATCGCTGGGGAATCCCACCCAGAGGTCGCCAGACCGGTCCTCACAAAAGGCGAGCGCTGCCGCGGAGACCGACAGCCCCTCCGCGGTACCGTACACGTGGAAAGTCCTCGTGGAGCGTTGCCATCTGCTCAAGGTGCCTGCCGCAGCCGAACTGAGGTTCGAACCGACCCAGAGGTCGCCGCGCGAGTCTCCATACAGACTGACGATTGCCGCGGGCGGGAGTCCATTTCGGCTCGTGTGCACCGCCGTCGGCCTCATCCGCGCAAGCGCGTCGACGCGCGTCACGCCAGAGTATTGATAGAGACCCTCCTCGGTCGTGACCCACCAGTCGCCGGCACGATCCTGCAACGCAGATGAACGCAGGGGGGCCGCGGGATCGGTCGTGGGTCGCTGCAAGGGCGGCGAGATTCTCCGAAAGCGGTTGCCGTCGTACTCGTTCACCTCGCCGCCGTGTGGCCCCGGCGTGACTGCGTAAAGCGTGCCGGCTGAACTCTCGGATATGGAGTAGACGCGGCTGCTTCCCAGCCCGTCCGCCTCGTCGTACGTGGTGAAACCGTCCCGAGCGAGGCGGAGTGCGCCGATCTCATTCCCCATCCACAAATTGCCATCGCGATCGTTGACCAGAGTCCATGCGCCGAAACGTCCGAGCGGTGCCGTGTCGTAACTGCGGAAGCTCTTTGCGCCGCACGTGGGTGCGACACAGAACTGGCTCAAGCCCCTGGAGGTTCCTGCCCACAACCGACCGTCCGCAGACTCCGCCAGCGCCGCCACATTGTCGTCGCGCAAACCGTCCTTCGTTGTATAGGTCCGCACCCAGTCGAGTTGTGCCGAGCCCGGTCGTCGAACCAGCAGGCTGAGGCCGTGCTCGGACCCGAGCCACACCCGTCGATCGTGGTCCTCGAGCATCGTGTTCACGATGCCTTCGAACCAACCACCGGTCGCGGCTCCCACGCTCATTCCAAGCGTGGTGTAGGTGTTGGTCCGGCCGTCAGGAAGAAGCTGTCGCAGTCCGGCTTGCGGCAGGCTGATCCAGAGCGCGCCGTCATGATCTTCCATGACCTCCAAGACGCGGACCGTGTTCGCCGGCTTGCCGGGCACCGCAAGGTCAACCACCCGCGGGATCCATCTGCCGTCGCTAAGCGCGAGTCGGTACAAGCCCTGGTTCGTGGCGGCCCAGATCATGCCCCGGCGGTCTTCGTGCAGAGTGTTGATGCCCTGGAGAGTTTTGTCATCGCCCAACGGGAACAACTCAAACATCGGCTGCGCAGCAGGCCTCCTGACGGCGTTCGAGGCTGTCCGAACTGGACGGGGCGGGTCCGGATGGAAGCGGTATAAACCGTTCAGCGTTGCGATCCAGTATTCCCCCGCTCGGGTTTCCAATACGTCGGTGACGCTGCCCCGTAACCCTTGCTCGGCGCCGTAGCCTTGGAACGTGTAGCCGTCGAAACGCGCCAACCCTCGCAAGGTGCAGAACCAGAGGAAGCCGCGCGAATCCCGCACGATTCGCATGACGGTGTTGTGGGGGAGCCCATCTGCAGTGGTGTACGCGCGGATCGGCAATTTCTCCCCGCTGACGGCCGCCGGCACGACCGCCATCAGACAGAGGAACCGGAAAGTCAGGCGACTCATCACGGCTCTTGCGGGTCGGTGCACCCGCTAGGATACCTGACGCCGGATCATCGCGCTTCGGTCGGCTTTTCGTCCACGAGGACCTCGAGGGCCCTGACGAGCGAGCGCTGTTGGCCGCGCGAGAGTCTGGAAAGGGGGCACGAACCTCCGGTCACCCGACTCAGCAGTTGCGCGCGCAGTCGCGATCCTCTTGGTGTGAGCTGCAGCACCTTCACGCGGCGGTCATCGGCTGATGGTCGGCGCTGAACGAGCCCACGCGTTTCCAGCCGATCGACCAACCCCGTCACGTTCGAAGCGTCGCACCCGAGGGTCTCCGCCAGTCGTCCCATAGGTAAGGGCCGCTCCGGCTCGATCAGGTGCAGCACGTGGCACTGGACCGGCGAGAGGTCGAACTCCTCACCCACAGGCGGCAGGTATTCCCGCTGGGCGAAGAAGAACCTCACGAGGAGCTGCCAGGCACGCCGCGCATCGGCGTCCGTCATCCGGCTCATGAGACCAATTATACTTGAGTAAATAAATAATTGACTAACTAAACTAATTCGGGCTAGGATGGTGTCACTATGAACAGGCTTCGAATCGTTCCCCTGGAAGATACGGTCGTCTTTCCGGGCATGCCGGTCACCCTCCCCGTCGACATCGGCGGCGACGAGCGGGTCCTCCTGGTGCCCAGACACGACAATACATACGCCAAGGTCGGGGTTGTGGCTGAAGTCTCCGAGCGGATGCGGCTCGCCGGGCGCGGCGTGGCTGTGTCGCTCAGTGGCCTCCATCGCGCCATCCTCGGCGGCGCCTCGGCCGACCCCGACGGCGTCCTTCGCGTCGACTACGAAGCTCGTCCCGACCAGGCGCCCGCGCCGAGCCTTACGCGGGAACTGGAACGCGAGTACCGCGCCGTCGTCGACGAGATTCTCGAACTGCGCGGGGACGACGGGCGGATCCGTGCGTTCGTGCGATCCATCAAGGACACCGGCGCGCTGGCCGATACGGCCGGCTACTCGCCGGATTTCGACTACGGGCAGAAGCTGCAGCTGCTCGAAACCTTCGATATCGTCGAGCGGCTCAAGCTGGCGCTTCGGTTGCAACGGGACCGATTGGCGGAGCTGCAGGTCCGGAAGCGCATCCGCGACGATGTCGAGGATGGCGCGCAGAAGCAGCAGCGGGAGTACTTCCTCCGCCGTCAAATGGAGGCGATCCGCAAGGAGCTCGGCGAAAGCGACGGCTCGATTGTGGACGAGTACCGGAAGAAGATTGCGAGCGCCGGCATGCCTGACGCCGTTCGTCAGCAGGCCGAACGAGAGCTGGACCGTTTGGATCGAATGGGCGATTCGAACGCCGAGTCATCGATGATTCGGACGTATCTCGACTGGCTACTGGCGGTCCCGTGGGCCAAGCGATCCGAGGATCGCCTCGACCCGGTGCACGCCCGTCGGGTGCTCGACGCCGACCACGAGGGTCTGGAGGATGTGAAGCGGCGCATCACCGAATACCTCGCCGTTCGCAAGCTCCGAAGCGAGCGCGGCATGGTGGAGAACCAGCGGTCGGGCGTCATCCTCACCTTGATTGGCCCTCCAGGCACCGGCAAGACGTCGATTGGCGAATCGATCGCGCGAGCGACGGGCCGGCAGTTCGTCCGGATGTCGCTCGGCGGCGTTCGCGACGAGGCCGAGATCCGGGGGCATCGTCGGACGTACATCGGCGCCATGCCGGGCCGGCTCGTCCGCGCGCTGCGCGATGCGAGCACGATGAATCCCGTGATCATGCTCGACGAGGTCGACAAGATCGGCGCCGACTGGCGCGGCGACCCTTCGGCGGCGCTGCTCGAAGTGCTCGACCCGGCGCAGAACCATGCGTTTCGGGATCACTATCTCGACGTCGAGCTGGATCTGTCGCAGGCGCTGTTCGTTGCGACGGCGAATGTCGCCGACACGATCCCCGGCGCGCTCTTCGACCGGATGGAGGTGATCCGGTTCGACGGCTACACGACCGACGAAAAAGTCGCCATCGCGCGCGGCCATCTCTGGCCGCGTCAGGTCGAGCGAAACGGTCTCCGTCCGGACGAAGTCACCGTCAGCGATGCCGTGCTGCGCCGCGTCATCAACGACTACACGCGGGAGGCGGGCGTCCGGCAGCTGGAGCGCGAGCTCGGGACGCTGTTGCGGAAGACGGCGACGCGGATCGCGTCAGCCGGGCAGGCGATGCCGATCGCTCTCGACGAGGCGGCCGTGCGAGACGCGCTCGGGCGTTCCAAGGTCTTCCACGAAGCCGCCGTCCGCACCGCTGTGCCCGGCGTGGCTACCGGCCTTGCCGTCACCGGTGTGGGGGGCGATGTGCTGTTCGTCGAGGCGGCCTCGATGCCCGGCAAGGGCGGTCTGGTCCTGACGGGACAGCTCGGAGACGTCATGAAGGAGTCGGCGCGGATTGCGCTGACCTATGTGAAGAGCCATGCATCCGAGCTTGGGATCGACGAGCACGCGCTCGAGGGGCGGGAGGTGCACGTGCACGTGCCGGCCGGTGCGATACCGAAAGACGGTCCGAGCGCCGGCATCACGATGGTGACGGCCATTGCGTCGCTTCTGACTCGCCGGCCGGTCAAGGGTACCATCGGGATGACCGGCGAGGTCACGCTTCAAGGGCGGGTGCTCCCGATTGGCGGGTTGAAGCAGAAAGTGCTTGCCGCGCACGCCGCCGGCCTCACGGAGGTGATCGTGCCCGAGCGCAACGAGCCGGATCTGGACGATGTCCCGTCCGACGTGCGGGACCACATGACGTTCCACATCGTCCGGTCGGTCGATCAGGTGCTCACGCTCGCCCTCGAGCCGGCGGAGATCGCGATGGCGGCCTAGGCGTCCGCGGAGCCCGATCACAAAAGATCGACGCGGAAGATGTAGCCGTGAGTCGGGCTCTTGTTCTCCGGCCAGCCGGGATGGATACCCGCGTCGCAGCTGTAGAGCACGCCGTCGTGCCAGGCGAGTCCGTGGGGATCGCAATCGCTTTCAGCGAACTGCGCGATCTCCAGCGGTCGTCCGGTCTCCGCCTCGTACTTGATGAGACCGGCGCCGCGTTCGTTGCCGGTGACCATCCAGATCGCCTTCCCGTCCCACGCGACGCCGTGCGCGCGCGGCATGTTGTACGGAATCAGCAGCTCCGGTTGCCATGTCGTGGCGTCGACGCGCAGGATGCCGCGCAGTCTGAGCGCCGCAATCCAGAGCTTGCCGTTCACGTACTCCAGGCCGTGACAGCCGCCGCCGTTGTCGCGCGGGCCGAGCGGAATCTGGCGATGACTGATCGTCCGCGAGCTCAAATCGGTCTGAAACACCCCTTCGGGAGCGGCGTTGGCCCCCATCCAGATGTACCCCCCGCCGTAGCCCATGCCGCTCGTGTTCTTCGACTCGGTCTTCACGGTCTTCAGGACCTTGCCGTTCCAGTCGACGAGATGGGCATTGTCGGTTTTCTGTTCCGCGATCCACAGCCCCTCGGGCGCCACGGAGATCGCATTGGGATAGCCTTCCGGGCTCTTGAAAAGCGGCGTCGTCTTGACCTTGCG
>DATKHR010000026.1:0-16550 GCA_035510155.1 Vicinamibacterales bacterium
CCGGTCCGCGACCGGGAGCACTTCCCTTTGCATGAACTCGGCCGCCGTCTGCCCGAACAGTCGCTGTTCGTCCGTCAATTCCTCCCGGACGAACACGTCGTCTGCACTCACGGGCGACGTGAGGAACTGTCCGCCGTTGACCACCGCATGTGCCTGCGTCATTGCTGCCCCCGAGCCGACCCACTCGACCCACCTGATCTACCCGACCCACCTGACCGACGTGACCTACCCGCCCTACCGACCGTCCGGTTGACGCCCTTGGCGGGTCGGAAGTATAAGCCTGCCAACGTGCCAACCATCAATGAATTGTTCTCCCTCGCCGGCCGGACCGCCATCGTGACCGGCGGGTCGCGTGGCATCGGCCAGGAAATGGCCGAAGGGCTCGCGGAAGCAGGCGCGTCGCTCATGCTCTGCGCGCGCCGCGAGGAGTGGCTCACGCCGACCATCACGGCGATGCGGGCGCGCGGCTTCCGCGTCCAGGGCGAAGTCTGCGACGTCGCCAGGGCCGCCCACGTCCAGGCCCTCGTTGACAAGACGGTCTCGGCTTTCGGGAAAGTCGACATCTTGATCAACAACGCCGGCGTCACGTGGGCCACCGAGCCGGAAGACATGCCGCTCGAAAAGTGGCAGAAGGTCATCGACATCAATCTGACGGGGGCATTTCTTTGCGCCCAGGCCGCGGGGCGCGACATGCTCAAGCGCCAGTGGGGCCGGATCATCAACATCGCGTCGATTGCGGGGATGCACGCTTCGGTTCACGGGCCGCACTATGCGCCATACGCCGCGTCCAAAGCCGGTTTGATGGGTCTGACGCGCGAGCTGGCAGCGTCGTGGGCGCGCAAGGGCATCCGCGTGAACGCCATCGCTCCCGGGTTTTTTCACTCGAGGCTCGCGGATGGCGCGATCGCGCTGGTTGAACCAGCCATCAAGAACGTGAGCCCGATTCCACGAGTGGGCGAGCGGGGCGAGCTCAAGGGGGTTGCAGTGTTTCTCGCGGCCGACGCATCCAACTACATCACGGGGCAGACCATCGTCGTCGACGGAGGGCGGACGATCGTATGACCGCCCCGGTCTCGACGCTCGCGACTGTCCGACCCTGGCTGAAGCACCTGGACTACTGGGTGCCGCACGGCCTTTCGTACCCAACCCGGCCGCTGACCGAAATCCTGGATCTGACAGCCGTCGACATGGCCGATCGCGCGGCGACGCATTTTCTCGGCGCCGAGTTGACATTCGGCGAGCTCAAGCGGCAGTCGGACAGACTCGCCGCCTCGCTCGCCGAGATGGGCATTGTCAAGGGCGACCGCGTCGCTATCATGCTGCCGAACTGCCCGCAGTACATCATCGCGGCGTTCGCCATCCTCCGAATCGGCGCGGTCGTCGTCAACATCAATCCAAGCTATACGGCGCGCGAGCTCGTCATCGTCGCGGTCGATTCCGGCGCGCGCCTGCTCATCACGCTCGACGCCCTGGCGCCACTGGCGCAAGGGGTCAAAGATCGAACGTCCTTCGAGCGGATCGTTGTGACGTCGCTCGCAGAGTACTCGGGGGCCGCTGCCCCAGCCCCTCAGGTTGCCGACGCCGTTTCGCTGGCTCAGCTCGTCGCGCCGCGGTCCGCGGAGGCGTCGGCGGCCTTGACGTCAGGGGCGCCGATCGAGATCGACTCCGGGGACTTGGCGGTCCTTCAATACACGGGCGGAACGACGGGGACGCCCAAGGGCGCGATGCTGACGCACGGCAACATCTTCGCCAACGTGATTCAGACTGAGATGTGGACGAATCCCGCGCACGTCTACGCACGAAGCGAGCGCTATCTCGTCGTGATCCCGTACTTCCACATCTATGCGTTCACAGTCTGCATGATGACCGGCGTTCGCCTCGGCGCGCTGCAGGTCATTCATCCCAAATACGATCCCGACCAAGTGCTCGCGTCCATCCGCGATTTCCGCCCGACTTACTTTCCAGCGGTCCCCACCGTGTTCGTGTCGCTGCTCAACCATCCGAAGGTGCGCGAGTACGGGCTCGAGCGCGTGCGCAGTTTCAACAGCGGCGGTGCACCGTGTCCGGTAGAGGTCCTGGACGAGTGGGAGCGGCGGATCGGCCGGCCGCTCAACGAAGGCTACGGTCTGTCGGAGACTTCACCTGTGACACACTCCACACCGCAGCTCGCCCGGCGCCGCATGGGAACGATCGGGCTGCCTTTCCCCGACACCGACATGAAGATCGTGGATCTCGAGCTTGGAACGCGAGAGCTTGCGACCGGCGAGGTCGGCGAGTTGTGCATCTCCGGCCCTCAAGTCATGAAGGGCTACTGGAACAAGCCCGAAGAAACCGCCGCGGCGCTGCGGCGCGGCCCTGACGGCCGGATCTGGCTGCACACCGGCGACATCGCCTCTGTCGACTGCGATGGCTTCACATCCATTGTCCAACGCAAGAAAGACATGATCATCGTGGACGGCTTCAACGTGTATCCATCGGAGGTCGAGTCCATTCTGTACATACACCCGGCGGTGAGACTCGCCGCGGTCATCGGCGTTCCCGACAAGTATCATGGCGAGGTCGTCAAAGCCTGCATCGCGCTCAAGACCGGCGCGACGGTGACGGCAGAGGAGATGATCGAACACTGCCGGACGAGCCTCGCCGAATACAAGGTGCCTCGCCAGGTCGAGGTGCGCGACACGCTGCCGATGAGCGCCGTCGGGAAGATTCTGTATCGCGTGCTGCGTGAAGAACATGCGGCATTGAGCCGTCAATCATGAGCCCTGACACGAGTCTCGACGTACGCCGCAAGCTGAGCGGCCTCGAGTTTTTTCGCATGATGCTCAGCGGGGAAGCGCCTCACCCGCCGATGCTCAACCTGCTCGGCATACGGCTGGTCGAGGTGGAAGCCGGCCGCGTCGTGTTCGCCGCGAATGTCGACGAACGCTTTTACAACGGCACCGGCGTCGCGCACGGCGGGTTCGCGTCGACACTGCTCGACACGGCGCTCGGGTGCTGCGTCAACTCGACAACCCCGCCTGGACGGCGGTTTACGACGCTCGAGCTCAAGGTCAACCTGACCCGCCCGTTGACGGCGGCGGCCAACCCGCTCCGTTGTGAAGGCAAGGTTCTTCACGTAGGGGGACGCACGGCGCTCTCCGAAGCCTGGATACACGGCGGCGACGGGAAGCTCTACGCCCACGGCACGACGACCTGCATCATCGTCGAGCCGCCGCGCGGAACACTCGAACCGTAACTCGAGCCGTCATGGCGGCGAATCGCTCGCATGGTAGGCTAGCCGGCTATGGCCGACTCTGGACTTAATGTTGGTACCGTGCGTTACGACATCAGAGACCGCGTCGCGGTCGTGACGGTCGACAACCCGCCGGTCAACGCGCTCAGTCCCGCCGTCTGGACCGGCATCGACGAAGCGATCGCGCGCGCGAATGCCGACCCCATCGCTGACGCCATCGTCCTTGTCGGCGCGGGCACGACCTTCATCGCCGGCGCGGACATCAAAGTGTTCGATACGTTGAAGACGCGCGAGGATTCCCTCGCGCGCTCTGCCGCCACACACGCGCTGCTCAGGCGCATGGAGGACTCGACGAAACCGCTCGTCGCAGCGCTTCACGGCAACACGCTCGGCGGCGGGATGGAAGTCGCCATGTCCTGCCACTTCCGCGTGGCGGTCGGACCCGGCGGGTCGGGGAATGAAGGCCCCCGAGGCGGAGGAAGTCGCCCCGTGAGCGAGCCGGTGGCGAAGGTCGGGCAGCCCGAAGTACTCCTCGGCATCATCCCCGGCGCCGGCGGCACCCAACGCCTGCCCCGCCTCGCGGGAGTCGAGCTGGCCCTCCAAATGTGCACCGACGGCAAACCGATCGCCGCCCCCCAGGCCAAAACAGCCGGCCTGATCGACCAGATCGTCGAAGGCGACCTGCTCGCGAGCGCGATCGCTTTTGCCAAGTCGAAGGCCGCGAAGCACGAGATCCGCAAGACGCGCGAGATCGCCGTCAGCGAGGACAGCGTCAAGAAGGGACTCGAAGCGTGCGCAGCCATGCGCCTTGCGCTGGCCAAAACGGCGAGAGGCATGCGCGCGCCGTTCGCCGTCGTCGACGCGGTCGAAGCCGGATTGCGGCTTGGCTTCGACGCAGGATCCATTCGCGAGCGCGAGATCTTCGCCGATTGCGTGGTCTCGACTGAATCGAAGGCGCTTCGCCATTTGTTCTTCGCCGAGCGGGAAGCCGCAAAGGTGACGCCGCGCACCGCTCCCGGGGGAAGCGACTTTGCCCCCACGCCCGCGGACATCCGGCGCGCCGCCGTCGTCGGCGCCGGCACGATGGGCGGCGGCATCGCCATGAACTACGCGAACGCCGGGATCCCGGTCCTGCTGAAGGAGATCGATCAGGCGGCGCTCGACCGGGGCTTGGCAACCATCCGCAGGAACTACGACGTCACCATGTCGAAGGGCAAGATCAGCCCGGCCCAGCTCGAGAGGACCATGGCGCTCATCACGCCGACAACGAGCTACGACGGGTTCCACCAGGTGGACATTGTCACCGAGGCCGTGTTCGAGAACATGGAGCTCAAGAAGGCCACCTTTGCGGAGCTCGGCAAGGTCACCAGGTCGGACTGCATCCTCGCTTCGAATTCTTCAACCCTCGACATCGATGAGTTCGCGCGGTCGAGCGGACGTCCGTCCCAGGTCCTCGGACACCACTACTTCAGTCCGGCGAACGTGATGAAACTCGTCGAGATCGTCCGCGGACGCGCTACGGACCCGGGCGTGATTGCCGCGTCCCTCAAGCTGGCCAAGCGCCTGGGCAAGGTCGGTGTCGTCGTCGGCAACTGTTTCGGGTTCGTCGCGAACCGCATGCTGGCGTACTACATGCGGGAGGCCTATCTCCTGCTTGAGGAGGGCGCCAGCGTCGAGCAGATCGACAAGGCGCTGACCGACTTCGGGCTGCCCGTCGGCCCGTTCGGGATGCAGGATATCGCCGGCATCGACGTGGGGGCGCGCATCAGGCAGTACTTGAAGTCGATCGGCAAAACGCGCGCGGAAGGGCCGCAGTCGGAAATCCCCGATCGGCTGTTCGACATGGGCCGCTACGGGCAAAAGACCGGCGCCGGTTGGTACAAATATGACGCGCCGGGAAGCCGCAACCGTACGCCCGATCCGCTGATCGAAGAGCTGGCTGCGCAGGCCGCGGCGAGACGCGGCATCACACGTCAACCGATCGCCAATGAAGAAATCATCGCACGCATTACCACGGCGCTGGCCAACGAAGGCGCGCAGGTGCTGGAGGACGGCTACGCGACGAGGGCGGGCGATATCGACGTCATCTACGTCTACGGATTCGGGTTTCCCCGCTATCGCGGCGGACCGATGTTCTACGCGGACACGGTGGGTCTGCCGGTCGTCCTCCGGCGGGTCCAGGAGTATCGCGCACGGTTCGGTGATTACTGGAGGCCTGCGGCGCTCCTCGAACGGCTCGTCACGGAAGGTCGTGGGTTTTATTCCGCAGCTCCGGTGCCTGCTTAACACGTGGTCACCATCGACATAAGGGCCCTCGTCGACAACGTTGGACGCGAGCTCGGTGTCAGCGAATGGCACCAGGTCACGCAGGAGCGGATTGACGAGTTCGCTGACGCCACCGGCGATCGTCAGTGGATTCACGTCGATAGGGCGCGCGCGGCAAGCGAGTCGCCGTTCAAGACCACGATCGCGCACGGGTTCCTCACGCTGTCGCTTGCGAGCTCCTTGATCCGCAGCGCGCTGCAGTTCGACGGCGCGCGCATGGCCATCAACTACGGCTTGAACCGCGTTCGCTTCATGGCCCCCGTGCCCTCGGGCAGCCGCGTCAGGGGACGGTTCGCGCTCGCGTCCGTCGAGGAAACCGGTGGAGCGGTGCAGGCCATCTGGCAGGTCACGATCGAGCGGGAAGGCATCGAGAAACCGTGCTGCGTCGCGGAATGGCTCGTCCGCTACTACCCGGCCTAGACTCATCTGCGTTACAATAGAGTTGCCAGCCAAGCCGCCTGACGAGTGGGTCTGCCATGCATCTCTCGAAAGTTTCCTTGAAGTCACCGCAGAAGTTACTGCTCCTGCTGTTCGTTGCCGCCGTGTGCGTAGCAGTTGCGGCGCCGGAGGCCGCCGCGCAGCGCGGCGGCGGGCATGCTGCGGCCGGCGGCGGCCGCGCGGTTGCTGCGGGAGCACGCGCGCCGGCCCCGGCAGTCGTTGGACACGCTGTCCCGAGGCCGGGCTATCCTGGTTATCCATCGCACCCGATCGCGGGCTACCCAGGTTATCCGTACCATCCCTACTACCCGTACTACTACCATGGGTACTATCCGTACTATCCGTACTACCCATACTACGGGTCGGGGTGGTCGATCGGAATCGGCGTGGGCTTCGGCTTCGGCTACGGTTACGGCTATCCGTACGGTTACCCGTATGGCTACTACGGATATCCGTACGGGTACCCGTACTACCCGCCAGCCGGCGCTGTCGCAGCGGCACCCGGGGCGGCCTATGGCGGCCTCAAGATCGACGGCGCCATCCCCGACGCGCAAGTGTTCGCGGATGGCTACTACGTTGGGGTCGTGGGCCGCGACGGCTCGTCAGACAAGCTGAACCTGCAAGCGGGCGTCCACAAAATGGAAATCCGCGGCGCTGGTCAAGAGCCAATCGAGTTCGACGTCAACGTTCAGCCGGGCCAGACGATCACGTATCACGCCGGTGGTCCGCGCTGAACCGTTCTGCGTTGACACAGATGAGGCATAATGGGGAATCTCGCGTAGTCGAGATTCTCCATTGAGCTTCCGCCCGCGTTTCCTTTTCCCCGCAACCTCACTCCTCGCGCTTGGTCTGATGCTGGCGCCCGCGCTCTTCGGCCAGGGCACGGCTCCAAGTCTGACGCTCATTGCGCGTGACGGCCGGCGAGCGATTCCGTTGACGCTCGTCGCCGATCAGGAGTTCGTCGCGCTCGACGATCTTGCGGCCCAGTTCCAGCTGGCCGTGCAGGAATCGCTCGGCGCGGTCACCGTTTCGTACAAGGGCAAGACCATCGTCCTCACACCCGATCAGACGCTGGCCTCGGTGGCGGGACGGCTGATTTCGTTGCCGGCCGCGCCATCGAGAAGCGGACGCCGGTGGCTCGTGCCGGTCGAGTTCGTCGGCCGCGCGCTGGCGCCGATTTATGACAGCCGCGTCGAGCTGCGCAAGCCGTCGCACCTCGTCATCGTCGGCGACCTTCGCGTGCCTCGCATCTCCACTCGCTACGAGGCGATCGGCTCCGGCGGGCGGCTCACGATCGATGCCTCGCCACGAGCGACGAGCACCGTCTCGCAGGACGGCGACCACATCTTCGTGAAGTTCGACGCCGACGCCCTCGATACCCCAGCCACGGTCTTTGCGGCCCCCGCCGCGCCAACTCTCGTGCAAGGCGTCCGATTGGTCGATCCCCTGACGCTCGGCGTGGATCTGTTGTCGCGATTCGGCGGCTTCAAGGCGACGTCCCAGCCGGTTGACGACACCATGCGGCTCGTCCTGGACCTCGCAGGCGGCCAGACGGACACGACGCCGCCTCCTTCCAATCCGCCATCCAATCCGCAATCCGCAGTCCCCACTCCGCCATCCAGTCCGCCCCCCGAGCTTCCTCCAGCGTTCGGACAATCTGCGCCTGCCATCCGCACCGTGGCGATCGATCCGGGTCACGGCGGCGATGACGCCGGCGTCAGAGGATCGAACGGCGTCAAGGAGAAAGACCTGGCGTTGTCGGTGGCTCGCCGCTTGAAGGGCTTGCTCGAGGCGCGACTCGGCATCCGGGTGCTCCTCACAAGAGAAGACGACCGCAATATCTCCATCGATGAGCGCGCGGCCATCGCGAACAACAACAAAGCCGATCTGTTCGTGAGCATCCACGCGAACGCGTCGATGCGGAACACGACGGCGGGCGCCACTGTCTATCACGCGGCCTTCTTCGCCGACGCTGCCCAGGCGGCTGGCGCAGCACGTCCGGAGCGGCTGCCGACGTTCGGCGGCGGTTTGCGTGACGTCGAGATGGTGCCCTGGGATCTTGCCCAGACGCGCCACCTCGCTCAGTCCGGCGCGTTCTCCGATCTGCTGATCGCGCAGCTCGGCGACCGGATTCCGCTCGCGTTGCGCCCCACTGGTGAGGCGCCCCTGCGTGTGCTCGAATCGGCGAACATGCCGGCGGTCCTCGTCGAGCTCGGGTACTTGAGCAATGCGACACAGGAAAAACAGATGGCCGGCGAGACGTTTCAGAACGTGTTCGTGCAAGCGTTCTACGACACCGTCGTGCGGTACCGTGATTCGTTGCACGCGGGCGAGGCCCCGGGCGACAGGGCCTCGCGGGATTTCAAGTGATGTCGCGGCAGGCGGTGGCGGCGGGCCTCGTTGGTGCGACCGCGATCGCGCTCGGCTCGCTGCTCTTCGCGGGGCTGCCTCGCTGGTACGGGCCTCGGGCGAAGCCGACCGGCCCGGCCGTCGCGCGAACCGCGGCGCCGTCGGCGGCGGCAACGACGGTTGCGCCAGGACGAAAAATCAAAGCCCATCTCTTCTACGTTGCAGAAGACGGCCTGCGTCTGACGAGCGTCGAACATGACGTGGCGTACGGAGACGGGCCGCTCGAGCAGGCACGTGAGATTCTGAACGCGCAGGTCGCGCCCGTCGCTGAGCCGACGGTCTCCGCCGTGCCGCCAGGCACGACGCTCCGCGCGCTCTTCCTCACTGATCGCGGTGTCGCGTTCGTCGACCTGAGCCGCGAGGTCGCCGCCGCTCACACCGGCGGGACCGACAGCGAGCTCTTGACCGTGTACACCATCGTCAACGCGCTGACCATGAACCTGCCAGCGATCACGACCGTTCAGGTTCTCGTCGACGGCAAAGAGGTCGAGACCCTGGCCGGCCACGTCGACCTGCGGCGTCCGCTCGCACGGAATCTCGACCTCGTCCAGTAATGCGCGCCGATCACCGTGCGGCGGACGAGCTCCGGGCCACATCGATCACACCGAATTACCTCATGCACGCTGAAGGCTCGGTGCTGATCGAGGCCGGAAACACAAAAGTCATCTGCGCCGCGAGCGTCGAGGATCGGGTGCCGCCATTTCTCCGCAACAGCGGCAAGGGCTGGGTCACGGCCGAATACGGCATGCTGCCCCGCGCCACGACGACCCGCACCCAGCGGGAGGCATCGACCGGAAAGGTCGGGGGCCGGACGCAGGAGATCCAACGTTTGATCGGACGCTCGCTCCGATCCGTCACGCATCTGCCGGCTCTCGGCGAACGGACGGTCTGGGTCGATTGCGACGTCATCCAGGCCGACGGCGGCACACGCACCGCGTCGATTACCGGCGCGTTCGTCGCGCTCGCGCTCGCCCTCGAGAAGCTGCGTGACCGCGGCGCCATCGGCACGATTCCGGTCATTGACTACGTCGCCGCGACGAGCGTGGGCATCGTCGACGGCATGGCGCTGCTCGATCTGGCGTACGACGACGACAGCCGGGCAGAGGTAGACATGAATGTGGTCAAGACCGGAGACGGCCGCTTCATCGAGGTGCAGGGGACGGCCGAAGGGTCCCCGTTTGGGCAAGAGGCGTTGCTCAGGCTGCTCGACCTGGCCGATCGGGGCATTCAGCAGCTGGTCGAGAAGCAGCGAGCGATCGTCGGCCATCTGGTGAAACGGCTGGCCTAGCATGCATCTGTGGCGTGCGATTCTTCCGACGCCGCTCGGCGACATGGTGGCCATGTCGTCGGATGAGGGATTGTGCGCGCTCGAGTTCATCGGACCCGACAGGCTGGACCGCGTCGACCAGAGCGTCACGCGCAGTCTGACCCGGCTCGAGCGACGCCTGGTACGGTGGTTCCCACCTCACGGCGTTCGGAACGGCCGGACGGCGGTGATCGAGCGGGCTCATGACTGGCTGCAACGGTACTTCGAGGGAGCCGGTACTGACATCGGAGATCTGCCGCTCGACATGCGGGGCGCCGCGTTCGAGCGGCGAGTCTGGAAGGCACTGCTCGCGATCCCCCCCGGCGAGACGACGAGCTATGGCGCCATCGCCAAGGCTCTCGGATCCGCGGGAGCGTCACGCGCTGTGGGGCTCGCCAACGGCGCCAATCCGATTGCGATCATCGTGCCGTGCCATCGCGTCATCGGATCGAGCGGATCGCTGACCGGCTACGGAGGCGGGCTCGGCCGCAAGAAGTGGCTCATCGATCACGAACGCCGGTGGCGCCGCGACGGTCTGTTCTGAGAAGAAAAGACTTCAGGGCGCGGAACGCCTGGCCGCGGTGGCTGGCCGCCGCCTTTTGCTCCGCCGTGACCTCAGCCAGCGTGCGGCCGTACGGCGGATAGAAGAAGATCGGGTCGTAGCCAAAGCCACCCGTTCCGCGCGGCGGCATCACAATCCTGCCCTCGATGACGCCGCGCGTCTCGAACAGGATGTCGCGGCCGCGTGCGAGCGTGAGCGCGCATACGAATCGCGCTGAGCGATCGGCCTCGGCGCGTGTCGCGTGATCGGTCGCTGATCCCACCCTATGCCCACTCGCCGTGTGGAGCGCGGCTTCGATGAGCTCGAACTTCTCCGGATACGTTGTGCGGGGCCCGCCGTAGCGCGCCGACTCGACACCGGGGAGGCCGCCGAGCGCAACAATCTCCAGGCCGGAGTCTTCTGCGACCGTCGTCTCGCCGGTTGCCACGGCATAGTACAGCGCTTTTTGACGGCTGTTCTCTTGAAAGGTTCGTCCCGTCTCCTCCGGCGCCTCGAGACGCGGCCAGGCGTCCAGCGTGATGAGTTGAATCGGGGCGCCCTCGAGCAGCGCGCGAATCTCACGGATTTTGCCCGAGTTGGTCGTGGCGACGAGAAGACGCATGACCGACAGCCTAACTGAGAGGCTGGCCGCGGGCGGCGACCTCGAAGGTCGGCCGCCCGGGGTGGGCTCGGCGGGCAGGTTCGGTCGGCTGGCAGACGGCTCGAGGTAAGACTTGCGTCCAGCCGCCAGGGGGGATCTCCGAACGACGAACAACCTACGAGCTACAAGTACCGAGTACCGAGTTAAGCAGCGACAATCCTCGATCGCGCACGCAACGCGGCTCTTACAGGCGCCCCGTGCTCAGTGCGCATGAAGGCCCCATCCCGTGTCTGAAACAGGAACTTGGCGTCGACGAGCGCAGCAAGCAGCGCTCCGCACTGCGCCGCGTCCAGTCCCCAGAGGCGCCGTGCCTGCGCTTCAGTCAACCGCAGACCCGGCATTTCCAGAAACTCACCTTGGACGCGCCGAAGCACTTCTTCATTGGTTCGGATGGGCTCTGGCACCATCACATGACCTCGTGTTTTCTGATCGTGAGCTCTGAAATCTGGGAGGAGCAACGCATGTACCAGGCGCGGTTTTGGCGAAACAGGCCGGAAATCAAGCCCGTACTTCCCGGGGAGGCTCAGCCGCCGTTCAACTGACGACGCGGGGTGTAGGAAAACCCATCAGAGTGTGGGCAAACGACTTCCCAATGGCCTCAAGCGCGAGCTCGAGACACAGGTGGTGAGCCGTGATTGGCGAGCCGCCGGCCTGGGCGGCACGCGGGTATCATGATGGCGGTGATGCCATGAACGATGCGAACGAACTCAACCTGACCGCTCGCCGGACCCCGGTCAGTGTGTGGAGCCGGGAAGGCTGGGACGGGACCCAACAGCAACTCACGCTTTCGAGGTGGCTGGTGGGCATTGGCGGCGGCGCCCTGGCGATCCAGGGTCTTCGGCAACGGTCCATACCAGGCTCGCTCCTCGCCGCGGTCGGCGGCAGCCTTGCCTGGTGGGCGCTGACGGGCGAAGGCGACCTGTCGGACGGGTGGCGATGGCTGGCTGAGATGGCCAGTCGGGCGCGCATGCGCCGCGACGACCGGATTCACGAAGCATCGACTGAGTCGTTCCCCGCGAGCGACGCGCCGTCCTGGACGCCAACCGTCGGAACAGGCCTGCGTTATCGCCGCGCCCAGCCGTAGGACGACGCAAGCAGGGAAGGTCCTCGACGCTCAGAACCCGCAAAATCTCCGCTCAAATCAGCAGATGTAGAATGCTCGTGAGTGGAGAGTCTCTTTCGCCTCCTGTTCAAGTACCCGCCGCTGATGTTTCAGCAGGGCGATCTCTCCTGGGCCTTCTCGCGCGCGACGGTCATGACGGCAGGCGCGGGCGTCGCGGCAATTGGCGTGGCGCTCGTGACCTACCGCGGCCTTGCCGCGGCGGACCGGCCGCGCGACCGCGCGGTGCTTGTGGGGTTGCGCCTCGCCGCGCTCGGCGTATTGCTGATCTGCCTCCTTCGGCCGACTCTGGTTCTCAAGGCGGCCGTCCCGCAGCAGAATTTCCTCGGCGTGCTGGTCGACGATTCGCGAAGCATGGCCATCGCCGATCGGGGCGGCCAGCCACGGAGCGCCTTCGTCGAGGGGCAGCTCGGCGGTCCGGATGCGCCGCTGCTTCGGGCGCTTTCCAAGAAGTTCGTTGTCCGCTTCTTCAGCTTCTCGTCGGCCTCTGAGCGGGTCGCCTCCGCGGCCGATCTGAAATTTCAGGGCACGGCGACGCGCCTGGGCCAGGCGCTCGACCGCGCGCGCGACGAGCTCGCCGGGCTCCCCCTCGCCGGGCTGGTGATGGTCACCGACGGCGCCGACACGTCAGACGCGGCGCTCGATGAAACGCTCGCAAGCTTGAAGGCCCGGTCGATTCCCGTGTTCACGCTTGGCGTCGGCCAGGAGCATTTCGACAAGGACATCCAAGTCACGCGCGTGGAAACCCCTCGATCCGTGCTCAAAGGCACCGCCCTCGTGGTTGACGTCGTCGTCTCGCAGACCGGCTACGCAGGACAGACGGTGCCGATGACGGTTGAAGACGACGGGCGAATCGTCAGTACTCAGGATGTGACGCTGCCCGACGACGGCGAGTCGGCGACCGTGAAGGTGCGGTTCCAGGCAAACGAAGCCGGAGCTCGCCTGTTCTCGTTCAAGATTCCGGCGCAGCCGGGTGAACAGGTCACGCAGAACAACGCGCGCGACACGCTCATCCAGGTGAACGACGGCATCGAGAAGGTCCTGTACTACGAAGGCGAGCCGCGACCCGAGCAGAAGTTCGTGACCCGCGCGATCGAGGGCGACCGGAACCTGCAGGTCGTCACGCTGACTCGAACGGCCGAGAACAAGTACTACCGCCAGAACGTCAGCAGCGGCGACGAAGTCGTGGGCGGTTTTCCGAAGACCCGCGAGGAGCTGTTCCCCTATCGCGCGTTGATACTGGGAAGCGTCGAGGCGGCTTCGTTCACGCCCGATCAGCTGCGCATGATCGCGGACTACGTCAACAAGCGGGGCGGCTCGCTCCTGATGTTGGGAGGGCGCCGGTCCTTTGGCGAAGGAGGATGGGCCGGAACGCCCGTTGGCGAAGTGCTGCCCGTCACGTTGGATGCCGCCAACGCGAAGTACTTCTCGGAGCTGTCCGTGCGACCGACGCGCGCCGGGCTGACCTTCCCGGTCACGCAAATCGCCGGCGACGAAAAGTCGTCCGCCGCGAAATGGGACACGATGCCGGTCGTGACCACGGTGAATCCCGTGCATCTCGTCAAGCCGGGGGCGACGATCCTCTTGAACGCGGCCGACAACCGCAAACAGGAGCAGATCGTGCTCGCCTATCAGCGGTACGGGCGGGGCAAGGCGGTCGCCATGCCGATCCAGGATGCCTGGGCGTGGAAAATGGACGCCAAGATGCCGGTCAACGACACGACGCATCAGATGTTCTGGCGGCGCCTCGTGCGGTGGCTCGTGGACGGCGTTCCCAATCAGGTGAATGTCGCGACGTCGACCGACCGCGTGGAGCCCGGCGAAACCATAAAACTGAGCGCCGAAGTCCTCGACGCCGCTTACGTCGAGGTCAACGACAGCCGCGTCGTGGCTTCGATTGTTTCGCCGTCGGGAAAAACGACGGAAGTCCCGGTCGACTGGACGGTGACCAGGGACGGCGACTATCGCGCAACGTTCGTCCCGGATGAAGAAGGGATCTACAAGCTGAGCGTCCACGCCGAGCGGGGAGACAAAGCGATCGGGACGGCATCGATGAGCGTGCGCGTTTCCGCCGGCGATGCCGAGTACTTCGACGCCGCCATGCGCGCCCCGCTCTTGAAGCGCGTCGCCGAAGAGACCGGCGGGCGCTTCTTCACGGCCACCAACGCGTCGTCGCTGCCCGAAGCGATCAGCTACAACGGCCGCGGCGTGACGGTCGTCGAGGAGCGCGAGCTCTGGGACATGCCTGCGCTGTTCATCCTGCTCATCGGGTTCGTCGCTGCCGAGTGGGGATATCGCCGGGTCAAGGGGCTCGCGTGAGACACGCCTCGCCGGCCGCGTCGCTGGCGTTCTTGGCCGCACTCGCCACCTCCGCCCCGGCATTCGCCCAGGCCACGCATGTGCTCGTCGTCACAGGCGTCCCGGGCGACGAGGAGCACGCCAGGAAGTTCCAGCAGTGGGCCACGACGTTCATCGATGCCGCCAAGACGAAGGAAGGAGTCCCGGCCGCCAACATCACGTTCCTGTCGGACCGCGGCGCGACGAAGCCGGCGGTTGAGAAAGCGTTTGGCGACATCGCCGCAAAGGCAAAGGCGAACGACGAGGTCTTCATCCTCCTCATCGGCCACGGCAGCTTCGACGGCACTGTCGCCGCTTTCAACCTTCCGGGCCCCGACTTGACGGCGGATGACTACGCCCGGCTGCTGACCAGGTTTGCCGCCCAGCGCGTCGTGTTCGTGAACACGAGCAGCTCGAGCGGGGCTTTTCTCAAACCGCTCGCGGGTCCCGGCCGGGTGATCGTCACCGCCACCAAAACAGGCGGCGAACGCAACGAGACTGACTTTCCCCAATACTTCGTGGCAGCATTCACGGATGAAGCGGCCGATCGCGATCGCAATGGCCACGTGTCAGTCGGCGAAGCCTTCGAGTACGCAAGGACGAAAGTCACGGAGGCCTTCCAGAAGAAGGGTCTGCTGTTGACCGAGCACGCCACGCTGGACGACGGGGGCGAGGGTCGGCTCGCGTCGACCATCTTTCTCGGCAGCGGAGGCGCGGCGGCGCTGCACGTCGACACCAACGACCCGGACATGCGCGCCCTCGTCGATGAGCGCGACGCGATCGACCGGCAGATCGTCGAGCTGCGTGCCAGGAAGGGAACGATGGACCAGGCCCGGTACGATGCGGAAATGGAGCGCCTGCTCACCGAGCTCGCCGTCAAGACGAAGGAGATTCGCGACCGTCAAGCGAAAAAACAGTAAGCGTCACAATAACCGGATAAGAGTAACCTCAAACGCCAAACTCAGGATCACTCGATGGCCATCGACACTCTCGAATTCGATTCGGCGGACGACGTCGCGTTGGCAGACAAGATGAACATGGGGCGCAAGCAGATCATCGCGGAGCTGCAGAAGCGAATTGTGGGCCAGTCGGACGTCGTCGAGCTGGTGCTGGTCACGCTCTTCGTCGGCGGCAACAGCCTCATCGTCGGCGTGCCCGGCCTGGCGAAGACGCTGCTGATTGCCACACTGGCGAAGGTGCTCGATCTGAAGTTCAACCGCATTCAATTCACGCCCGACCTCATGCCCTCGGACATCACGGGGACCGACATCATCAATGAAGACGTGAGCACCGGCCGCCGCCAGATGGTGTTCGCGCCCGGGCCCATCTTCGCCAATATTGTTCTCGCCGACGAAATCAACCGCACACCGCCCAAGACCCAGGCGGCCCTGCTCGAGGCGATGCAGGAGCACCGCGTGACGATTCAGGGACGGACCTACGACCTCGACGAGCCGTTCTACGTGTTTGCCACACAGAACCCCATCGAGCTCGAAGGTACGTATCCGCTGCCCGAAGCCCAGCTCGACCGCTTCATGTTCCACATCGTCATCGAGCATCCGCCCGAGAACGAGGAGTTCGAGGTCGTGCGGACGACCACGGCGCTGCAGGATCCGGTGTACGAGCGACCCGTCAACGGCAACGATCTGATCGCGTTCCAGCGCCTCGTCCGGCGCGTGCCGGTCGCTGAGGCGGTGATGCGTTACGCGCTCAGCCTGACGAGGACGAGCCGGCCGAAATCCGCGCAGGCGCCTGATTCGGTGAAGAAGTACGTGGCGTTCGGCGCCAGCGTGCGCGCCGCGCAGTACCTGGTGCTCGGCGCCAAAGCGCGCGCGCTGACCAGCGGCCGCTATCACGTCAGCTTCGACGACATCCGCGCGCTCGCTCACCCGGTGCTCCGCCACCGCGTGCTCACCAACTTCCGCGCCGAGTCCGAGGGCATCACGTCGGACTCGATCATCGACGATCTGTTGTCCGCGGTCGTGACGCCCAAGAGCGGAATGTAATCATTGCGGATTGCGGTTGCGGATTGACAAGCGATGACATCAGGCGAAGCGATTCCGGGCGCGCGATTCGTGGATCCGCAGATCCTCGCGCGGATTGGCAACCTCGAGCTGATGGCGCGCAACGTCGTCGAAGGCTTCATCAACGGCCTGCATCGCGCGCCGTTCTTCGGCGCCTCGA
>DATKHR010000027.1:0-16738 GCA_035510155.1 Vicinamibacterales bacterium
ACCGCCGACCAACTCGAAGCGGACCGCCAGGAAGCGGTTGCCGCCGGCCGTCCGGCTCGGTACGCGGGCACGTGCCGCCGGTTGCTGACCGAGGACGTTCACGCTCGGCTCGCCGCCGGCCAACGGGCGGCCATTCGATTCCGCGTGCCCGACGATCAAGAGGTCGTCTTCACCGATCTGGTTCGCGGGGAGGTGCGATTTCACACCGACGTCATCGGCGACCTGATCATCCTCCGCGCCGACGGCTATCCCGCGTACAACTTCGCGGTCGTGGTCGATGACGCGCTGATGGAAGTGACGCACGTGATCCGTGGAGAGGATCACATCTCGAATACGCCGCGGCAACTTCTGCTGTACGAGGCGCTCGGCTTCACGCCGCCGGCGTTTGCGCACCTGGCGCTCGTGATGGGCCCGGACCACAGTCCGCTGTCGAAGCGACACGGCGCGACGTCGGTCGCGGAGTTCCGCGCCAGGGGCTATCTGCCCGAGGCCCTGGTGAACTATCTCGCCCTGCTCGGCTGGTCGCCGCGCGGCGGAGACGGCAACGAGCTGATGCCGGCCCACGAGCTGGCGCGGCGGTTTTCGCTCGACCGCGTCGGGCACAGCGCCGCGGTGTTCGACGAGGAAAAACTGGCGTGGGTGAATCGCCACTACTTGAAGACCGCCGATCCCATCAGGCTCGCGGAGCTGAGCGTGCCATTCTTCTCGAAAGCCGGTTACGACATGGCACCCGATGAGCCGGCGATCGAGTTCCTCGCGTCCATAATGTCGATGGCGACGGCGTCGGTCGATCGGCTGAAAGAGGTGCCCGCCAGGCTGGCGTTCCTGTTCTCGTTTTCGGCCGAGCGCGCGCTCGACGACCCGCGCATCCGTGAAGAGTTGGCGGCGCCCGAAGCGCGCGCTGTGGTGACGACCCTCGCCGAGGAGCTCGCAGGAGCGCCGCGGCTGGATCGGGACCGTTTCCGTGCCGTGGCAAACGCCGTGAAGACAAAGACCGGACAGAACGGCAAGGCGCTGTTTCATCCGATCCGCATCGCGTTGACCGGGCGGAGCGACGGGCCGGAACTCGATCTCGCTGTGCCGGCGATCGATCGGGGCGCCGAACTCCCCGCGTCCGCCGGAATCCCGAAGGTGACAGGGAACCGAGAGCGCGCGTCGGCGTTCGCGCGCGCGTTGACTGCGCCGCCTGCGCAGTCCCCGTGACCCGGGGGCCCTGGATGAGGCTGTGAGAGTCTACGGCATCCACCCGGTCCTCGAGGCGCTGCGCGCCGGGCGCGTGACGGCGCTGCGGATGTCAGTTCGGGCCGACGATCGGCTGTCAGAGCTCGTTCGTGTGGCGGAGCAGCAAGGTGTTCGCGTGCGCCGAGCGACCGTCGGCGAGCTCGATCGTCTGGCCCGTCGAGGCGCGCATCAGGGCGTGGTCGCAGACGTGCACGAGGCGGACCGGCTGAGCGTCGAGGATCTTGTCGCCGGCGCGAAAGGGGCGCCGCTCGTCGTCGTGCTCGACGGTATTGAAGATCCGCACAACGTCGGCGCGATCATTCGGACCGTGGACGCGGCAGGCGCGGACGGCGTAATCCGTCAGGCCCGCCATGCCGCGCGGCTCGACGGCGCCGCGGCGAAGGCGTCGGCGGGAGCCGTCTCGCACGTGCGGATCGCCGAGGTCGTGAACATCGCGAGGGCGCTCGAATCGCTCAAGGACGCCGGCGTCTGGACGATCGGTCTTGCCGCCGATGGGGCGACTCCGTACGACGCGATTGACTTCAGGCTTCCCAGTGCGGTGGTGGTCGGAGCCGAGGGCACGGGACTGCGTCGCTTGATCCGCGAACGGTGCGACTGGTTGGCGTCGATTCCACTGGCCGGGCATGTTCAGAGCTTGAACGTCTCGGTTGCGGCCGGCATTGCCCTCTTCGAAGCCGTCCGGCAACGCCGAGCGGCGCGTCGTCCTGCCTGAGCCGGCTCGAGAGCTCTCTAGCACGCGCCTATTGGCCGCGCTCCTGACAGATGAGCTGGGTCCAGGGCAGATGGAGTAATATAAAGGGTTGCAGCGAGACAAGCCGACTCAGCCGTGCCAGCTATGTGCCAGTGACCGCAGGCAGTTGCGCACGTGGCACAAGACGTGCTAAAGTTCATCTTTTGTTTTGGCTGGCGTAGCTCAGTCGGTAGAGCAGCTGATTTGTAATCAGCAGGTCGGGGGTTCAAATCCCTTCGCCAGCTCCATCGGCAAACAAGGTTAAGCGCCCGGGAAAACAGCAGCAGAGCGTCAACATCGGCAACATCGCGTTTCCAACAATACAGACAGCTGGCGAGGTAGCGAAGCGGTCAAACGCAGCAGACTGTAAATCTGTCGCCCTAGCGGCTTCGAAGGTTCGAGTCCTTCCCTCGCCACCATCCTTCGGCACCGTAGCCGCGCGAGGACACGCGGCGGTGGACGGCCGGCCTCAGACCGCGGGCCGGCGCGGGAAGGCGCAGTCGGTGAGGGCGCGGGCGGGAGTAACTCAGTGGTAGAGTCACAGCCTTCCAAGCTGTTGGTCGCGGGTTCGATCCCCGTCTCCCGCTCCAAACGTAGTCGATGGTTCCCGGGCCTTGGCCTGTCCGCGGGTCTTGGACACAGGACGAAGGACGACCGACCGACGAAGCACGAAGGACCCGAGGACCAAGAGCCAAGGACCAGATTTGGCCGATGTAGCTCAGTTGGCAGAGCGCGTCCTTGGTAAGGACGAGGTCACCAGTTCAATCCTGGTCATCGGCTCCAGTTCGTTCTCGCCCCGTAGGGAGCCCTGGGCCAAGCAGGGCCCGCTCGGAGAGGGGCGAGCTTGGCCGACTCGCCACGGCGCAATCGGACGCGAGGCGACAACGACGTCAGTAGAACATTGAGGACGTAGACGACATGGCGAAAGAAAAATTCGACCGCAGCAAACCGCACGTAAACGTCGGCACGATCGGACACATCGACCACGGCAAGACGACGCTGACCGCGGCGCTCACCAAAGTGGCCGCCGACAAAGGCTGGGCCAAATTCGTGCCGTACGACGAAGTGGCCAAGGCGTCGGAGTCGCAGGGCCGTCGCGACGAGACGAAGATTCTCACGATCGCGACCAGCCACGTCGAGTACTCGACCGCGAAACGGCACTACGCGCACGTCGACTGCCCCGGTCATGCCGACTACATCAAGAACATGATCACGGGCGCGGCGCAGATGGACGGGGCCATCCTCGTGGTCAGCGCTGTCGACGGCCCGATGCCGCAGACGCGCGAGCACGTCCTCCTGGCCTACCAGGTCAACGTGCCGTATCTCGTCGTCGCGCTGAACAAGGTCGATGCTATCGACGACCCCGAGCTCCTCGACCTCGTCGAGCTGGAGGTCCGCGAGCTGCTGAAGAGCTACAAGTTCCCCGGCGACGATGTCCCGGTGGTTCGGTTGTCGGCCCTCAAAGCGCTGCAGGGCGACGCGGAGGGGATCGCGGGCGTCGTCAAGCTGATGGAAGCGCTCGACAACTACGTGCCGCTGCCCCAGCGTGAGATCGACAAGCCCTTCATGATGCCGATCGAAGACGTCTTCTCGATCTCGGGCCGCGGCACCGTGGTCACCGGCCGCGTGGATCGCGGCAGGGTGAAGGTCGGCGAGGAGGTCGAGATCGTGGGGTTCAAGCCGACCGAGAAGAAGGTCGTGACAGGCGTCGAGATGTTCCGCAAGCTGCTCGACGAGGGCGTGGCCGGGGACAACATCGGCGTGCTTCTCCGAGGCGTGGAAAAAGACGACGTCGAACGCGGCCAGGTGCTGGCCAAGCCCGGCTCGATCAAGCCGCACACCAAGTTCAAGGGGGAGGTTTATATCCTGTCGAAGGAGGAGGGCGGCCGCCACACGCCGTTCTTCAACGGTTATCGTCCCCAGTTCTATATCCGGACGACCGACGTCACCGGCACGCTCAACCTGCCGGAAGGCGTCGAGATGGTGATGCCGGGCGACAACACGACCATCTCCGCGGAGCTGATGACGCCGATCGCGCTCGAGAAGGGCGCGCGCTTCGCGATCCGTGAAGGCGGCCGGACGGTGGGTGCGGGCACCATCACGGAGATCGTTGAGTAGTGCGGAAGGGGAATCGACCGGGTGCGAGTCGGGCGCAAGCTCGGCAATCGGTGCGAATCTCGAATAGCCAATCGCGAATCACGACAGGATGAGCAATGCGCGACATCGTCACGCTGGCGTGCCAGGAGTGCAAGCGGCGCAACTACAGCACGACCAAGAACAAGAAGAAGACGACCGACCGGCTGGAGTTCGCGAAGTACTGCCGTTTCTGCCGAAAGCACACGGCTCATAAGGAGAGCAAGTAAGGCGAGCGAGCCGCGCGAGCGGCGCGGGGATCGTGGGAGCGCGCGGGGAGTCCGGGGGCGCAGCACCCGGATCAATGAAGGCCAGTAGCTCAATTGGCAGAGCACCGGTCTCCAAAACCGGGGGTTGGGGGTTCGATTCCCTCCTGGCCTGCCAGATCGGTCGCGGAGGCCCGCTTCCGGTAAGACAACGCCTCAACCGCGTGCTGGAGACAACGCCCGGCGAGTCCCGGGCAAGAGGACGATGGCTGACACAACTTCGTTCGACAACGTCAGAAACGCCGGCGGCCGGTTCGAGCGCGCACGGCTCTTCCTGAGCGAAGTCCGGAATGAGCTGAAACGCGTGACCTGGCCGTCGCAAAAAGAGGTGTACGCCACGACCGTGGTCGTCATCCTGACGTCCGCGTTCTTCGGTCTGTACCTCTTCGTGCTCGATCAGATCCTGTTGAACACGTTCCAGTGGATTCTGCGCAGGTTTGGTGCGGCATGACCGACGTCGCGACGAAGAACTGGTACATCGTCCACACGTATTCGGGCTTCGAGAAGAAAGTCGCCGAGTCGCTGCAGGAGCGCGTCAAGGCCTACGGCCTGCAGAACGACATCGGCGAAGTGCTGATCCCGACCGAGGACGTCGTCGAGATGCGCGGCGGCAAGAAGGTCGTGACGGCGAAGCGATTCTTTCCCGGCTACATCCTGGTCGAGATGAATATGTCTGACCATGCGTGGCACGTGGTGAAGAACACGCCGAAGGTGACCGGCTTCGTGGGAGCGGGAGCCAAGCCCACGCCTTTGAGCAAGGAAGAGGTGGAGCAGATCCTGACTCAAGTGAAGACGGCGATGGAGAAGCCGAAGCCGAAGTACATGTTCGAGAAGGGGGAGCAGGTCCGGATCAACGAGGGGCCTTTCACCAGCTTCAACGGAGTCGTCGACGAGGTCAATCTCGACAAGAACACGCTGAAGGTGATGGTCACGATTTTCGGAAGATCCACGCCGGTGGAATTGGATTTCCTGCAGGTCGAAAAGATCTGAGGCTGACACGATGGCCAAAAAAGTTCAAGCGGTGGTGAAGCTCCAGATTGCGGCCGGCAAGGCGACGCCGGCGCCGCCTGTGGGGACCGCTCTCGGTCCGCAGGGCGTGAACATCATGGACTTCTGCAAGAACTTCAACGCGAAGACAGCGAAAGATGAGGGGCTCATTATCCCGGTCGTCGTCACGGTGTACGCGGATCGGTCCTACAGCTTCATCACCAAGACGCCGCCGGCATCGGTTCTGCTGAAGCGAGCCGCCAACATCGCGAAGGGATCGGCCGAACCGAACAAGAGCAAGGTCGGCACGGTGACCCGGAAACAGGTCGAGGACATCGCGAAGCTGAAGATGCCCGATCTGAACGCGGAATCGCTCGAGGCGGCGGTCAAGACGGTGTCGGGGACGGCCCGCTCGATGGGCCTCGACGTCGTGGGGTAGCCATTTTGGGGTTTGGGCCACAGAGGTGAGCACGTCATGAGAACGCGCGGCAAGAAGTTCAAGGCGGCGCGCGCCGCCATTCCCCCCGATCGGACGTATACGATCGAGGAGGCGATCCCGCTCGTGCAGAAGGTGAAGTTCGCGAAGTTCGACGAGACGGTCGACATGTCGTTGAGGCTCGGGGTCGATCCCAAGCACGCCGATCAGATGGTCCGCGGCACGGTCGTGCTGCCGCACGGGCTGGGCCGGAGCAAGCGCGTGGCGGCGATTGCCGGCGGAGAGAAGCAGAAAGAGGCGCAGGAGGCCGGCGCGGACGTGGTCGGCGGCGATGACCTGGTGGAGAAGATCCAGGGCGGCTTCATGGATTTTGACGCCGTCGTCGCGACTCCGGACATGATGCGGTCGGTCGGCAAGCTCGGAAAAGTCCTCGGCCCGCGCGGCCTCATGCCGAATCCGAAGACCGGGACGGTCACCACGGACATCGCGAAGGCGATTCGAGAGATCAAGGCTGGCAAGGTCGAGTTCCGCGTCGACAAGACCGGGATCATTCACGCGCCGGTCGGCAAGATGTCCTTTACAGGCGACGCGCTCGTGGCCAACGCCCATGCGCTGGTCGACAGCATCGTCAAGGCGAAGCCTTCGGCGGCGAAGGGCAAGTACCTCAGGAGCGTCACGCTGTCGTCCACGATGGGGCCGGGCGTTCGCATCGATACGACGCACATCGACGTCGCGGTGAAGCATTAGCAGCGAGCGTGAGCGACGAGTACCGAGCGGCGAGTACCGAGTACTGAGAAACGGAACCCGATATATGGCAGTCACCAAGGCCGAGAAGGCGACGGAGCTCCACCAGATGGAGTCCGCGTTCAAGGGGTCGGACAGCGCGATCCTGCTCGATTACAAGGGTCTCACCGTCCCCCAGGTCACCGACCTGCGCCGGCAGATCCGGGGCGCGAAGGCGCGATACAAGGTCGTCAAGAACTCTCTGGCGAAGCGGGCGCTGAAGGGGACGTCGTTCGAGGCGCTCGAGCAGCACTTCGTGGGCATGACGGCCGTGGCGCACACCGACACCGACCCGGTCGCGCTCGCGAAGACGCTGACGACCTTCATCAAGGCGACGCCGACGCTGACGATCAAGGCGGCCGTCGTGCAGGGGAGCGCGATCGCGCCGGCCGCGGTCACCGATCTGGCCAACATGCCGGGCAAGCCGGAGTTGTATGCGCGCCTTCTCGGGACGATGCAGGCTCCGATGACGAACCTCGTCCGGGTGCTGAGCGCGGTCCCGCGCGATCTGGTCAACGTGCTGGCACAGGCGGAAAAGAAACGATTGGAATCGAAAAGCTGAGAGCTGAAAGCCGAGAGCGATAAGGAGAAACGAAATGGCCGACGTGACGCAGCAGCAGGTGGTCGATTACATCAAGGGTATCAGCGTCCTGGAGCTCTCGCAGCTCGTCAAGACACTGGAGTCCGAGCTCGGGGTCTCCGCCGCGGCGGCGATGCCGGTCTTCGGCGGCGCGGTGATGGGCGCGGCGGGCGGCGGCGCGGCGGCTCCGGTCGAAGAGAAAACCGAGTTCACGGTGACGCTCACCGAGGTGGGCGGCAACAAGATCAACGTCATCAAGGTCGTCCGCGAGATTACCAGCCTCGGGCTGAAGGAAGCGAAGGACCTCGTCGAGGGGGCGCCCAAGGCGGTCAAGGAAGGCGTCCCCAAGGAAGAGGCCGAGGCAATCAAGAAAAAGTTCGAGGAAGTCGGCGCCAAGGTCGAGATCAAGTAGGACAAATCACGAGGTCCGACAGGTTTGTAGCGCCCGGTTTTTTCCTCGAGGTCTAAAGAATGTACAGCCTTCCCAAGAACGTTTACCGCGAGCGCATCGACTTTTCAAAGATCAAGACAACCGTTCCAATCCCGAACCTGATTGAGATCCAGAAGAAGTCCTACGAGCGCTTCCTGCAGATGAGCCGTCTGCCGGGCGAGCGCGAGGACGCGGGTCTCCAGTCGGTATTCAAGTCGGTCTTTCCGATCAGCGACTTCCGCGAGAACTCGTCGCTCGAGTTCATCGAGTATTCCATCGGCAACTGGGAGTGCAAGTGCGGCAAGCTGCAGGGCCTGCACCATCTGCGCAAGCCGTGCAGCAACTGCGGAGCGACGCTCGTCGCCGATCCGTACGGCGACCGCGAGGTGCTGTGCCCGCGCTGCGGCAAGCCGAACCAGGCGCGCGGCGACGTCTGCGACATCTGCGGCAACACGGTCGGCCTCAAGCTGAAGTACGACGTCGACGAGTGCCAGGAGCGCGGCATGACCTACGCCGTGCCGCTGAAGGTGACGATCCGGCTCGTGGTCTGGAACAAGGACCCGGAGACGGGCGTCAAGACGATTCGCGACATCAAGGAGCAGGAGGTCTACTTCGGCGACATCCCGCTGATGACCGAGAACGGGACGTTCATCATCAACGGGACCGAACGGGTCATCGTCTCGCAGCTGCACCGCTCGCCGGGCGCGTTCTTCCACTCAGAGGACAAGACGCTCTACGTCGCGCAGATCATCCCGTACCGCGGATCGTGGGTGGAATTCGAGTACGACACGAAGAATCTCCTCTACGTGCGCATCGACCGGAAGCGCAAGTTTCTCGCATCCGTGTTCCTGCGCGCGCTCGGCCTGCGAGGCGCCGACGAGATCATCAGGGCGTTCTACAGCGTCGACAAGCTCCACATCAAAGGGGGCAAGATCTACTGGGCTGTGCAGGACAGCCTGGTGGGGCTCCGCGCCGCGACCGAGATCCAGGTGCCCGGCGGCGAGTTCACGATCCAGTCGGGCAAGAAGATCACGCGCAATGCCATCGATGCGCTGAAGAAGGCCAACGTCGAAGCGGTCGAGATCTCGGATGCCGAGCTCGAGGGCGCCTTCGCCGCCGCGGACGTCATCGACCCGGCAACGGGGGAAGTCATCCTCGAGGCGAACGAAGAGCTCACGCCTCGAGTGATCTCGATGGCGCAGGAGAAGAACGTCGACCGTATCGACGTGTTTTTCCCCGAGCGCGACGAGGTCGGCTCGATCATCAGCCAGACGCTCAAGAAGGATCCGATCCATACGCACGAAGAAGCCTTGATTGAGATCTACCGCCGTCTCCGTCCGGGCGACCCGCCGACGCTCGACAGCTCGCGATCGCTCTTCGAGAACATGTTCTTCAATCCGCAGAAGTACGACTTCTCGCGCGTCGGACGGCTCAAGCTCAACACGAAGCTCGGGCTGAACACCCCGCTCGACGAGAAGATCCTGCACCCGCAGGACTTCTACGAGGTCATCAAGTACCTGCTCAAGCTGCGCCGCAACCCGGCCAACGTCGATGACATCGACCATCTCGGCAACCGCCGCGTGCGGTCGGTCGGCGAGCTCCTCGAGAACCAGTTCCGGATCGGCCTCGTCCGGATGGAGCGGGCGATCAAGGAAAAGATGTCGGTCTACCAGGAAATGGCGACCGCGATGCCGCACGACCTCATCAACGCGAAGCCGGTCATGGCCGCGATTCGCGAGTTCTTCGGGTCGTCCCAACTGTCGCAATTCATGGACCAGACCAATCCGCTGTCGGAGATCACGCACAAGCGGCGGCTCTCGGCGCTCGGGCCGGGCGGCCTTTCGCGAGAGCGCGCCGGCTTCGAGGTTCGCGACGTGCATCCGACCCACTACGGCCGGATCTGTCCAATCGAGACGCCGGAAGGGCCGAACATCGGGCTCATCTCCTCGCTGTCGTGCTACGCGCGCATCAATGAGTTCGGCTTCATCGAGTCGCCGTACCGAAAAGTGAAGGACGGCCGCGTCACCGACTACGTCATCGTCACCAACGCCGCCGGCACCAAGTACAAGGTCGGCGACATCGTCGAGGCCGCGGAGATGGTGAACGAGGAAGGGCGGTCCAAGAAGAAGGGGGTCGAGGTCGAGCCCCATTCGTTCTATCTCTCCGCGTGGGAGGAGGATCAGTACATCATCGCGCAGGCGAACTCGGCCGTGGACGAGGACGGCCGGCTGACCCAGGAGCGCGTCAACGCGCGACAGGCGGGCAACTTCCTGCTCGCGCCGCGCGACAGCATCCAGTTCATCGATGTGTCGCCGAAACAGCTCGTGTCGGTGGCGGCGTCGCTGATTCCGTTCTTGGAGAACGACGACGCGAACCGCGCCCTGATGGGGTCAAACATGCAGCGCCAGGCCGTGCCGCTCCTGCGGGCCCGGGCGCCGTTTGTCGGCACGGGCATGGAGTACATCACCGCGCGCGATTCGGGCGCGGTCATCGTCGCGCGGCGATCCGGCGCCATCGACTACGTCGACTCCCAGCGCATCGTCGTGCGCGTGGAGAGCGAGACTGAAGACGGCAAGGAGATGGGCGCCGACATCTACCCCATGACGAAGTTCAAGCGGTCCAACCAGAACACCTGCATCACCCAGAAGCCGATCGTGCGGGTCGGCCAGAAGGTGCACAAGGGGCAGGTGCTCGGCGACGGACCGTGCACGGAGCTGGGCGAGCTCGCGCTCGGCCGAAACGTCCTGGTGGCGTTCATGCCGTGGCGCGGCTACAACTTCGAGGACGCGATCCTGGTCTCGGAGCGGATGGTGAAGGACGACTACTACACGTCGATCCACATCGAAGAGTTCGAGATCGAATCGCGCGACACCAAGCTCGGACCCGAAGAGATCACGCGCGACATTCCGAACGTGTCGGAGGGGTTCCTGCGCGATCTCGACGAGAGCGGCATCATCCGAATCGGCGCGAACGTCAAACCGGGCGACATCCTGGTCGGCAAGGTCACGCCGAAGGGCGAGACGCAGCTGACGCCGGAAGAGAAGCTGCTCCGCGCGATTTTCGGCGAGAAGGCGGGCGACGTGCGCGACGCGTCTCTCATCTGCCCGCCCGGGATCGAGGGCATCATCGTCGGCGTCAAGATCTTCTCCCGCAAGGGCATCGAGAAGGACGACCGGGCCAAGGCGATCGAGCAGGAAGAGCTCGACATGATGGAGAAGAACCTTCAGGACGAGATCCGCATCCTCCACGAGGAGATCAAGAAGCGGATCGTCATGATGCTCAATGGCCAGGAGCTCCGGTCCGACCTGTTCGACGAGTACGGCCGGGACCGGCTGCTCAAGAAGGGCACGCTGCTCACGCAGGACATCCTGCAGGAGATGCCGTACTCGACGATGATCCGCGTCAAGATCGCGACCGACGACGCTCGGCTCGAGGATGAGCTGCGGGACCTCGAGGAGCGGACCGAGCGCCAGGTGGAGGTCATCCGGAATCTCTTCGAGGAGAAGAAGGAGAAGATTCGACGCGGCGATGAGCTGCCGCCCGGCGTCATCAAGCTGGTCAAGGTCTACGTCGCGATGAAGCGCAAGCTGTCGGTCGGCGACAAGATGGCCGGCCGCCACGGCAACAAAGGCGTCATCGCGCGCATCCTTCCCGAAGAGGACATGCCGCACCTGCCCGACGGCACACCGGTCGAGATCGTGCTCAACCCGCTGGGCGTGCCGTCGCGCATGAACGTCGGTCAGATTCTGGAGACGCACCTCGGATGGGCCGCGCACGCGCTCGGCCTCTACTTCGCGACGCCCGTGTTCGACGGTGCAACGGAAGGTGAGATCAAGAACTGGCTGGACCGGGCGGGTCTGCCGAAGGGCGGCAAGACGCGGCTTTACGACGGCATGACCGGCGAGCCGTTCGAGCAGGACGTGACGGTCGGATACATCTACATGTTGAAGCTGTCGCACCTGGTCGACGACAAGATCCACGCGCGGTCGATCGGGCCGTACTCGCTCATCACCCAGCAGCCGCTCGGCGGCAAGGCGCAGTTCGGCGGACAGCGGTTCGGAGAAATGGAGGTGTGGGCGCTCGAAGCTTACGGCTCCGCGCACATTCTCCAGGAGCTGCTCACCGCCAAGTCCGACGATGTCACGGGGCGGGCCAAGATCTACGAGGCGATCGTCAAGGGCGACGCGTCGTTCACGGCCGGCCTGCCGGAGTCGTTCAACGTGCTCATCCGCGAGCTGCAGTCGCTCTGCCTGGATGTCGAGCTGATGAAGACGAAGAAGAAGCCGCTGGAGGCTGCTCCACAGCCGGTGCTCGAGGAAGTGTAACAAGAAGGAAACATTAATGAGACCAAGTTTCCACGAAAGAGGCGCGCTCACGAGCGATTTCGACGCGATTCGCATCAGCCTCGCGTCACCCGACAAGATCCTGTCGTGGTCGCACGGCGAGGTCACCAAGCCGGAAACGATCAACTACCGGACGTTCAAGCCCGAGCGGGACGGTCTGTTCTGCGCCAAGATCTTCGGACCGATTACCGACTGGGAATGCTTGTGCGGGAAGTACAAGCGCATGAAGCATCGCGGGGTCATCTGCGACAAGTGCGGGGTCGAGGTCACCCAGGCGAAAGTCCGCCGCGAGCGCCTGGGCCACATCGCGCTCGCCACGCCGGTGAGCCACGTGTGGTTCTTCAAGGGGCTCCCGAGCCGCATCGGGCATCTGCTCGATATCTCGCTGCGCGATCTCGAGCGGGTGCTGTATTTCGAGGCCTACGTCGTCGTCGATCCGGGCGACAGTGACCTCAAGCAGAACTCGCTCTTGAACGAGGAGCAGTACCGGAAGGCGCGCGAAGAATGGCAGCACCGGTTCAAGGCGCAGATGGGCGCCGAAGCGATCAAGGAGCTGCTGAAGCGCGTGAACGTCGACCGGCTCGCGATCGAGCTGCGCGACAAGATGAAGGCGGAGTCGTCGGCGCAGAAGAAGCTGAAGTTCGCCAAGCGCCTGAAGGTCGTCGACTCGTTCCGGAAGTCCAGCAACCGCCCGGAGTGGATGATTCTCGACGTGATTCCGGTCATCCCGCCCGAGCTCAGGCCGCTCGTGCCGCTCGACGGCGGCCGGTTCGCGACCTCGGATCTCAACGATCTCTATCGGCGCGTCATCAACCGCAACAACCGGTTGAAGAAACTGATCGAGCTGAAGGCGCCCGACGTCATCATCCGCAACGAGAAGCGCATGCTGCAGGAAGCGGTCGATGCGCTGTTCGATAACGGCCGCCGCGGTCGCGTGCTGCGCGGGGCGAACAACCGTCCGCTGAAGTCGCTCTCCGATACCCTCAAAGGCAAGCAGGGCCGGTTCCGTCAGAATCTGCTCGGCAAGCGCGTCGATTACTCGGGCCGGTCCGTCATCGTGGTCGGGCCGGAGCTGAAGCTTCATCAGTGCGGGCTGCCGAAGAAGATGGCGCTCGAGCTGTTCAAGCCGTTTATCTACAACAAGCTCGAGGAGCGCGGGCTCGTTCAGACCATCAAGCAGGCAAAGGAAATGGTCGAGCTTCAGCGTCCGGAAGTGTGGGACGTGCTCGAGGAAGTGATCCGCGAGCATCCTGTCCTCCTCAACCGGGCGCCGACGCTGCACCGTCTGGGCATTCAGGCATTCGAGCCGGTCCTCGTTGAGGGGAAGGCGATCCGGATCCATCCGCTGGTCTGCACAGCGTTCAACGCGGACTTCGACGGGGACCAGATGGCGGTCCACATCCCGTTGTCGCCGGAGGCGCAGATCGAGGCGTCGGTGCTGATGCTCTCGAGCAACAACATCCTGTCGCCTGCGCACGGCGCGCCCATCGCGATCCCGTCGCAGGACATCGTGCTCGGCTGTTACTACTTGACGAAAGCCAAGTCCGGCGCGAAGGGCGAGGGGCGGGCGTTCGGGAACGCAGACGATGTGATGCTGGCGCTCGAGGCGGGCGAGCTGGAGACGCTGTCGCCGATCCGGCTGCGCTACAGCGGCGCGCTGCAGGATCTGACCGCCGCGCGTGACGATCAGGACGTGCTGCACACGGAAGTGCAGAACGTGCAGAACAAGATCATCAACACGACAGTCGGGCGGGTCATCCTGAACCAGTCGATTCCGCACGACATGCCGTTCGTCAACGGACTGTTGAAGAAGAAAGGGCTCCAGCAGCTCGTGCAGAGCTGCTACCTGAAGTTCGGCCTCGAACGGACGGTCGAGATGCTCGATGCGCTCAAGCACCTCGGGTTCACGTATGCGACGCGGTCGGGCCTGTCGATCGGCATCGACGACCTCATCATCCCGAAGGAAAAAGCGGCGCTCGTCAGCAAGGCGCGCGAGGAGGTCATTCGCGTCGAATCGCAGTACCTGGAAGGGGCGATCACCAACGGCGAGCGCTACAACAAGGTCATCGCGATCTGGTCGGAGGCAACCGAAGAGATCGCCAACGCGATGTTCGGCGAGATGGAAGCGATCGACAAGGAAGGCCGGACGTTCAACCCGGTCTACGTGATGGCTGACTCAGGCGCACGCGGGTCGAAGCAGCAGATCCGCCAGCTGGCCGGCATGCGCGGGCTGATGGCGAAGCCGTCGGGCGAGATCATCGAGACGCCGATCACGGCGAACTTCCGGGAAGGCCTCGAGGTGCAGCACTACTTCATCTCGACCCACGGCGCGCGGAAGGGTCTCGCCGACACGGCGCTCAAGACGGCGGACTCCGGCTACCTGACGCGGCGTCTGGTCGACGTCGCGCAGGACGTGATCATCTCGGAGATCGACTGCGGAACGCTCGACGGCATCGAGGCGCGCGCGATCGTCGAGTCGGGTGAGATCATCGAGCCGCTGCGCGACCGCATCATCGGGCGCGTCACGCTCGAGAAGATCACCGATCCGTTCAGCGGCGCCACCATCGTGGACGTCAACGACGAGATCGACGAAGACCTCGCGTCGGACATCCAGGACGCCGGCATCGAGAAAGTGAAGATCCGGTCGGTTCTGACCTGCACGTCGCGTCGCGGCGTGTGCGCGAAGTGCTATGGCCGCGACCTCGCGACCGGCAAGACGGTCGAGCTCGGTCAGGCGGTGGGCGTCATCGCCGCGCAGTCGATCGGCGAGCCCGGCACGCAGCTCACGATGAGAACCTTCCACATCGGTGGAACCGCGTCACGCGTCAGCGAGCAGTCGACGCTCGAAGCGCGTCACGATGGCACGGTGCGGTTCCAGGGCATGCAGGTCGTCGAGGCGAAGGACGGCGGGCTCGTCGTGATGAACCGCAACGGGTCGCTCGTCATCCAGGACGCGAAGGGGCGCGACCGCGAGCGGTATCCGATCGTGTACGGCGCGCGCTTGAAGGTCAAGGACGGCCAGGCGGTCACCCAGGGCCAGGTGCTGGTCGAGTGGGATCCGTACACCTTCTCGATCCTCACCGAGGAATCGGGGCAGATCCGCTTCAAGGACATCCTTGAGGGCATCACGGTGCACGAGGAAGTCGACGAGGTCACGGGCCTCTCGCGCCTCATCATCGTCGACTCGCCGGACGAGAAAAAGCAGCCGGCCATCGAGATCCGGGGGAAGAGCCCGAATCCGCGCAAGTACCACATGCCGGTGCATGCGCACCTGATGGTCCAGGACGGCGAGAACGTCTCGGCGGGCGACGTCCTTGCCAAGATCCCCCGCGAAACGACGAAGACGAAGGACATCACGGGCGGTCTGCCGCGCGTCGTGGAGCTCTTCGAGGCGCGGAAGCCGCGCGAGACCGCGGTGATCACGGAAATCGACGGCGTCGTCAAGCACGGCGGTATCGTCAAGGGTCAGCGGAAGATCATCATCGTTCCCGACGAACCCGGTGCGGAGCCGCGCGAGTACGCGCTGCCGCGCGGCGTGCACGTCAACGTTCAGGAAGGCGAGCGGGTCCGGGCGGGCGAACCGTTGATGGATGGGCCGTCGAATCCGCACGACATCTTGAACGTCCTCGGCGAGAAGGCGCTGCAATCGTACCTCGTGAACGAGATTCAGGAGGTCTACCGGCTGCAGGGCGTCAACATCAACGACAAGCACATCGAGACGATTGCGCGTCAGATGATGCGGTGGGTGAAGATCGAGGACGTCGGGGACACGGAGTTCCTGATCGACGAGCAGGTCGACAAGTTCCGGTTCCTCGAGGAGAACGAGCGGGTGATTGCCGACGGTGGCCGTCCGGCGCAGGGCCGGCCGCTCCTGCTCGGGATCACCAAGGCGTCGCTCTCGACCGACTCGTTCATCTCGGCCGCGTCGTTCCAGGAGACGACGCGCGTGCTCACTGAAGCGTCCATCTCCGGGAAGGTCGATCACCTCCGCGGCCTGAAAGAGAACGTCACGATGGGCCGCCTGATTCCGGCCGGCACGGGGTTCGAGTACTACCGCAACGTGCGGATCCCGCCCGACGAGCCGCCGCCGCCGCCTGCGCCCATCCAGCCGACCGACGACGAGTTGGAGCTGGAACGGGACATGGAGTACTTCGTGGAGCCGGACGAGGCGCTGGTGCCGAAGACGCCGGATCTCGCGGAGTAGTCCCGCGCGTTTCAGACAACCAGCGTCCGACTCTCCGAAGGGGGGCGGCTTTGTGGCGACGATCGAAAGGTCGTCGCCCTTTTTTTGTTTGAACCGACGTCCGTTTTTGCGCGACATCCGTCGTCGCTCTGCCGCCGGGCCGAGAGCCGTTGCTGCCGCTTCCCGCCGCCTTCCACGCGGTAGAATCTACTCAGGAGACATGCTCATGAAACGTTCGTTCCTGAAGATCCTGGTCGCGTCGCTCGCCATGGCTCCGTTTGCGGCGCCGCTCGCTGCACAGGCGCCGAAGGGCTGGATGGTGCGGGCCGACCGCAGCACGAGCGCCACTGATCCGGACGGCGCCGGCTCGATCAAGTTTGTGACCATGGGGTCCGGTTTTCACGCGACCAACCCCCAAGCCGCCGTGTACTGGAACCCCGCCAACACGGCAAGCGGCGCCTATGCCGTCAAGGGCACGTTCGTGCTGCAGAAGCCGAGCGGCCACACGAACTATTACGGCCTCATCTTCGGCGGCAGCAATCTCGACAACGCCAAGCAGAGCTACACGTACTTTCTGGTTGCTCAGGATGGCACTTGGCTGATCAAGCGCCGGGACGGCGATGCG